>NZ_JBHYJI010000030.1:0-115568 GCF_042740435.1 Streptomyces sp. NPDC059002 | reverse complement strand
CGGCAGATGCGACTGCGGCTTTCTCTTTGGTTGCTCGCGCAGTTCCCCGCGCCCCTGACGGGGCCTACTCGCCCGCGAGGCCGAGCGCGTACTCCGGCCACCACTCGCCCGCCTTGGGGCCGCCCCGACAGGTGCCGTCGGACTCGCCGGGCCGCTTGACCCAGAGGTACGCGTCGACGAGCGGGTCGGACGTCTTGGTGGTCGGTGCCTCGCCGAGCGCCCGCCCGGGCGGATTGCACCAGGGGTCCTTGCCCTTGGTGTAGGGGCCGTTGCCGTTGCGGCCCGTGTCGATGACGAACGGCTTGTTGCCGATCTTCGCCGAGAGCTGCTTGCCGTACTCCGTACTGGCCTCGGTGGTCTGGAAGTTGGAGACGTTGACCGAGAAGCCGTCGGCCTGCTCGACGCCGGACCGCTTGAGGGGTTCCCAGACCGAGTCGGGACCCTTGCCCCAGCCCGCGTTGCCCGCGTCGAGGTACACCTTGGTGTTCTTCAGGGACTTGAGCTTCCCTATGGCGCCCTTGAGGAGGTCGTACCGCTCCTCGTGGAACTGCTCGGGCGTGCAGTTGTCGACCATGTGGAGGACCGCGTCCGGCTCCAGGATCACCGTGGCGGGGCGGTCGCCGATGCCCTTGGCGACCTGGTCGATGAACGCGCGGTACGCGTTGCCGTCGGCCGCGCCGCCGCCCGAGTACTGGCCGCAGTCGCGGTGCGGGATGTTGTAGACGACGAGGAGGGCGTCACGGTCGGCCTTCTCGGCGGCCTCCGTGAACCCGCGGGCCTGCTCCTCCGCGCTCTCCGGGACGAGCCACTCGGCGACCGGCTGCTCGGCGATCTTCCGGATCAGCTCGGCGTCGTCCTTCTTGCCGTCCTTGTCGTAGGAGGCGACCTGCTTGGCCGCGTTGCCATCGGGATTGACCCAGTACGGGTCCTCGCCCTTGGGCTGTTGCTTCACCGGCGGACTCGACTTCTCGGAGTCGTCGTCGCCGGAGGAGAAGCACCCGGACAGCAGCAGCGCGGCCCCCGTGAGCGCCACTCCCGTCCTCACCCCCCTGGCCGCGAGACCGTGCCCGCGACCGGTGCCTTTGCGGTACATCCACTCCCCCTCGGGTGCACTGTCCGTATCTCAATCCTGACATACGTACTCCCTGCCCACGAGGCCCGCCCGTCCTGGGAGAAGACCTGTAGGAGACCTGTTACAGCACGCCGCGCAGGGGTAGACGCAGTCCGCGGGGAGCGGCGGAAGGAGGGCCATGCGGGACCGCGACAGCGAACTGCGGCTAGCGGACGTGTTGGTGGAGACCGCCGACACACTGTCCGAAGGCTTCGACCCCGAGCACTATCTGCGGTGGCTCGCCGACCGTTGCGTGGAACTCCTGGACGCGCAGGGCGCGGGCGTGATGTACACGGGCCAGGGCGACGGGGTGCACCTCATCCCCGGCACCCGCCAACAGCACGTGGTGCGCGACCTGTTGGCCGTACAGCACCTCGGCGGACCGTGCCTGGAGAGCTTCGGCACCGGTGAGCCCGTGCCGCCCGTCCCGATCGACGGGAAGGGGGCGGGGGCACGCTGGCCCGAGTTCTCCGAACGCGCCGAGCGGCACGGTGTCGCGGGCACGTACGCGGTGCCCTTGCGCAGACGCGGCGCGAAGACGATGGGCGTACTCAATGTCTTTGTGCCGCACGCGCCCCAAGTAGCGGATTCCGAACGCCAGTTGCATATCGCCCAGGCACTCGCCAGGGCGGCCGCGGTGGGACTGCTCAATCACCGCACTCACACGGAGTGCCGAACTCGCTCCGAGCACCTGCAGACCGCGCTGGACAGCCGTATTCGCATCGAACAGGCCAAAGGCATACTCGCCGAACGCTGGAGCACGGGTACGGACGAGGCATTTGAGGTGCTGCGCCGCTTCGCGCGCAGAGAACGCCTGGTCATGGACGTGGTCGCGACGCAGGTGATCAAGGGCGAGATCGACGGCGAAGCGCTCGGGCGCGACAGGTCCGAACCTTCCTGAGAATCGCCCCCCACCTGCGATGATCACAGAGGGAAAGCGCTTCACGACTTGGCGTCATTCGACCTCTAGGCCGGGGCGCCCATTCGTTCTAAAGTCTGTTCCACGGCCCAAGCCCCCGGCCTTGTCGACCGTTCCGAATTCCGGAATGGTCCCCGTACCTCCCGCGCCGGCGCCGGGTTTCTCCCGCAGCTCGTGCGCGCGCGGTCGAGGACCAGCCCGGTCGGCGGCTCCGGGGGGAGCGGGCCGCCGATCGGGCCAGGTGGCCCTCGAACCAGGGGCGTTGGGGCACGGACCGGCCATGGATCGGCTGCGGGGCGGGCTACGGACCGACGCCCGTGAGATACGCGGACACGACCACGTTCGCCGTGTACGTCCTGGTCTCCTTGTCGAACGTGCCGCCGCAGGTGATCAGGCGCAGCTCGGCCCGGCCCTCCTCGTGCGGGCCGTACGCCTTCTTCGCGTCGAACCGGTCGCGGGTGTGCACCTGCACGTCGTCCACCGTGAACTCCGCGACCGTGCCGTCGTCGCGGGCCACCCGCACCTTCTCGCCGGGGCGCAGCGCGCTCAGGTCGTAGAAGACCGCGGGCTTCGTCTCCGTGTCGACATGGCCGACGAAGAGGGCGGCGCCGGGGGCGCCGGGGCGGGTGCCGCCGCCGTACCAGCCGACGGTGCCCGGCTGTTCGAAGGGCGGCGGGTCGATCGCGCCGTCGGCGTCCAGGCCGCGGGCCGCCACCGGGGCCCGCACCTCCAGGGAGGGCACGTCGACGCGCCGCGGCCGCGCGGGGGCCAACGGCTCGTGTGCGGGCGGCAGTTCGACGCCGAGCGGGCGGCCGACCGCGGCGACGTCGCCGGTGCCCGGCGCGGAGAGACCGCCGCGCAGGTCCGTCATGTCGCTGCCCCACAGCCACAGGCCGACCAGGAGGACCGCCCAGGCGACGCCGGTCAGCAGGCGGCCGGTCCCTGACGAGCGCTCGCCGCCGGACACGGGTGCGCCCCGCCCGTCACTCGGAGCGGCGTCGGCGGACGCTGCGGAAGGCCACGGCGACCGCCGCGACGCCCGCGAGGACCAGGCCGATCACCGCGTGCCGGGTGCCGGGACCGGCTTCCTCGGCCCCGTCAGCCCGGGCCGCGGAGGCCAGGTGGGCGGTGCCGCCGCCTCCGGCGCGCACCGGGGAGACGGGCGCCGGGTTGTGCTGGACGACCCGGACGGTGCCCGCGCCCTGGTGGGGGTGGCCGTCGCAGGTGACGGTGACGTCGTACGTACCGGCGACACCGTGCTTGATCCGGGCGCTGCCGTTCAGCGAGTACTGACCGCCGTCACGCCCCGTGAGGCTGACGTCCCCATCGAAGGCGCCGGACCCGGCGGACCCGGTCGTGCCGTCGCAGCCCGAGACGCTCACCTCCACGGTGCCGCCGGGCGCGGCGCTCGACGGGGTGACGGTGGCCCGTACGGAGCCGTGGTCATGGGCCTGGGCGGCACCGAGGGGCAGGCCGACCGTCAGGGCGACGGCCACCACACCCCCACGCAGAGCAAGGGAACGTATACGCATCGTGAACCTCCTGCTTCCGAGATTCACGCGCGGTGACATCTCCCGCATCCTGCGGGGGTCCGTATGGCTTCCTTGAGGTACCGAGTGCTAGACCCGCTCCACAAGGTCAGCGATGGAGTCCACAACGTTGGAGGGCCGGAAGGGGTGCTGATCGATGTCGCCCCGGGACGTGAGCCCGGTGAGCACGAGGAACGTCTCCATCCCCGCCTCCAGTCCGGCGAGGACATCCGTGTCCATGCGGTCCCCGATCATCGCGCTCGTCTCCGAATGCGCCCCGATCGCGTTCAGCCCCGTCCGCATCATCAGCGGATTCGGCTTCCCCGCGAAGTACGGGTTCTTGCCGGTCGCCTTGGTGATCAGCGCGGCGACGGCTCCCGTGGCGGGCAGCGGCCCCTCCGTCGAGGGCCCCGTCTCGTCGGGGTTGGTGCAGATGAACCGCGCCCCGCCGTTGATCAGCCGGACGGCCTTCGTCATGGCCTCGAAGGAGTACGTCCGGGTCTCGCCGAGCACCACGTAGTCGGGGTCGTGGTCGGTGAGGACGTACCCGATGTCGTGCAGGGCCGTGGTCAGACCGGCCTCGCCGATGACGTACGCCGTGCCGCCGGGCCGCTGGTCGTCGAGGAACTTCGCCGTGGCGAGCGCGGACGTCCAGATGTTCTCGACGGGCACTTCGAGGCCCATGCGGGTGAGCCGGGCCTGGAGGTCGCGCGCGGTGTAGATGGAGTTGTTCGTGAGGACCAGGAAGGGCTTGCCGGAGTCGCGCAGCTTCTTGATGAAGGCGTCGGCGCCGGGGATCGGCACTCCCTCGTGGATGAGCACGCCGTCCATGTCGGTGAGCCACGATTCGATGGGCTTGCGCTCTGCCATGGGGTGCACTCCTGCGGTGTACGGGTTGCCTGGGGCGCCGGGACAGCGCTGTGCCGACGCCCCCAGCCTAATCAGGAAGCCGTGATCTTGACCCCGTCGATCGTCCAGTACCAGTTGTTGCCCCCGGTGTAACGGAAGCGGACCTGAGCCTTCCGGGCGCCCGCGGGGACCTGGAGGGTGATGTTCTCGACGACGGAAGGGGTGTCCGCCGTGTACGTCTTCACCGCGACCGGGGCCCCGCCGTCGTACGAGACGAGGACCTCGCCCTTCTGCGGGGCCTCCTGGCGGTAGTACGTCGTGTACGTGAGCGTGGCCTTCGCGCCGCCCCGCACGTCGTACGAGGGGCTGATCAGCGTCGAGTCGAAGGTGCCGGTCACGGCCTTGTCGCTCCACTCGTCGCCGTCGGCCACCGCGAAGACGCCGCGGGCGCGGATGTTGTTCTCGCGCTGCTGGTCGCGCTCGGCCTTGGTCCAGAACTCGTCCGTGGTGAAGGACCAGCCGCGCCACTCGGTGACGCCGCCGGTGCCCATCTTGGCGTTGTCGACCGTCCAGCCGTTCGGGGGTGTGTGCGTGAAGCCGATGACGCCGGAGCCGATGCCGCCCTCGTCGACCGGGCCCGTCAGCTTGGCGCGCAGCGCGTCGAAGTCGTCGGGCAGCGGCCGCTGGATCGGGCGGCCGTCGAAGCCCCAGGCCGGATCGATCGCCACGCCCAGATGGGCGAGGGCGCTCGCGGCGACGTCGGGCATGCGGACGTCGTGACGGACGGAGCCCGCGGTGACCGTGCCGCCTGCGGCGATCAGGAAGGTCTGGCGCTCGGGCCAGCTGGAGCCGCCGTGGCCGCCCGCGTCGGTGTGCCCGTGGTCGGCGGTGATCATGATGAGCCAGTCCTCTTCGCCGTACGTGGCACGGGACTTGACGGCGGCGACGATCTGGCCGACCTGGGTGTCGACGCCGTGCAGCGCGTCCAGGTACGCCTGGCTGGCGGCGCCGCTCTCGTGGCCCGCGTGGTCGACGTTGTCGAGCTGGACGAAGACGGCGTCGGGGTTGCCGTTCCTGACCTCGGCGACGGCGCGGGACGTGGTGCCCGCGTCGTACTCGGCGGACGGGGTGGAGACCCGGGTGTCGACCTTCGCGGAGAAGATGATGTCGGTGATGGGGTTCCAGGAGGCCACCGCGTAGGTCCGCAGGCCCGGCTTCGCGGCCTCGATCCGGGTCATGAAGTCCGGGTACGTGGCGAGCTGGTGGCCGGTGAAGTCGTTGTTGACGACCTTGTGCTTGTCGGGCCAGACGCCGGTGATGAGCGTCGACCAGCCGGGTCCGGACGAGGTGGGCGCGAGCGGATTGGCGTAGAGGGCGCTGGGCGCGGTGAGGCCCGCGGACATCAGGCCTTTCAGGACGGGCGTTTCGGCGTCCTTGATTCTGTTGAGCAGGGCGCCGTCGAGCCCTATGACCAGGACCTTCGGGGCCTTGGCCGCGGCTCTGGCGACGGCGGCGAGAGGGCCCGCCGCGGTCGCGAGCGCGGCGGCCGAGACGAGGAGCGAGCGGCGGGAGATTCCTTGCGACACGTGTGCCTCCGGCAGAAGGGGGTGGGGGGACGCGCACGCCAACGCCCCTGGAGAACCAGGGGCGTTGGGTCCATACCCGTTATCTTTTCGCTACCGAACCCCTGGGGCCAGGGGTACGACGGTGAACTCTCAGCTACCGGTCGCCGACTTCCAGTCCTCCACGTACGAAGGAAGGTTCTTGGAGATGTCGGCCCAGTCCGGCTCGAAGATCTCCACACCGTCGACGATCTTGTCGAGGGCGACCGCGTTGGCGTCGGTGGCCTTGACGTCCTTGCGGGCCGCGAAGCCGCCGCCGATCTCGCTGACCTGCTGCTGCGCCTTGCGGCCGAGCAGATAGTCGAGGAACTTCTTCGCGTTGGCCTCGTGCGGGGCCTTGGTGACGAGCCCGGCCGCGTACGGCAGCGCGAAGGTGGTGGGCTTCTTGCCCTCCTTGGCGGGGAACCAGATGCCGAGGTTCGGCATGTCCTTGGACTGCGCGTAGTTCATCTGCACGTCACCGTTGGCGGCGAGCAGCTCGCCCTTGTCGACCTTGGGCGCGAGCTTGCCGGTGGAGGCGGACGGGCCGACGTTGTTGGTCTGGAGCTTCTTCAGGTACTCCATCGCCGGCTCCTTGCCGCCGAAGTCGTGCATCGCCTTGATAAGTACGGCGGTGCCGTCGCCCGCGACGCCGGGCGTGGAGTACTGCACCTTGTCCTTGAACGAGCCGTCGGTGAGGTCCTCCCACGTCCTGGGCGCCTTGCCGCCCGCCAGCTCCTTCTTGTTGTAGATGAAGCCGAAGTAGTTGTTCACGACGGAGGTCCACTTGCCGTCGGCGGCCTTGTCGGCGCCGTCGACCTCCTCGGACCCCATGGGCTTGTACGCCTTCAACAGGCCCTTCTCGTCGGCCTGCTGGATGAAGGGCGGCAGCGTGATGATGACGTCGGCCTGCGTGTTGGACTTCTCGCGGACGGCGCGCTGCACCATCTCGCCGGAGCCGCCCTCGACGTAGTTCACCTTGATGCCGGTCTTCTTCGTGAAGTCCTTGAAGACCTGGTCGTACCAGCCGTCGCCGTTCTCGCCCTTGAGGCCGTCGGCGCTGTAGACGGTGACGGCCTTCTCGTCGGAGGCCGCGGAGTTGCCGCCGCACGCGGTGAGGGATCCGGCGAGGACGAGGCTGCCGGTGACGGCGGCGAGCGTGCGCGGGTGTCGGGCTCGGGTAAGGCGGGACATGACGTTTCGTACTCCTTGAAGAACCGTGGGACGGGGGTGAGTTCAGCGATAGGAGGCGCGGGTGCGCAGACGGGACACGGCGAAGAGCACGAGCAGCGTCGCCGCCATCAGGACCACCGCGACGGCGGCACCGGTGAAGGTGGAGCCGCGGTCGGTGGCCGCGTAGATCCGCACGGGCAGCGGCATCCAGTCCGGCGGGTAGAGCATCATCGTGGCGCTCAACTCGCCCATGGAGAGCGCGAAGCAGAGTCCGGCGGCCGCGGTCAGGGACGGCAGCAGCAGGGGCAGCTTCACCTTCCACAGGACGTACGAGGGACGGGCACCGAGCGAGGCGGCGGCCTGTTCGTACGCCGGGTCGAGACGCACGATGGCAGCCGAAACCGACTGGTAGGCGAACGCCGTGACAAGAATGGCGTGCGCGAGGATCACGATCCAGCGCGTGCCGTTGAGGATCATCGGCGGCTTGCTGAACGCCACGAGGACCGCGAGACCGACCACGACGGACGGCACGGCGACGGGCAGCATGAACAGCGCGTCGAGCAGCCTCCCCCAGAGCTTGGACAGCCTGGGGGCACCCCCTCCGCCCTTCCGCAGCGAGGCGGCGGCGAGCGCGGCCCACGATCCGACGGTCAGCGCGAGCAGACTGGCGCCGACGGCGGTGACCAGGCTGGTGGTGAGCGCCTGGAGCGACTCCCCGCGGGTCGCCGACGCGTAGTGCTCGGCGGTGAACCCGGAGGGGAAGGCACCCGACCAGTGCTCGGAGAACGACGCCGCGAGGATCACGAGGAGCGGCAGCGCGAACAGCGGAAGGAAGAAGACGAAGAAGAGGACCCAGGTGGCCCACTTCCCCTTGCGGCTATGCACCAACACGACGGCTCACCACCCGGTACAGGCCGTAAAGACCCACGGAAATCGCGATGTTGACGACGGCGACGACACACGCCGCCGGATAGTCGGACTCCAGGATCGCCTTGCCGTAGACGAGCATCGGCAGGGTCGTGACGCCCTTCGCCCCCGTGAACAGCACGATCCCGAACTCGTTCAGACACATGACGAGCACAAGACTCCCGCCGGCCGCGAGCGCGGGCAGCGCCTCGGGCAGGATGACGCGCCGCACGATCCGCCACGGCCCGGCGCCCAGGCTGGACGCCACCTCCAGCTGCGCGGTGTCGATCTGCGAGAACGCGGCGAGCAGCGGCCGCATCACGAACGGCGTGAAGTACGTGATCTCCGCGAGCAGCACGCCCCACGGAGTCGTGAGGAACTGGAACGGCCCCTCGGCGGCCCCGGTCGCATCCGTCCAGACCCCGTTCGCCATGCCCTTCGTCCCATAGATGAACAGCAGGGCGAGGGTGATCAGGAAGGACGGGAAGGACAGGAAGACATCGATGAACCTCGACACGGCCTTCCCCCCGGGGAACGGCACAAAGGCGATGACCAGCGCGAGCGCGAACCCGAGCACCAGACACCCCACCGTCGCCCCCACGGCCAGCCACACGGTGGTCCCGAGCGCCTCACGGAACGCCTCGGACGCGAACACGTCCGAGTAGGGCTGGAGGGAGGTCCCTCCGGTGTCGGGTCGCAGGGACTGCTGGACGACGAGGGCGAGGGGGTACAGGAAGACGAGGGCGAGCACGGCGACGGGAGGCAGGGCCCACACCCAACGGGGCATCTGCGGCGCCGACTTGGACTTCTCCCCGGGTACGGCGGTGAGCGTCGTGCTAGCCATCGGTCACCCCTGCGGACAGCAGCACCGCGTCCTCGGGCGCGAAGTGCAGGACGACCTCGTCCCCCAGCCCCGGCGGCGCCTTCAGCTCGCGGACATCCGCCTTCACCGCCTGCCCCGCCACATCGACGTACAACCGATGCGTGGCTCCCCGCCATTGGACCTCGGTCACCCGCCCGGTGACCGCGTTGGGCCCGTCCCCGAGCCCCACCAGATGCGGCCGCACACACAACGTGGCCGTCGCACCGGGGGCGGCCTCCCCCGTGCCGACCTTGACCTCGACCCCGCCGAAGGAGACACCCCCGGACCCCACCGTCACCGCGAGGAGATTCGCGTTGCCCACGAAGGACGCCGTGAACTCGGTCCGGGGCGCCCGGTACAGCTCCTGCGGCGTCCCGCAGTCCCGCAGCCGCGCCCGGTCCATGACGGCGATCCGGTCCGCGAGGGTCAGCGCCTCCACCTGGTCATGGGTGACGTACAGAATGGAGACGTCGGGCAACTCCCGGTGCAGCCGGGCGAGTTCGGCGAGCATCCCCGACCGCAGCTGCGCGTCGAGCGCGGACAGCGGCTCGTCGAGGAGCAGCACCCCGGGCCGGATGGCGAGCGCCCGTGCGATGGCGACCCGCTGCTGCTGTCCGCCGGACAGCTCGCGCGGGTACCGCTTCGCGTACGCGGCCATCCCGGTCATCTCCAGGGCCTCGGCGACCCGCCCGGGGATCTCCGCCTTCGCCACCTTCTGCGCCTTCATGCCGAAGGCGACGTTGTCGGCGACCCGCATGTGCGGGAAGAGCGCGTACTGCTGGACGACCATCCCGATGCCCCGCCGGTGCGGCGGCAGCCCCGTGACGTCGCGGTCGCCGATGAACACCCGCCCCGACGCGGGCCGCACGAAGCCCGCGACGGCCCGCAGCGCGGTGGTCTTGCCGGATCCGGAGGGCCCGAGCAGGGCCATGACCTCGCCGGGTTCGACGGTCAGGTCGAGGGAGTCGAGGACGGTGTTGCCGCCGTAGGCGACGGAGACCCGGTCGAAGCGGATGCCGCTGCCCATCAGCCGACTCCCCTGAGTATGTCGGGCAGTTCGCCGACGGAGCCGAGCACGTGGGTGGCCCCTGCCTCGCGCAGCGCGGCGTCCCCGTGGGCGCCGGTCAGCACCCCGGCGACGACCGAGGCACCCGCCCGTACGCCACTCTTCATGTCGTACGCGGTGTCACCCACGACAGCGACCTCCTGCACGCCCGCCACCGCACCGGTGCGCAGGAACGCGCTGAGCACCATGTCCGGGTAGGGCCGCCCGCGCCCGCCCGCGTCGGCGGGGCACAGGGTGAGCCGGACGAGGTCGCGCCAGCCGAGCGCGTCGAGGATGGCGTCCTGGGTGACCCGGGCGAACCCGGTGGTCAGGACGACGGTGCGCCCTTCCGCCGTCAGCTCCTCGATGGCTTCGCGCGCCCCGTCGATCGGGGCGATGCGCCCACCGTCCACCAGCGCCCCGTACGCCTTCTCGAAGGCGGCGTTGGCCTGCTGGGCGAGCGCCTCCTCGCCGAACAGGTGCCGGAAGACGGAGATCTTGGACTCGCCCATCGTGGCGCGCACGTACTCCAGCTTCGCGGCGTGGTCCGCGGAGCCCGGCTCGACGCCGAGCTCCCGCGCGGCGGCGGCGAAGGCCTGCTCGACCAGGCCGCCGTCGGCGACGGTGGTCCCCGCCATGTCGAGCACGACGAGGCCGATACGGTTGTTCGCGGTCAACTCCCTCACCATCCCAGTTCGTTGGCAGTCTGCTCGGCGATCGCGGGCGAGCAGGTCATGCCGCGCCCGCCGGGCCCGGTGACCAGCCACACCCCCGGGCGCAGCTCCTGCCGGTGCACGACCCGGCTGGTGTCGACGCACTGCGCGTACACCCCGGCCCAGCGCCGCCTGATCCTCGGCAGCGGGCGGCCCAGGAAGCCCTCGACGACCTCGGTGAGGTGCTCGTAGGGGTCTTCGAGGGTGTCGAAGGCGAAGGGGTGCTCGTACTCGTGGGTGTCACCGATGGTCAGGCCGCCGTCCTTGCGCTGCACCATGAGCAGCTGCATCTTGTGCGCGGCGGCGGTCGGCGTCTGGGCCTGTCCCGCGTTGAGCGCGTCGAGCGCCTCGGACTTGTACGCCGGGTAGTAGCGGAAGCTGTCGGCGTCGGCGACGGACGTGGTGAGCGGCTCGCCGAGCGGTTCGGTCTGCATCATCTGCAGCCGGACGCGGCGCACGGGCAGGTCGGGGCCCGCCAGTTCGCGCACCAGGCCGCCGAGCCAGGCCCCGGTGGCGAGCACGACGACGTCGCCGGTGTGCACGTCGCCGTGGTCGTCACGCACGCTGCCCGCGCCGACGACCTCGCGGACCTCGCGCCCGGGCAGGAAGGTGTAGCGCGGCGACTTCAACAGGGCTTCACGGAGCCGCAGTTGGGCGGTGCGCGGCTCCACCGCGGCGTCCCGCTCGCACCACAGGGCGGCGCTGAACCCGCCCCGCAGGGCCGGATTGAGGACGCGTGCCTCCTCGGCGGCGAGCAGCTTGTAGCCGCGGGCGGCCGCGTCGGGGCGGGCGAGCGCCGCGTCGGCGACCGCGCGCTCGCGCTCGTTCCGCACGAGGGTCAGCGAGCCGTTGGCCCGGAAGCCGAGCCCCGGCACGCGCTCACCGATGCCTTCCCACAGCTCCCTGGCGCGCAGCGCGGTGTCGAGCTCCTCGCCGCCCGCGCGGCCGCTCACCCATATCTGCCCGAAGTTGCGCAGCGACGCCCCGCGGGCCTCGCTCTCACGCTCGATCTGTACGACCTCGTGGCCGCGTTCCACTGCGTGCCAGGCGTGCATGGTGCCCACCACGCCGGCTCCTACGACGATGACTCTCACGGCGGCAACGCTCCTGGGGGTTGGTGACCCGCGCGGGGCCGAGGGGCAACGGGACGGTGAACGGCCACCCAAGGTTGGCCTAGACCCGTTACGTTTCCGTTATCGTCGTGGGTCGATCGCCGCTCGTGGAGGGCCCGTTCAGCCGTTGTCGTCGGCGCCCCGCGTGTGGCCGAGATGCGTGGTGAACGAGAACCGGTCACCCCGGTAGAGGGTCCGCACCCGCTCCAGCGGGCGGCCCGCCGTGTCCCGGGACAGCCGGTGGATCAGCAGCATGGGCAGCGCGGGCGGCGTCCCGATGAGCAGCGCCTCGCGCGGCGTCGCGAGCACCGTCTCGATCCGCTCGTCGGCGTCACCGAAGGAGATGCCGAGCCCGTCGCGGAGGTAGGCGTAGAAGGACGAGTCGGGCTCGAAGTCCGCGTCGAGCCGGGGCACTCTGGCCACCGCGACATAGGTGCTCTCCAGGCCGACCCGCTCGTCGTCGGCGAGCAGCACCCGCTCCATGTGCCAGACGGGCTCGCCCGCCTCGGTGCCGATCTCGGCGGCGAGCGCGGGCGGGCACGGGAAGCGGTCGAGGGAGATGAGGTTGCGGCCGGGGGTGCGCCCCTGCCGCCGTACGCCTTCGGTGTAGCTCGCGAGCGACAGCGGCTGCTCCAGCTTGGGGCCCGCGACGACGGTGCCGCGGCCCTGCCTGCGCAGCCGTCCCTCCAGGAGCAGTTCGCGCAGCGCCTGCCGCACGGTCTCGCGCGCCACCTCGTACCGTACGGCGAGGTCCCGCTCGGTCGGCAGCGGCTGCCCGTCCCCCAACTCCTCGATGAGCGCGGCGATCCTGGCCTTCACGGCGTAGTACTTGGGGATGCGTCCGTGCTCGGGGATGCCGGAGCGCACGGGTGCGCCCGGTGCCTGGTCGAGCAGGTGGGCGGGGGTCTGTGCGGGGTTCGGGTTGTCCACCCGGGGATGTTCGCAGACGTTCGTGAACACGAAGGTGAACCGAAGGTGACCGCGCCCGCGGCCGCCGGTGGTGCATCGGCTGGGGCGGCGCGGGCGCGGTCTTCCGGAAGGTGGCGGGAACGGCTGGTTCAGCGCTCTCTGGCCCGAAAGCGCCGAGATCCCACCACAAGGGCACCGCCGGCGAGGAGGAAGGCGCCGGCGGTGGCCCCCAGCCCGAGCAGAGTGCCCGGGCCCGTCTGTGCGAGCTCCTTGGCGGACGGCGTTCCAGGGCCGTCGGCCACGATGTCGAACGGGTAGTCGTTGGACTCGCCGACCCAGTCGCCGTCGTCTTCCCTGCGCTGCACGAGCGCGGCGGAGGCGACGACGTGATTGGCCTGTGTGTCGGAGGTGAAGGCGAGCCGGACCTTGACGGTGACCGTCTTGCCGGGGCCCACCGTGAAGCCCTCGAAGCCGTCGTCGAAGACGCCGATGTTCTCGTCCTGGTCGGTCTTCTCGAACGGCACGGGCCGCCAGCGCGTCCCGTCGTGGAACTCCAGCTGGATCTGGCGCGCCTGCAGCGTGTGGCGCTGGTCCACGAGGACGAGGACCGGGTGGATGTTGCCGCAGGAGTCACCGGTGGTGTTGGTGAGGTCGATCGTCCAGTTCCGGTAGCCACCGCCGGGGTGGTAGGTGGCCGGGCCCTCGTGGATACGGGTGTCGATGGGGAAGTCCGCGCTGTCCGCGGGGGCGCAGGTGGGCCGGTTCGCGGCCCCGGTGTCGACCAGGGACTCGCGGGGGCGGGCCTCCTGGGCGGTGGGACGGTTGACGGTGGCGGGCGGACGGGCGGTGGTGGGGCTGTCGGGGTTCTGGGCGGTGCCCGTGTCGTTGGGGTTCTGGGCGGTGCCGGTGTCGGCCGGGTTCTGGGCGGTGCCGGTGTCCGCCGGGTTCTGCGCCGTACCCGTGTCGTTGGGGTTCTGCGCGGTCCCCGTGTCCGCCGGATTCTGCACCGTGCCGGTGTCGTTGGGGTTCTGCGCGGTCCCCGTGTCGGCCGGATTCTGCGCCGTACCCGTGTCGTTGGGGTTCTGCGCCGTGCCCGTGTCCGCCGGATTCTGTGTGGTCGACGCGGGCTGCTGCTGGTTCGGCTGTTGCTGGTTCGGCTGCTGCTGGGACTGGGGGAACTCGCTCGCCACCCCGGCTTCCGCGGCACAGGACGAGTCCTCGATCACCGCGTCCAACACCCCGGTCACCGCGCAGATTTGGCTGCCAATGATGCTGCTGCCCTCGTCCGCCACTGCGGGTGCCCCGGCCACGGCGGGCGCGAGGGTGGCGGCGGCTGCGGCGGTGACGCCGAAGGCGAGAGAGCTGCGGAATCGCATGGAAGACCTTTGCTGAACTGGGCGCGGAACAGGTGACGAGCGAGCCGCCGACCGGACCAAACACCCTCCCCCGTCATGGAGTTGGTGCCGCCGAAGGACCTGCCGTGCGCCACAGGAGCCGGGTGGACGAGGAGGAACCGGGCGGAACCAGGGGGGAATCAGGGGGAAGGACGCGGGCGGACGACGGCCGGAATCCACCGGTCGTGGCCCGAGACCCTGCCACGCACGCGCGACCTCACCGGCACGCCACCGCCCGATAGGACCAATCGGCGGCCCAAGTCCCCTCGATCAGCCGAGTTTCCGTCAATTCCGATTGGCGGGAAAGGCCACATTCTCACGGCCGAAAACCGGCGCGAGAACCAGCTGGGCCGCCCCCTCCGCAACCCCACGCGCCCCTCCGGGGGCCGGCACGACGGGCACCCGCGCTCCCCCGCCGCCGCGCCGGACGCACTCGGCGACGACGGCGCCGACGCCGCGTACGAAGAGGTCCTCAGCAGCGAGAACGGTCCGGCCGCCGAGGAGCACGCGGTCGATGTCGAGCAGCCCGACGAGGTTTCCCGCGGCCGCGCCGAGGACCCGCGCGGCCTCGTCGAGATCACCGCGGGCGACCGCCGCGAGGCACAGGGCCTCGACGCAGCCCCGGTCGCCGCATGCGCAGGGCGGACCGTCCAACTGCAGTACCTGGTGGCCGAATTCACCCGCCCCGGTGCGGGCGCCGCGATAGAGGGCGCCGCCGAGCACGAGTCCCGCGCCCAGCCCGGTGCCCAGGTGCAGATACGCGAAGGACTCGGCGGCGCCCGCGAGCGCGAGGCCGAGGGCGGCCGCGTTGGTGTCCTTGTCCACCACGACGGGCAGTCCGAGGCGGCCCGCGAGCGCGTCCCCGAGCGGGTATCCGTCCCACGCGGGGAAGCCGGTCACGCGGTGCAGCACTCCGGCGACGTGGTCGAGCGGCCCGGGCAGCGCGACGCCGACTCCGGACACCGCGCCGTGCCCGGCCAGGAGCGCACGGACCTCCCCCGCCGCCGCGTCGACGACCGCGTCCGCACCGGCGGCGAAGGCGAGCGGGGCGCGGCGTTCGGCGACGACCGCGCCCGCCAGGTCGACGAGGACCGCCGTCAGCTCGTCGCGGTCCAGGTGGAGGCCGACCGCGTGGCCCGCGTCGGGGACCAGGCGCAGCACGGTGCGCGGCTTGCCGCCCGTCGAGGCGCGGCGGCCCGCCTCCGCGGCGAGGCCCTCGGCCCGCAGTCTCGCGGTGATCTTGCTGACCGCCTGCGGGGTGAGCCCGGTGCGCTCGGCGAGTTCCAGACGGCTGATGCCGCCCTCGCCCGCGGCGCGCAGCAGATCGAGCACGAGCGCGGCGTTGTGGCCGCGCAGCGCCGGCAGGTTCACTCCGGAGCTGGCCCGGTTCACGTACGACTTCACAGGGCCATTGTCCCTTCCGCTTGCACTTTGGCAACACCGTTGCTTAAGTGGACGACATGACTGGTACAGGCTCAGGCACCCCCCTCCGCGTCGGCCTCGTCGGATACGGCCTCGCGGGTTCCGTCTTCCACGCCCCGCTGATCGCCGCCACCGACGGCCTCGTCCTCGACACCGTCGTGACGTCGAACCCGGAGCGGCAGGCGCAGGCCCGCGCCGAGTTCGGCGACGAGCTGCGCTGTGCGGCGTCGGCCGACGAGCTGTGGGAGCGGGCCGACGAGCTCGACCTGATCGTCGTGGCGTCGCCGAACAAGACGCATGTGCCGCTCGCCACGGCCGCCCTGAAGGCGGGCCTGCCGGTCGTCGTGGACAAGCCGATCGCGGGCACCGCCGCCGAGGCCCGCGGCCTCGCCGCCCTCGCCGACGAGCGCGGGCTCCTCCTGTCCGTCTTCCAGAACCGCCGCTGGGACAACGACTTCCGTACGCTGCGCGCACTGATCGCCGAGGGCGAGCTGGGTGACGTATGGCGCTTCGAGTCCCGCTTCGAGCGGTGGCGCCCGCAGCCCAAGGGCGGCTGGCGCGAGTCCGGGAACCCGGAGGAGATCGGCGGTCTCCTGTACGACCTGGGCAGCCATGTCGTCGACCAGGCGCTCGTGCTCTTCGGCCCCGCGGCGAGCGTGTACGCGGAGTCGGACGTGCGCCGCCCCGGCGCGGAGGCCGACGACGACACGTTCATCGCCCTCACGCACACGAACGGCGTCCGCTCGCACCTGTACGTCAGCGCGACGACCGCCCAGCTCGGCCCGCGCTTCCGCGTCCTCGGCGCGCAGGCGGGCTATGTGAAGTACGGCCTCGACCCCCAGGAGGCGGCCCTGCGCGACGGCAGGCGGCCCGCGACCGACGCGCCCTGGGGCGTGGAGCCCGAGGGGATGTGGGGCCGGGTCGGCTCCGGCGAGTCCCCGCTGACCGGCGGCGGCCGCCCCACCCCGACGCTGCCGGGCGACTACCCCGCGTACTACGCCGCGATCGCCGACGCCCTGCGCGGCACCGGCGAGAACCCCGTCACCGCGCACGAGGCGGCCGCGGCCCTCGACGTCCTGGAGGCGGCCCGCCGCTCGGCCCGCGACGGTGTGACGGTGACGCTGTGACGACGCCCCCGCCCACGGTCCCCGAACTCGAGGAGCAGGAGCGGCGCCTGGTCCTGCCCCGCTTCACGCACGCCGACGCCTGGACGCTCGGCACGCTCCTGGTGGACCTGGCCCGCGAGCGCGAGGCCCCCGTCGCGATCGACATCCGGCGCGGCGGACAGCAGCTGTTCCACGCGGCGCTGCCGGGATCGACGCCCGACAACGACGCCTGGATCGACCGCAAGCGCCGGGTCGTCGAGCGCTACGGCTGCTCCTCGTATCTCGTCGGCTCCCGCTTCCGCGCCAAGGGCACGACGTTCGAGGAGTCGTCGCGCCTCGACCTCGACGTCTACGCGGCCCACGGTGGCGCGTTCCCCATCGCGGTCGAGGGCGCGGGGGTGATCGGCACGGTGGTCGTTTCCGGGTTGCCGCAGGTGGCGGACCATGCGCTGGTGGTGGAGGCACTGGAGCGGTTCATCGCCGGGTAGCGGGGGCGGTCGGCGCCGCCCGGCCGCTGCCAGACTGCCGCAACCACCCGCGCCCGCGCAGCCGTAACAGAATTGTTCAGCGATTCGGGTGATGGCGGCCCGCAGGCGACTCGCGGACCCCCTATTGTCGCCTTCCATGCAACTGCCCCCCTTCGTCGATCTACGCCCCGTCGGCCGTTGCAATTTGAGTTGCCCGTTCTGCTTCGGGCCCCGCCACGAGGTGGAATCGATGAGCGGGGACACCGCCCTGCGCGTCGCCGCCGTCCTGCGGGACGGCGGCGTCCAGGGCGTCGTGATCTCCGGCGGCGAACCGACCCTGCTGCCCTATCTCCCGGATCTCGTACGGGAGTTGAGTGATCCCCTGCCGGACGGCCGACGGCCCCGCGTGGTCCTCAGCACGAACGGGCTCGCCCCGCTGCGCGCCATGGAGCGCGTGCTGCCCGGCCTCTCCTGGCTCGCCCTGCCGCTGGAGTCCAAGGACGAGGCGGAGCACCGGCTGCTGCGCACCGGCGTCGCACCGCACCGCGACAGGGTGCTCGGCCTCCTCAAGGAGGTCCGCAAGAACCACCAGCACGTCCGCGTCAAGCTGGGCACGGTGGTCACCCGCCTCAACACCAAGGGCGCCCCGGAAGTCCTCGACCTGATCGAGGACGCCGGATCACTCCCCGACGTGTGGAAGGTCTACCAGATGTCCGAGACCAACTACGGCGCGGACAACCGGGATTGGCTCTCCGTCGAGGACGCCGAGTTCGAGGACGTGGTGGCCCGCTGCCAGGAGGCGGCCGACCGGCGCGGCGTGCCGCTGCGCGTCTACCGCAACTCCACCCGCACCGGCAGTTACTTCTTCATCGACCCGGACTGCGAGATCGTCGTGGTCGACGAGGATGGGGAGCGCAGGACCGGGAATCTCTTCGAGAGGCTGGCACAAGGAACGCTGCGTCCCGCCGAGCTGATCACCCCGGCACGGAATGCCGAGAACTTCGACGGTACGTACCCGGACGCATGAGGAGCTCCCGATGACGGCACACGTACGCGTAGGGGTCCAGGCGATCGTCCGCCTCGGCGGCGACGTCCTGCTCGGCCTGCGGGCCAACTGCTTCGGCGCCGGCACCTGGGGCCTGCCCGGCGGCCACCTGGAGGTGGGCGAGTCCCTCATGGAGGCCGCCCGCAGGGAACTCGCCGAGGAGACCGGCGTGCTCGCCCTCGATCTGCGGGTCGCCTGCGTGACCGACCCCGACCCGGCGGCGAACCACCACATGCAGGTCGGCGTGGAGGTCGTCGACTACACCGGCGACATCCGCGTACGCGAGCCGGACCGCTGTCTGCGCTGGGAGTTCTGGCCCATGGACGCGCTGCCCGACGCGCTCTTCGTCGGCTCGGCCGGAGTCCTCGGGAACATCAGGGCCGGTGCCCTGCACCGCCCGTGAAGCCCTCCCCGCTCTCGGAGTCGTCGTCGCTCTTGCTGAGCCTGTCGTCGGACTGTGTCGCGAGCAGCGACCGCAGCCGCCCCTTGTGCTGCTCCTCGTTCACCCCGAACTGCTCCCAGGTGCTGGTCAGTTCCCACTGCGCGAGGAACGCCGCAAGGCTGTCCGCGTAGTACTTGCTGTCCTTGCGGAACCGGTGCTCGAAGACCATCAGGCCCCTGCGCGTGCGGTGCTGCGGATTCGTCGTGATGTACGGCTCGAAGAAGCTCACCTGCGAGGTGATCAGCGTCGACCCGGAGAGATCGGTGGGGGTCAGCTTCAGCTCCACCTGGCCGGGGAATTCCTTGCGCAGGGCGAGATAGGAACGGATGACGGGCCGGTACGTCTTTCGGTAATAGTCGCTGGCCTTCACCCGGTCCACGATGTTCTCGCAGGCCCGGTCCGATTCCGTGCCGTGGTGCATGAAGATCGCGAGATTGTTCCAAGGACTGCTGAGGATCACGTGGAAAAGGGCGCCGCGCTGCAGGGCCCGCCTGATCTGCCAGTAGAAGATGTCCAGGTCGTCGAGGAAATAGGAGGCTCCCGCGTGCGCGATGAGGCGGATGACATTGTTCTCCGCGTCGATCGCCGCCCGCTTCGCCTCGTTGCGGATGTCGTTCTCCTGCGGCGTATACGTGTGATCGATGAGATACGGCAGGTCGTCCGTCTGCACGGTCGCCTCCCGCAGATGCGCGAGCGCCTCCCGGATGGCCAGCGTCTGGGCGTGCCCCCGGCCGAGCACCTCCACCGCCATCTCCTCGGCCGTCTCGAGGAGGCACACCGCCCGCTGCCTGCGCAGCAGACTGCCCGAGCCGCCGCTCGCCGCGTCGAACTCGGCGACGGCCAGGGCCGCTTGGGCCACGATGGTCTCACGGTGGCGCGCCCCGAGGAGGGCGGAGGCGTTCAGCTTGACGATCTCCATCTGGCTCAGCTGGTGCTCGCTGCGCTCCACGTCGTGCGTGGCCGCCGCGGTCTCGAACTTCGCCGTGGCCAGGGCGCGGCGCGCGGCGATGGCCGTGGGGTGGTCGCCGCCCTTGAAGCGGATCACGTCGTCGGCCGACCGGCCGAACTGGTCCATGGCCACGTTGAGTTGGGCGATGTCCTTGCGGGACCTGGCGACTTCGAGGAGCACCCAGTCCGCGGTCATCCGCGCCTCGTCGTCCTCGTCGCCCCAGTAGGTGTCCAGCTCGCGTAACGCCTTGCCCGCCCAGACGTCGGCGTCCGCGATGTCGCCCATGCGCAGGCTGACGGCGCCCAAGTTGGCCAGGATCCTGCCCCGTTCGGGGACATTGCTGCCCCGCTTGGCCCTGCTGAGGGCGCAGCACAGGACGAGCTTCGACCGTTCCAGCTCGCCGTGCTCGGCTAACAGCGCGCCCAGTTCGTTCCAGACGGAGGCCCCGTACACCTCTCGGTCCGCCTCCGAGATCTCCATGTGCCGCAGCGTCGTGCCCGCCACGTTCAGGGACAGTGTCTTCATGCCGAGCGCGCCGAGCAGCTTGGCGAGGTGGGTGAGTTGTTCGGCGAAGCTCTGTTGGGACTCGGCGGCCGGCTCCGGCCTGCCGACGAACTTCACACAGTCCGCGAGGCGGTCCTTGTCGCTCCTGCGCGGCGCGGCCGGCGCGAGGAGCATCTCCTCGGCGACCTCGATGGCGCGGTCCAGGTATTCGGTCGTGGTCATGGTTCCTCCTGGGGTGCCGCCGGCCCGCTGCCGGTCGGGCGCGGTGTCAGCGGCGTTTCCACGGCAGTCTCACCAGGGACGAGAAGCCCGCTTTGTCGAGGGCGTCCCGCACCTCGGCCCTGACCCGCATCTCCTCCGCCGTCTCGATGGGTTCGAGGCGGTACGGGCTCACGGACAAGGGATACGGCTCCCTGCCCAGGCCCTCGATGCGAAAGCGCCCGAACCGACGGACGGCCTCGCGCACGGTGCCCGCGTAGACCGTCTTCGGGTCCGGGCCCGCTCCCGGCCGAAGTTTGACGATGAGCCCGAGGACGACGGGCGGCCTGTAGGGGTCACCGCGCTCCACCGGGCTCCCGGCGAACCTGTCGTAATCGTGGGGTACCCGGTAGCAGTCGAGCCGCAACGCGCTGACGCGGGCCCCATCATCCGTACTCCGGTACAGGCTGCCGACCTCGGCGACGCTGCCGCTCAAGTCGTTGCCGGTGTCGGGCAGTTGATGGGTCGCCTGCCACAGCTCGCCCTCGCGGGCCTCGTCGAAGCAGACTCCCGGGAGCTGGACATCCTCGTCCTTGTGGAAGATGAGCCTGAGCAGCGCGAGGTCGGAGAGGTCGTCGTACTCCTGTACCTCACCCATGGCCTGCTTGCCGTCCGGCAGACACAGACGCACCGCGTCGCCGCCCTCGAGTTCGTTCTCCTCGAGGCAGTGCGCCGCGGTGAGGGCGAAATCCCGGGTGAGCCGCACTCCGGACCCCAGCCGGCAGTCGTCCCGGTAGATTTCGATGAAGTACTCGTCGTAGACCACGGGTCACCCCCCGTACCGGACCCTGAGCGAACCCCCGCTTTCGCCCGGAAGACGCCATGGTAGCCAGGAACGGTTTCGGCCGCGCCACGCTATGCGCGCCTCTTGGCGAATATGCCGGGAGAAAGGCCGAATAGCGTTCTCCATTCGGCACGTCGGGCCTTTTCCGCCCCTTCGGCAACGGCGGCCCGTACGGTTCATTCCGTCCGCGCGGTCACTGCCGCCGCCTGCGGTCGGCCCTGTATCGCCCGCCTCTTGCGCCAGGCGTGCCGCTCCTTCACCTTCCACCACTTCGGCGGTCGTTCGACATGCACTTCGGCCCGCAGCAGCTCGATGACCCGCTTCTCGGCCGCACGCGATGCCGCCACGGACTCCAGGAACCTCACCCATCGCGGGTCGGACGCGCTCATCCGCGGGTTGACCTCCCGCCGGGTGCGCCAGAACCCCCACGCCAAGTTCCAGCCATTGAACGCCTCCGAAGCGCACTCGCAGGCCTCAAGGAGGTCGTCGGACCCGTAGATGTCCATGCGGGCCACCAGCGCCGTCATGTCGCCCAGCGGGTCCGGGGCGCCCGCGGCACGCTCGGGCAACTTGCCGAACTCCTCGACGTGGTCCCGCAGCTGCCCGATGCGGTGCATCACGATCACGGCCTCGTCGTAGACGTCCCGCCGCCGCGCCCAGACACGGTGCTCGTGCTCGCGCCTGCTGGTGGCGCGCTGGATGTACCAGGCGCTGGAGAAGGTGGCGAGGGACCCCAGCGCCGTGCCCGTGAGCGCGGCTTCGACCGCAGTCAGTCCCACGGCGCCATCATGCACCGGCCGCACACCGGGCGGCAGTCCGCGCTCCCGGCGCACCGGGAGCCAACTGCCGCCTGGGCGCGGGCGGTTACGCGTCGTGCGCGGGGGCGGTCACGCGTCCTTGAGTTCCTGGCGCTGGTGGCCGAGCCCGTCGATCTCCAGCTCCACGACGTCCCCGGCCCGCAGGTACGGCTTGGGCTCGGGCCGCCCCATCGCCACGCCCGCGGGCGTGCCCGTGTTGATGACGTCGCCCGGGTACAGGGTCATGAACTGGCTTACGTAGCGCACCACTTCGGCGACCGGGAAGATCTGGTCGGCGGTCGTGCCGTTCTGCTTCAGCTCGCCGTTGACCCAGAGCTTGAGGGAGAGCGCCTGCGGGTCGGGCACCTCGTCCGCGGTGACGAGCCAGGGGCCGAGCGGGTTGAACGTCTCGCAGTTCTTGCCCTTGTCCCAGGTGCCGCCGCGCTCGATCTGGAACTCGCGCTCGGACACGTCGTGCGCCACCGCGTACCCCGCGACGTGCGCGAGCGCCTCCTCCTCGGACTCCAGGTAGCGCGCCGTACGCCCGATGACCACGGCCAGCTCGACCTCCCAGTCCGTCTTCACGGAGCCGCGCGGCACCAGGACCGTGTCGTCCGGACCGACGACCGTGTCCGCCGCCTTGAAGAAGACGACGGGCTCGGCGGGCGGCTCGGCACCCGTCTCGGCGGCGTGGTCGTGGTAGTTGAGCCCGATGCAGACGACCTTGCCGATCCGCGCGAGCGGCGGCCCCACGCGCAGCCCCTCGGCCGCGATCTCCGGCAGCTCACCGGCGTCGGCGGCGGCCCTGATCCGGCCGAGGGCGTCCGCGTCGGCGAGCAGCGCGCCGTCGATGTCCGCGACGATCCCCGACAGATCCCGCAGCGTGCCACCGGCGTCGCGCAGTGCCGGGCGCTCCGCGCCTGCCGTACCGACTCGCAGCAGCTTCATGGTCAGACTCCATTCCCTTGGTAGCCCGGCCGATGGGTTGCGGCCATCGGAGGTTTGGTCGATCGTCCAAGGTCCCCGTCCGCTCTGCAAGACCCCGTTCACGTACTGGACCTTTACGCAGCGGTAGCGAGCGCCCCCGCCCCGCTCGGCATGTCCCGGTACAGCACCGCCCGCTCGACCGCGCTCCACGTCGTACTGGTCACCACGTACAGCGCGGCGGCCAGCGGCACCACCGCCACCGTGAACAGAGTCATGAACGACATCAGCGGCATCACCTTGGTCATCGCGGCCATGCCCGGCATCTGCTGGTCCCCGGCCTGCGGCTGCGGGGCGGTCGCCATCTGCCGCTTGGTGCGCCGGTAGTTGAACGTGGCGACGGCCGCGACGATCGCGAACAGGCCCAGATAGACGAGCCCCTGCGCCCCGAAGACCCCGCCGCCGGAGAGCGCGTCCGCCCAGCGCCCGCCGAGCGGCGCGGCGAAGAGCTTGTGGTCGAGCAGCGTGTTCGCCTCGCCGCCGATGCTCGCGTTCGAGAACAGGTGGTAGAGCAGGAAGAAGGCGGGCAGCTGGAAGAGGCTGGGCAGGCACCCGGAGAGCGGCGACACCTTCTCCTTCCTGTGCAGCTCCATGATCGCCTTCTGGAGCTTCTCCGGGTTCTTGCCGTGCTTCTTGCGCAGCTCGGCGATCTGCGGGGAGAGCTTGGCGCGGGCCTTCTGACCTCGGGCCGACGCCCGTGACAGGGGGTGGACGAGGAGTCGTACGCAGGCGGTGAACAGGATGATCGCGGCGGCGGTCGCCGAGGCGTGGAAGAGCGGGTCGAGCGCGTCGGCGAGGTGCTCGACCAGGCTGGCGAACACGGACATGAAAGCGGACATGGAGAAGCCCTCCGAGGGATGCGTCGTGCCGGACGGAAAGGCGATGGCGGACATCGCGTCGGCGTGACGACCCACGAGGGGCTTGCGGTACGGGTGTGCTGCGCCCCTACGCGGCCGTCAGGAGGGCACGGCCGGGTGCTCGGGGGCGCCTGCGGCCCCTGGCGTCGGGGTCGCGTTGCGGCAGGAAGGCGGTGCGCAGCTCGCGGTCGCGGATGGCCGTGCGCACTCTGGTGCGGGGCACGGCGGGCGCGCAGCGCGCGGCGATCACGGAGCAGACGGCGAGCGCGGAGCCGGCCGCGGCGGTCGCCGCGAGGGCGACGGCGGCGGTGAGGCTGCCGGTGTCGACGAGGACGACCTCGACGAGGAGGAACAGGAGGAGCAGGGCGGGGCGTACGGCTGCTTTCCAGCCGCTGATCATGCCGCGCATCGCCGGTCCTCCTCTCCTGGTGCTCGTCGTGCCGCAGTCAGCACTTGTCGTACTGCACGCGTCGTACTGCCGTTATACAGGATCCGTCTCGACGGGCTGCAGGAGCCTGCGGGGCCGCAGCAGTGCCCGGCTGACCGGATCGGCGGGATCGGGGTCGAGCCCCGGGCCCGGCATCATCTCGACGTCGCCCGGCGCGACGGGGACGCGGCAGACGGGGCAGTCCCCCGCGACGCCCAGCTCCGTGCCGCAGGCCGCGTGGCGGAAGTAGCGCAGCGGTTCGGTGCCGGGGATGTGGTCGCGCCCCCACAGGCCGAGCGCGCGCAGCGCGGGCCACAGGGCCTCGCCGCGCTCCGTCAGCACGTACTCGTGCCGCCTCGGCGCCTCGGCGCACGGCCGTTTGTCGAGGACCCCGGCGGCGACGAGCGTCTGGAGCCGCGCGGCGAGTACCGCGCGCGGGATGCCGAGGTGGACGAGGAAGTCGTTGTAGCGCCGCACTCCGTAGAGCGCGTCGCGGACGACGAGGAGCGTCCAGCGCTCGCCGACCACCTCGAGCGCGCGGGCGATCGAGCATTCCTGCGCGGCGTAGTCCTTACCCAGAGCCATGGCCCCACTGTAGTCACTTTCCCCGTACGAGGTTCAGTGAATGAACTTCGGATGCTACGGTCGCCTCACTTACCGAGTTCAATGACTGAACCTCGAAGGGCTGACCCATGTCCACCCGGCTCGTCCGCACCCCGTCGACCGCCCCGTCGCAGGCCACCGCGCCCCCGACCGCCGCCGCGCCCACCGAGGGGCGCCCGTCCGCCACCCTCGCCGTCACCAGCGCCGCCACCGCCGTGGCCCTCATGACGTACACCGCGCCGATGATCACGCTCCCCGACACGGCCGCCTCCCTGCACACCCCGCTCTCCGCCCAGGCCTGGCTGCTCAACGGCACGCCGCTCGGCCTCGCCGCCGTGCTCCTGGTCGCGGGCAGCCTCGCCGACGACCACGGCCGCCGCCGGATCTTCCTCTCCGGCACGATCGCGCTCGGCATCACCACCGCACTCGCCGCGCTCGCCGACTCGACCTGGCTGTTCACGCTGGCCCGCGTAGCCCAGGGCGCGGCGAGCGCGGCGATCCTCGCGAGCAGCCTCGGCCTGCTCGTGCACGCGTTCCCCGCGGGGCCGGGCCGGATCAGGGCCACCGGCATATGGGGCGCGTTCGTCAGCGGCGGCATCGCGGCGGGCCCACCGGTCGCGGGCGGCATCGCGGGCACGGGCCAGGACGGCTGGCGCTGGGCGTACGCCGCACTGGGCATCGCCGCCCTCGCGGTCGCCGCCTTCGTCCCTCGTACGCTGACGGAGTCCCGCGCCCCGCGGCCGGGACGCCCCGACCTGGCGGGCGCGTTGACGCTCGGCCTCGCGCTGACGTCCCTGGTCGCCGCGCTCACCCTCGGCAGGGACGGCTGGCTGCGCGCACCGGTCGGGGCGCTGCTCGTCGCGGCCGCGGTGCTGCTCGCCGCGTTCGTGGCGGTGGAGCGGCGGGGCCGCAACCCCATGCTCGACCTCGGCCTGCTGCGCCGCCCGCTCTTCCTCGCCTCGACCACGGGCGCCCTGTTCACCGGCTTCTCGCTGATCGCGCTCTTCAGCTACCTGCCGACGCTGCTCCAGCACACGCTGGGCCTCTCCGCGATGAACGCGGCCTGGCTGTTCGTGATCTGGTCGGGCACCTCCTTCCTGGTCGCGCTGCAGGCCAGGCGCCTCGCGGGCCGGGTCTCCGCACGCCACCAACTGGCCATCGGCTTCGCCCTGCACGCGGTCGCCGTCCTGACGATGCTGGGCGCGGCGTCGGCGGGTCCCGGCTCGGCGGGCTCCTGGCTCCGCCTCCTGCCGGGACTGCTCATCTCCGGCGCGGGCAGCGGCCTGCTCAACGCCGCCCTTCCGCTGCTCGCCGTGGAGTCCGTGCCCGCCGACCGCGCGGCGATGGGCTCGGGCGCCAACAACACGGCCCGCTACATCGGTTCGGCGGCGGGCGTCGCCCTGATGATCGCGGTGTCCACGTCCTCCGGCGACCTCGGGCACGGCACGGACGTGGCCATGACGGTCTCGGCGGGCCTCGCCGTGCTCGCGGCGGTCAGCGTGCTGCTTCTGAAGGAGCGGCGGTCAACGACCCGCCCCTGAAGGCGCAGTGGTCAACGACCCGCCCCTGAAGGCGCGGCCGCCCCGGAGCTGACGCCCTCCTCGTCGTCGAGGGGGTCGCGCGCCAGGACCTCGTCGTCCGGCCGGTCGTCCGCGTCGGCGGGCCCCGCGTACGTCACGACGAGCGCGACGGCGAGGTTGGCGGCGAGCGCGACGATCCCCGCGTTCACCCCGAACACCGGATCGTGCTCGCTGAAGACGAGCCCGCACACGATCGCGACCCCCACGACGAGCCCGCTCAGCGCCCCCGCGAGCGTCAACTTCCGCCACACGAGCCCGAGAAGAAGCATGGGCACCAGCTGGGCCATCCCCTCGTACGAGATCAGAGACAGCCGTACGAGGGTGTTGGGCGCCGCATAGGTCATGCCGAGGGCGAGCGCGCCCGCCACGACGACCACGCCCTGCGAGGCGAGCTTCTGCCGCAGGGGACCGCGCCACCGGGGCAGCAGCGAGAGCACGCTGCTGCCCCACATCGTGCCGATGACCAGCATGAACACGGCCATGGGCACGATGGAGGAGAGCGCGGCCGCGACCCCGATGACGCCGACGGCCCACGCGGGCAGCGAATCCACCACGAGCTTGAAGAGCGCGAGATTGGACTCGGCGCCGGTGAGCCCGGGCACGACGAAGAGCGCGGCCATGCCAAGCAGCATGGGGACGAAGAGCAGCACGTTGTAGGCGGGCAGCCAGATGGCGTTGCGCCGCAGCCCGTCGGCGCTGCGCGCGCCGAGATATCCGGCGACGGTGGTCGGGAAGATGACGACGGTGAGGGCGTTGAGGAACGACGTCGTGGCGAACCACGCCTCCCCATAAGGACTTCCGCCGCTCCCCGGCAGCGTGAGCCAGTCCGCCTTCTCCGTGACGATCCGGTCGAGGAAATCCCCGTACCCGTCGAAGTAATGCAGGGGTACGTAGAAGGCGAGGAATCCCAGGGTCCCGATGACGAGCACGTCCTTGAGCACGGAGACCCAGGCGCTCCCCCGCAGCCCACTCACCACCACGAACCCGGTGGTGACCGCAAACCCGATGAAATAGGCCCAGTTGAGGCTGATCGCGCCATAACTGATCGTCGACACGACGACACCCATGCCGGTGATCTGCAACTGAATGTACGGAAGCAGAAAGACGGTCACGAGAATCGCGATACCGGCACCGAGCCACGGCCGGGCGTAACGGTGGGCGACCATGTCGCTGATGCTGACGAGCCCGTGCGTGCGGGCGTAGTTCCAGAGCATCGGGCCGACCACGTATCCCACGGCGTATCCGCAGGACATATAGGCGACGACGTACAACACGGGCGCCCCGTAGTTGTACCCCCACCCCGCGGCGCCCAGATAACTGAAACTGGTGTACCCCTCCCCCGCCATCAGCACCCAGATGAACACGGCCCCCAGACTGCGCCCGCCCACCGACCACTCGGCGAGCCCGCCCTGCCGGCCACGCCCCCGGACGGCGGCGAGCCCGAGGGCGACGGTGCCGACCATGAAGACGGCGAAGATGGTGGTGGCGACGGCTCCGTTGCTCACGACCGGCCGCCCTTCGCCCGCAGGTCACCGCGGCGCGTGAGCCAGACGGAGAACGGCGTCAGCACGGTGGCGCCAAGGAGCCAGAAGAAGAGAAAAGGCAGCCCGAAGACGACGGGCCGTACGCGATTGACCAAGGGCAGCACCCCGATATACAGCACAAAGGGAAGCAGCAGCCACAGCAGGTGAAGACGACGTCGAGCGATCACGAAAGGCGACCCTATCGGGGACGGGCTGCGACTACCGGGCCCGCATGGACCGCAGCTTCCCCCACACCACGAGCCGGTACTTCGAGGTGTACTCGGGGGTGCAGGTGGTGAGCGTGATGTAGTACCCCGGCTCGTCGTACCCGTACCCCTTGCGCACATCACTGCGCGGCACACTCCGGATGACCCCGCCGTCCCGCGCCGAAGTCCGCGCGAGCGCCTTGTCCACGGCATACGTATAGACGCCGCTCTTCGTCTCGACCCTCAACTCGTCCCCGTCACGCAGCCGGTTGATGTACCGGAACGGCTCCCCATGCGTATTGCGATGCCCCGCAAGCGCGAAATTCCCGGCCTGGCCCGGCTGCGCGGTACGGGGGTAATGCCCGACGTACCCCTGATTGAGCACGGCACTCTTGCTGATGCCCTCGGCGACGGGGACGCGGATTCCGATGCGGGGAATACGGAGGACGGCGTAGGCCTGGTCCCAACGGGGCTGTGGGGCGGGGGAATGGGCGCGACTCCCAGGACGGGGGCCGGAACCGGGGCCACCCCCACCGAGGTCGGCCTTGCCGGAGCCGGAGCCGGAGCCCGCCTCCCCTCCACCAAGCCCACCACCCGCACCCGAGGCCCCAGACGACGCCCCGAGACCCCCCTCCCCCCGCTCTCCCTCCCACTCCCTCTCCAACGCCTCGACCTTGCGTTCAGCGGCGGCGCGGGCCTGCCGGTTGGTCCACCACAGCTGATGGACGACGAGCAGGAGCAGCACGATCCCGAGGGTGACGGCGACTTCGGCACCGTTCCAGAGGAACCGGACGGCGGGCCCGCGCCCCTGGCGGCGCCGCCGCCCATGCTGAACGACCGGCACCCGTTCCCGCACGACGCCTCCCTCGACCTCGACCTTGACCTTGACCTCGACAGAGGGCCGCACGATAGGCGCTGCCCCCGCAACAATCCATGGCCGGACCAGGACCGGAGGCCGAACGTGCCCTGCTGCGGCCCTGCTGCAAGGAGGCACTCGGCAGTACGGTGTCCCGTATGCGCCCCGACAAGCCTGCTGCTGCCGACCACGTCGACGTCGACCACATCGCCGAAGCCGCGCGCCTGGAACGCACGGCCGGCCTGTACCCGGAGGACGCCGAACAGCTCCTCCTCCAGGCCGCGGCCCACCTGGAACTGGCCGGCGCCCGCGACCGCGCGACGACGCTCTACGACAGCCTGCTGTCCGGGGACGCCGCGTCCCCGCTCCTCATCCGCGCCCTGAAGGCCTCGAACCTCTGGGAGTACGGCCACGAGGCGGAGGCAAGGGCGATCATCGAGGGAATCCGCACGGCGGCCCCCCGCGACCCGGCCCCCTGGCTGATCGTCGCGGAGTCCCTGGAATCCCACGACGAGCTGGAACAGGCGCACGACACCTTCACCGAGGCGGCGTCGCTGCTGCTCCCCGACGACACCACGGAACCCCCCTACGCGACGCACCCCCTCCTCTACGGCCGCCACCGCGTACGCCGCCTCATGGGCGCGGACCACGACGCCTGGGACACCCTCGCCGACCGCATCCACACGGCCCGCGCCACGGTCCCCCTCGACGAACTCCACGACCCGAAACGCATCTGGTCCCTCGGCTCGGAGAACCCCGCGGAACTCCGCGCGGAAATCTCCCGCATCCAGGCGGAGTTGGGCTCATACAGGGAGGCGTTGTCCCGCCCCTTCCCGGTGGCAATCCTCCACTGGCCCTCAACAGAACTGACAGAACTCCTGACGGCGTACCCGTCCCTGGCCTCCGAATACCCCTCCCACGAGGCGCACTTGTCGACCATAGAGTCCTCCTTGCGCGAACTCTCCGCCTCGGGCACCCCGAACCTGGGCGTCGTCACAGGCACGGTCCCTTCGTACGAGGCGTTCGCCGCCTCAGAGGGCACCTCTCCGGAAGACTCGTCCTTGCTCCCGCAGTACGCGACGACACTGGCGGCACGGGGGCGGGCTGTGGGGTGGCCGCCTGAGCGGGGGGAGGGGTGTTGGTGTGGGTCGGGGGCGGTTTATGGGGAGTGCCACGGAAGGCCATAACGACGCCGCGCACCGCCGGGACCACTGCCTTCGGCGCCCTTCAGGACCTTTGGCCGGGTCTGAGGTCCCTTTCATCCACACCAACAGTCCCTATGAAACTACTGTGCGATACCGTCATGGTGGAACATTGGAACTGCCGAGCCGTTGTTTCCCGCTTGCGCAGCTGCAGTCCCGCGCTCCCGAGGAACACGACAGCCCATGCTTTATGCGCCCTCCGCCGACCGGCGTCACGACGTACCCGCCACCGGCGAAATCCGGGCCCCCCACCCCACAGGCCCACTCGGTCTCGGCCCCACCGCTCCACCGGTAGGCCCGGTCGGCCTGCACGCCGAATGGCCACCAGGCACGGCTTCGGCACATTCTGGAATTTCACGGCTCCACCGACTGCGTCGAGCCAGGAAGTAATCGGGGTACCGGCGCCACGCGCAGCCCGGCAAGGAGACACAGTGAGCAGCGATCTCGACCAGATGTACGGCGTCTTCCGCAACCTCCTCGACACCAGTACGCCCGCGGACGCGGTGAAGCAGCTGGAGGTCCTGGGCGTCGACGACGAGCGGATCCAACGCATCCGTGAGTTCCACGAGCGGCAACTGCTGTCGATCAAGGAGATGGAAGAGCCGCGGGTCGCCGTCAACGGCAATCGCGAGACCTGGTACACGGGCCCACGCGAGAACGACCGGGCATGGCCCGCCATCCAACGTGAGCTGGAGAAGTCGGGCTGGCCCTCGGAAGCGATCAAGGATCTCGACGCGGCATCCACACGCGTCGTCTCTCTGCTCAACCACCCCAAGGAGCCCGCATTTTCCGCGCGCGGCCTGGTGGTCGGCTACGTACAGTCCGGCAAGACCACCAACTTCACCTCGGTGATGGCCAAGGCGGCCGACCGCGGCTACAAGCTCTTCATCGTGCTCGCCGGGATCCACAACGGACTGCGCCGTCAGACCCAGGCGCGCCTCGCCCAGCAATTGGTGGCGTCGAACCCGACGGGCTGGTCCCAACTCACCGGCCTCGACCAGGACTTCGTTCCGCCGGAGAACGCCGCTTCCTTCTTCGGCGGCAGCAACCGTACCCACGTTCTGTGCGTGGTGAAGAAGAACGCCAAGGTGCTCGAGAAGTTCGTCAAGTGGCTGCAGTCGGCCTCCAAGTACCTGCAACAGGCCCCCGCGTTGGTGATCGACGACGAGGCCGACCAAGCCAGCGTCGCCACACCCTCGATCAACCCATTGATCCTCGGGATCCTCGACACTCTGCCGAAGGCGGCGTACGTCGGATACACGGCGACCCCCTTCGCCAACATCCTCATCGACCCGGCGGCGAAGGACCTGTACCCGAGCGACTTCATCGTCAACCTGCCGCAGCCCAAGGGCCACTTCGGCACGGAGGTCCTCTTCGGCAGGTACGCCCTGGACGGCGAGGATCCGGAAGACGTCGACGACGGTCACGACATGATCCGCACAGTCCCCGCCGAGGACATCCCCCTGGTCACCCCTGCGACGCGAGCCGACGCCGACGGCTTTACGCCGGAGATCACCGAAACCCTCGACGAGGCCGTCCAGTACTTCTGGCTCACGACAGCCGCTCGGCGGGTGCGCGGCACGGGCAACAAGCACTCCACCATGCTGATCCACACCAGCATGCGCATCCAGGTCCACAACAGCTTCCGTGAACCCCTCAAGAAGCTCCGCGCGCACACGTTGGACCATCTGACCGACCCCGACACGCTTCGCCGACTGCGCGCCCTCTGGGACAAGGAGACCGCGCGGGTGCCCGCCGAGAGCTTCGGGGAGAAGAAGGTTCCCTTCGACGCGCTCCTGGAGGAACTCCCGGGCGTGGTCGGCGACTGCCGGATCATCATGGACAACTCCGAGAGCGAGGACACCCTCGACTACGACAACGGCGCGGTGGTCGCCATCGCGGTCGGCGGCAACAAGTTCTCCCGGGGACTCACCCTGGAGGGCCTCGCCGTCACCTACTTCGTGCGCGCGGCCTCGGCGTACGACACCCTGCTGCAGATGGGCCGATGGTTCGGTTTCCGGCACGGCTACGCCGACCTGCCCCGGGTCTGGATGACCGCCGACCTCCACACCGCCTTCCGTCATCTCGCCACGGTCGAGGCCGACATGCGTCGCGACATCGACGTCTACCTCCACGAGAACGAGACCCCGCAGACGTTCGCGGTTCGCGTGCGCACCCACCCGGTGCTGCGGGTGACCGCTGCCGCCAAGATGCAGTCCGCGATCAGGGCGAGCGCGGCATACGGCGGCCGTCGGATCCAGACCCGCTACTTCCACACCCGCGCCGACTGGCTGGCCGACAACCAGGAAGCCGCCCGCGACCTGGTGCGTCGCGCCGTCACGGAGGCGGTCACGCAGGACTCGCGCCCCGGAGACGGTCGACACATCCTGCACGGGGTCCCCCACACCGACGTGCTCGACTTCCTCGGCCGGTATCGCTTCCACGAGAACTCCCAGGAGTGCGACGCCAAGCTGATCTCCTCGTACATCCGGCGCCGTGTACGGACGGGCTCCCTCCAGCGCTGGAACGTCGCGATCATCGGCAACCGCGCGGGGGACACCACCAAGGACTTCACCTTCGCCCCGGACATCACCGTCGGCCGCATCACCCGTGCCCGTCTCCACAACCCCACGGGAGAACCGGACTTCGCGGACATCAAGACCCTGATGAGCCGGGCCGACGCCGCCGCCGACCTGGTGGACGTCCCGCACGGCCTCGAGGAGGACGAGATCATGCGGAAGCGCCGCGAACAACTCCCGGACACGGGTCTGCTCGTGCTGTACCCGATCGACAAGGAATCCTCCCCTTCCGAGCACCGCAAGAAGTCCCGTGCGCCGCTCGGCGCCGATGACCACGTGATCGGCGTCGGACTGGTCTTCCCGAAGCCCGGTCAGACGGACAGCCAGGTCACATGGGACGGCAGCTACATCTCGGCGGACCTCTCCGGCCTCCGGCTGGAGGACACCGACGACGAGGACCTTCGCACCCTCGAGGGAGAGGACGCCGCGTGAGTGACATATCCCGGGGGGAGCTGGCGGAGCATTGGCAGGATCTCCTGCTCGTCCCCGTGTCCTCGGACCGCCGGCTCCGCACCACGCCGCTGTCCGTCACCACGTCGCTCGGTCCGGTCCTCGCAGCCGTCGATCACGAGGGTCATCGGCACCTGCTGGTGCCCATAGCCAAGAACCAGCACGTCCGTGAAATCCCCGACGGTCAGGTCCTTCGCCTGCGCACGCGCCCCCTGGAAGACCCGGAGGTCTACCAGCACTACGCCGACCTCGGCTGCATGCGTCGCGATCTCGACGACGTGTTCACCCGGCTCGGGGAGGACGTTCTGGCGGAGATGGCCCTGCTGTGCGAGGGGGAGCAGACCCTCACTTCCGGCCAGGCGCTCAGGGCCCTACACCGGGTCCTGGACCGCTGGCGGGCCCTGTTCCGTACGTCCGGCACACTGCTGGGCCCCGAACAACTCGCGGGCCTGTACGGCGAATTGCACATACTGCTCCGGCTCCTCACCGAGAACCCCAGCGCCCACAGGCTGTGGAAGGGGCCGCGCGGCTGCCGGCACGACTTCACCTCCGGAACCAACGCCGTCGAGGTGAAGACAACCACCGGTGACGCACTGCGCATACGCGTCCACGGGCTGCGTCAACTGGAGCCACCGGAGGGCGGTTCCCTCCAACTCTCCTGCCTGCGTGTCGAGCGCACCCCCGAGAGCGGCGGAGGGACGAGCGTCGTGGACCTGGTGGAGCAGGCGCTGCGGCTGTGTGACGACGAGAGCACGCTGCTCGGCCTGCTCGCCGAAGTGGGCTACAACAGCGTCGACGCCGAGCGCTACCGCACCACTCGATTCCTCGTGCGCGATGAGCGCTGGTATGTCGTCGCCGCCGACTTCCCCCGCATCACGACGGCCGACCTCGCCGTCGCCGAGGTGGCCGAGACCGTGACCGACGTCGCGTACACAGTGGACCTCACGGCGTCACCGCCCAGCCCTCTGCCGATGACCGGTGTGGAGAGACACCTGGCTGCCATGCTCGGGGAGAGCGAGTGACAGACGTACGCACTGAACCGCAGTGGTACTCCCAGCCGTATCCGCCGGAAGGCGCGAGCGCGGCCGAGGGCATCCGCAACCAGCTCGGTCGCCCCGAGTTGGACCTGCTCACCATCCTGGTACGGGAAGCCGCACAGAACAGTTGGGATGCCAAGGACCCTCGACACGACGGACCGGTCCGCTTCGGCATCGACCTGGGGTACGTCGGACCGGCGTATGCGGACGCATGGCGCAGACTCCTGCTGAACGGCGCCCCCTCGAACGACCATCTCGCCCTGCGCACGGCGCTTCGCGCGGGCATTCGGATCATGACGATCTCGGACCGGGGGACGAACGGTCTCGGCGGCCCCGTCCGGGCCCACGAGATCTCCAAGGAGCGGCAGGACTTCATCGCCTTCGTGCGGAACGTCGGCGAACCCCGTGACACCAAGCTCGGCGGCGGCACCTACGGCTTCGGCAAGGCCATCTTCTACCTCCTCTCCAGCCTCGGCACGGTGCTCGTGCACACCAGGTGCCGCAACGACCGGGGCGAGCTGGAGACCCGCCTGATCGGCTGCGCCCTGTGGCACAGCTACCGAGCCAGGGACGCAGAGGGGGAAGAGCGGCGCTACACCGGCCGGCACTGGTGGGGTGACGCCTCCGGGGACGTGATCGATCCCCTCGTCGGTGCCGCCGCCGAGGAGATGGCCCGCCACCTGGGGCTCACGCCTTTCGGTGAGCAGGAGACCGGTACCAGCGTCGTCGTCCTGGACCCCCAACTCGACGGTCTGGAGGCGAAGGAGGCCGCTGCCTACCTCGCCGAGACCGTGGCCTGGCACCTGTGGCCCAAGATGCTGGAGCGCGCCGACGGCACCCTGCCCATGCGGTTCTCCGTCACCTGCGAAGGACGCGACTTCCCGGTCCCCGACCCGCGCACCACCTCTCCGCTCAACCTCTTCGTTGACGCCTACAGGCAGCTCACCACCGACGAGGGGCGAACCCTGTCGTGCCAGAAGCCCGTCAGGGAGTTGGGACGTCTTGGGCTCGTCCAGCGCCCGGTCGTCCCTCTCGACCCTTCCCCCGCCGCACACCGAGCCATGGAGATGGTGCAGATCGAGCGGTCCGTGCATCACGTTGCGCTGATGCGCCCCGCGGAGCTGGTGGTCACCTACTGGTCGGGGCGCGAGACCGGGGCCGAACTCCTCTCGTACGCAGGTGTCTTCCGCGCCACCGAGGAGATGGACGCCACCTACGCCGAGGCCGAACCCCCGACACACGACGCGTGGAACCACCAGCGCCTGGAGGGTCAGGACCGCACCTTCGTCCGCACCACCTTCACCCGTCTCAAGGAAGCCGTCGACGAACTCCTCCAGCTTGGCGGAGCCACCCGCGAGGGCTCGGCGAACGTCGCGCTGGGAGCCGCCAGCACCCGCTTCTCCCCGCTTGTCGGTGGCGCCTGGGGAACCGGCGGCGCCACGGACTACGGCGCCCGGGCCTCCGCCACGGGCCGCGCCACGGCGGCACCGGACGACGACGAGGAACTCCCCGACCCGCAGGACCGAGCCGGCGCACGACGAAACGGCCGAGGCACGGACACGGTCGACGCCCCACCCACGGGGGGCGGCACCGCCCGCACCCCCCGCCCACGCGTGAAGTACGCGGGCGCGACCACGTACGAGGAGCGCCACGGACACTCCGTCCTCGTGCAGGCGTTCACCCTCCCCGCACCGCTCGTACAGCGGGTCCGGGTCGAGCTGGCCGTGGCCCTGCCCGGCACGGGCAACCGCGAGACCGACCCACCTGCGGGTGCGGCCATGCCCGGCCTCGTCGGTTGGGAGGACGCGGACGGCACGCTGCACGCCTCGCCCACCTTCGTCATCGAGGGCGGTGACGACACCGTCTGGCGTGCCGTCGTCCGCCCGGCCCCGGACACCATCACGGAGATCACCGTGAAGACCCAGGCGGTGAACGCGTCGTGAGCAGGCTCGCCCTCCCCTATCGCTCGCCCTCCGCCTCCTGCGTCCGGGCCGAGCCGTGGCAGCTCGTCATCGACGGCGCCGCCACAGAACTCCCCGAGTCACTCGACTTCTGGGACTACCGCATGGACGTCGAGCTGAGCCGCACCGTGTACGTCGATCTACCGGCGGCCCGCGCGGGCGCGGGCCTCACCGACGGCGCGGTGCTCACTCTCGCGGCCATCTGGACCGCCTCCGGCTCCAACCTCCGCGGCCCCGTGCAACGGGTTCCGCTCACCGGCGACGGCGTGCGCACCGTGGACCTGCACGCCACGCTGTCCGGCGCCCAACTGGGCGGTGTGCTCTCCCTGGAGACCGTGCTCGCCCTTTCCCGCACGACCGGGCCGTCCGCCCCCTTCGCACCGCGCCGTTCCGGATCGCTGCTCTGGGCCGACAACGCGGCGCTGCGACTCCAGGGCGACGCGCCGCTCTTCCCCATGACGGTGATCGACTTCGCCCACACCTCGTTCAGGAACGGCGCGGCCTGGCACCTGCAACTCGGCTCGGACCTGAACGCCGCGGCGATGGGCTCCATGCTGCTCCTCGTCAACGAGAAAGCCGAGGAGGTGTCCACCGCGTTCGCCCGCGCCGCCAGGCCCGGCCCGGTAGATCGCGTCGTCCTGTCGATGGTGTACTCCGACTGCGCCCGGATCATGGTGGAACACGCCCTGCTCAAGGAGGAGTTCGTCGACGACGCGGACTTCCCCGAGGACTCCCTGGGCGCCACCCTCGTCAACCTCTTCCACCGGCTCTTCCCCGGCCGGACCATCCAGGACCTGCGACAGCTCCGGCAGAATTCGCCGAGCCATTTCGGCTCCGAACTCCAGGCCGCGACCCACATCCTCCAGGAGGCGTGAGCCGTGGCTCTCCTCTACCCCCGTCTCCTCTCCGGACAGGCCAAACCGCTCCACCAGCTGTACAAGGAGATGTCACCCCGAGACCTGGCCGAACATGTCGCGTACCGCCATGAGTCCGCGGTCTACGTCGCGACCGGCGGTGACCGGATCTCCGAGCAACAACTGCGTGACCTGCGGGCCCGTGTCCTGGCCACCGCCGAACGCGCGGGCTTCCCCGAGGAGTCCTCCCGCACGGCCCGGGCCCGCTTCGACCTCGACCTGGCCGCGCTGCTGCACACCGAGATGGGCCTCATGCCAGCTGAGGCCGCGTCCGGCGACGTCTGGGCCTTTCTCGCCCTGGTGCTGCTCCCCGATGTCGCGTACTGGCGCTACCCCCGCCCGCCCGGCGACCGTGTGGTGGCCAGCGACCTCACCCGGCATGTCTTCGGTCGCCTGTGGTGGCGCGCGCACCTCGTCCGCGACCCGATGGCCCCCGATCCGTACGAGGCTCTCGACATCCTCGGCGAGGCCGCGTTCGACCAGATCTACGCCCGCCGAAAGTCGCTCGGCGGAAGCCCTCACCTCGTACGCAACCTCCTCCACGCCTGGGCGGCCGTCGACCTGCGCGGCCTCGCCGAGCGAGAGGTGCTGCGGGACTTCCTCAAGCGACTCCTCAGGCTCGCTCCCTTCGTCATCTTCGAGGCTCTGGACGACGCCGAGCTGCGGGCCGAACTGCGCGTGGTGGCAGAGGAGTCCGTGGCTGCCCTGCGGCCCGACGAAGCACAGGCCGTCCCTCAGGAACCCGCGCCCACGCAGGCGATCTCACCGGAGCCGGCACGCGGCCCCGAACCCGAACCCCCCGGGCCCGCCCCCTCGCCGACGGCGAAACTCTCACCCACGTCCACCGGCCGTCGTCTCACCTCCCTGGAGCTGTGCGCGGGCGCCGGCGGCCTCGCGCTCGGCCTGGAATCCGCAGGCTTCGACCCCGTTCTGCTGATCGACAACCGCCCCATCACCCTGGACACCCTGCGCCTCAACCGCCCCGACTGGCGCCTGAGCGGAGAGGATCTGACCACCCTGACTCCAGGGGCGCTGGCACAGGAACCCACCCTGCAGGGGCTCGACCTGATCTCCGGTGGTCTTCCTCGTGTGAAGGCAACGGCCGCGGTCGCCCGTGAACGCGGCAACGACCACGAACTGGCGGTCTTCCACGCCACCTTGGACCTCACCCGGGCCCTGCGCCCCCGCGCCCTCCTGATCGAGAACGTTCCGGACCTGGTCACGAGCGAGACCTACGCCCCGCTCCGGGACCTCGTGCAGCAGGAGCTGTCCGCGAGCGGCTACTCTCCGCTCTGGTTCGTCCTCAACGCCGCCCACTACGACGTGCCGCAGGACCGGAAGCAGGGCATCCTGCTCGCCTTCGCGAGCAGCCGGGCGGCCGAGGCGTTCCGGATCCCGCCGCCTTCTCCCGACCCCCCGGCCACCGTCGGTCAGGCTCTCGGCCCTTCCATGGCGGCCCGCGGCTGGTCCGGTGCCGCCGAGTGGGTGGCACAGGCCACCGAGGTCGCCCCCACCCTGGTCGGCGGTTCCTGGGATCGTGGCGGCGCCGACCTGGGTCCGACCGGCTCCAAGCGGGCTTGGGCCCGGATCGGGGTGGACGGCGGCACGGTCTGGGACGAGGTTCCGGGACCCGACTTCCTGTGGAATCCGGCCCTCGGCCGCGACGGCATGATGGCGCTCACCGTCGAGCAGACCGCCCTGCTCCAGGGCTTTCCCAAGGACTGGGCCTTCGCGGGACGCAAGACCGCCCGCTACCGCCAGGTCGGCCAGGCGTCCCCACCTCCGGTCGGCGAGGCACTGGGCCGTGCGATCCAAGCCGCCCTGTCCGCCGCGTGACGCCACAGCCCTTCCGTCGGGTCCCTCGCCCCCTCCATCACCTATAAACTCGCTCACCATGACCGTCGCTCTGCCTCACCAGCTCCCACCTGTGGATTTCCACATCGTGGACCTTTTCGCCGGCCCCGGCGGACTGGACATGGCCGCGACGGCCCTGGGCCTGCCCTCCCTGGGGATCGAATGGGACGCGAACGCCGTCACGACACGGAGGGCGGCCGGACTGCGGACGGTCCACGGCGACGTGCGCCACTACGGCCCGGCGGACTTCCCCGAAGCAACCGTTCTGGCAGGCGGGCCACCATGTCAGAGCTTCACCGTCGCGGGCACCGGAGCAGGACGCCGTGCACTGGACGACGTATTGAAGTTCGTGCAGCGCCTAGTCGACCGCGACACACGCGACAACATCGACGCCGACCTGGCCGAGATGGACGACGAACGCACCGGGCTCGTCCTTGAGCCCTTGCGTTGGGCGCTGAGCGCCATCGACAACGACGAGCTCCGCCCGTACAGCGCCATCGTCCTCGAGCAGGTGCCCGCGGCCCTCCCCGTCTGGGAGGCATATGGAGAAGCACTCGCCGACGAGGGCTACTCGGTGGCCCACGGCATCCTGCACACCGAGGAGTTCGGCGTCCCGCAGACCCGCCGCCGCGCGATCCTCGTCGCCCGCCGTGACGGGCAAGCCGCTGCCCTCCCCACCCCCACGCACCATCGCTACCGCAAGGGCGTCCCCCGCCCGTCGGCCGACCTCGTACGCCAGAGCTGGGTCGCCATGAAGGACGTGCTGACGGAGCGCACCGACCCCTTCCAGGTCGTCTCCAACTACGGCACGGGCGGCGATCCCAAGCTCCGGGGCAGACGCCACTCCTGTGAACCCTCGGCCACGGTGACCGGCAAGGTCTCCCGCAACCGCATCGTCACCGACGACGCCGCGGAACTCGACCTCCCTCGGCTGAGTCACAGCGAGGCGGGTCTGCTCCAGACCTTCCCCAAGCGGTTTCCCTGGTCGGGTGGCGACATCGCCCAGCAGATCGGCAACGCCGTACCGCCCCGCCTCGGCATCCACGTCCTCAGCGCCGCGCTCGGCCTGACGCCCCCCGGCGAGGACGAGTGGCGCGCCCTCGCCGACTGGTCCCCGCAAGTCCGCGATGAGGCCGCGGCAGACGCCTCACACTGAGATCGTGCCCGCTTCACGCCCCATCCCCTCGTCCCCCGCCGTCTCCGCCCGGATGAGCAGGCAACCTTCTCGGGACACCAAACCGGAACTGGCCGTCCGTCGTCTGCTCCACGCCGCCGGTCTCCGCTTCCGGCTTCAGCGACGTGTCCCCGAAATGGCCCGCAACACGATCGACATCGCCTTCCCAGGGCCTCGTGTCGCCGTCTTCATCGACGGCTGCTTCTGGCACGGCTGTCCGGAGCATGCCACCTCCCCGAAGGCGAACTCCGCGTTCTGGCGCGAGAAGATCGACAGGAACGCCCTCCGTGACACGAGGACCACGGCCCATCTCGAATCCCTGGGCTGGACCGTCCTCCGCTTCTGGGAACACGAGAAGCCGGAACAGGTGGCCATCCAGGTCGCCTCGGTGCTCCGATCGGCGAAGTCCACCAAGAACCGGTGACGCGGCCTTTCGACGCCCAACGCTGCGCCGGGCCCAGCCGCCTCCGTCGCCCCAGAGACAACCGAGGGCAAGACACCCTTCGGTGCGCCCGTGACGGCGGACGGGGAGTCGTCGCTCCGGGCACGAGTTCCGTCGTCGAGACCAGTCACCTGATCCCGCCGACCACCGCCCCATCCCCCCGCGTTAGCCTCGGGCCGAGGAACATCAAGGACGTATCACCGAGAGGCGGACCGATCATGGCGAGGATTCCGGCGGCGGCAGTGGCCGCGAGTGGGCTCATCGGCGGCTACGCCACCGCCCGCTTCACCAAGAAGCGTCCCCTCGGTGGGGCGGTGCTCGCCGCGGCCGGGGCCGTTGCCGCTCGGCAGTGGCAGCAGAAGGCCGGAGGGAAGACCGCCGTCGCCCTCAGCGCGGCGTACGTCGCCGGGTTCGCCGGGTCGCATCCGCTCGCGAAGAAGGTCGGCGCCTGGCCCGCCGTGGTCGGCGTCGCGGGCGGGGTCGGGCTCGCCTCGTACCTGCTGGCCGACCGGCGGAGCTGAGCACTGGGCTCCCCGGCCCAGCCAAGCGGACCACTCTCAGGCCCCGGGGCCCGCGGCCGTTCAGTCGCCCTGGCCCCGCGGCCCGAACTGCCGCGCCACCGCCCCCACCACCAGCGCCCCGCCCCCCATCAGCAACGTGAAGAACGCCCACGCCACCGGCCACGCGTTCGCGTCCTGGGTGGGGTGGGTGTCGAAGGAGATGTAGAGGAGCGTCGCGGGTGGGGCGGCCACTAGGAGGAGGGTCCAGGCCAGACGGTCCCGGATGCCGAAGTAGGCCGCGAGGGCGAGCAGGGAGAGGGTCAGGAAGGTGAGGCCCGGTGCCGTCACCGGGGACGTCTCGTTGATCGCTCCCGGTGATTCGGCGCGGTTGCGCAGGTCCCAGGGGAGGCACACCACGTACGCGGCCGCCGAGAGGGCGGCGCCGAGCAGTCGGGTCGCGTACCTCGGCAGCGGCGTGCTCTTCGGAAGAGGAGTCAGCAGCGTGTTCATGCGTACGACGATGCCGCTCGCCCCGCCGGGCGGGACAGAGTACGCGTACTCAGGTATGAACCATTCCGCCCAGGGCGGCCCGGCTACGCCCGCACCCCCCGAACCATTCCGCCCAGGGCGGTCCCGCTACGCCCGCACCCCCGAACCATTCCCCCCGGGCAGGCCCGACTACACCCGCACCCCCCTGAACGTCGCCCGATACGCCCCCGGCGACACCCCGAGCCCCAGCGCGAAGTGCTGTCGCAGCGACGCGCCCGTGCCGAAGCCCGCCTCCGTCGCGATGCGGTCGACCGTGTGGTCCGTCGACTCCAGCAGTTCCCTGGCCCTGTCCACCCTGCGCTGGGTGAGCCACTGCATGGGGGTCAGGCCGGTCTCCTCGCGGAAGCGGCGGCTGAAGGTGCGGACGCTCATCGACTCGACGGCCGCCAGGTGGGCCAGTGTCAGCGGTTCGGCGAGGCGGGTCAGGGCCCAGGTGCGGGCCGCGCCCGTCGAGGTCAATGAGGGTTCGGGGACGGGGCGTTGGATGTACTGGGCCTGGCCGCCATCGCGGTGGGGCGGTACGACGGTGCGGCGGGCCACGTCCGCCGCGACCGCGGCGCCGTGGTCGGTGCGGATCAGGTGCAGGCACAGGTCGATGCCCGCGGCCTCGCCCGCCGAGGTGAGGACCTCGCCCTCGTCCACGTAGAGGACGTCCGCGTCGACGGTCACCTCGGGGAACGTCCGCGCGAAGCGGTCCGCCGACATCCAGTGCGTCGTCGCCCTGCGGCCGTCGAGGAGTCCGGCCGCGGCGAGGACGAACGAGCCGGTACAGATGGAGGCCACCCGACGCCCGGCACGAACGGCCAGCGCCGACGCCAACTCCCGGTCCAGGCCGCCCGGTTCGAGCCCCTCGTCGCTCTCGTGCGAGGCCGGGACGATCACCGTGTCCGCCGCGGCGACCGTGTCCAGGCCGTGTTCGGCGTAGATCGGGAAGTCCGCGTCGGTGCGGATCCTGCCGGGGCGGGGCGCGCAGGTGCGGACGTCGTAGAGCAGGTCGCCGGAGGCGGCGCGGGCCGCGCCGAGCAACTGGTGGACCAGGCCCAGCTCCATCGGCAGCACACCGTCCCTGACCAGGACCGCGACCGTGTGGCGTGCGGCCGCCGGGGCGCCGTCTCCGTGCGTCACGCGTGCTGCCGTCATGGCCGGATTCTTTCATGTGGCGATAGTCCGGCCACCCCGACCATGCCCCGAGGGGAACCCGCCAGGACTACGCCCCCAACGCCCGCGACACCGTATAGATCGCAAGCCCCGCCAGGGAGCCGACCACCGTGCCGTTGATCCGGATGAACTGCAGGTCACGGCCGATGTGCGCCTCGATCTTCTTCGAGGTGTGCTCCGCGTCCCAGCCCGCGACGGTGTCCGTGATGAGCGAGGTGATCTCGTCGCGGTAGGTCGTGACCACGTACACCGCCGCGCCCTCGACCCAGCCGTCGACCTTCCGCTGGAGGTTGCCGTCCGTCGCCATCCGGGCGCCGAGCGAGAGCAGCGAAGCCCGTACGCGAAGCCGCAGTTCGCTGCGCTCGTCCTCGGCGGCGGCCACGATCATCTGGCGGACCGCCGACCAGGTGGAGGCGATCAGGTCCTGCACCTCGCCGCGGCCGAGGACCTCCCGCTTCAGGCGCTCCACGCGCTCACGGGTGTCCGAGTCGGACTGGAGGTCGCCCGCGAAGTCGGAGAGGAAGCGGTCGAGGGCGCCGCGCGCGGGGTGCTCGGGCATGTCCCGCATCTCGGTGACGAAGCGCAGGAGTTCCTTGTAGACGCGCTCGCCGACCTTCTTGTCGACGAACCGCGGCGTCCAGCCGGGGGCGCCGCCCTGCACCGCGTCCATCACCGAGTCGGCGTGCTCGACCAGCCAGTCGTGGGCGCGTACGCAGACCAGGTCGACGACTCGTCTGTGGCCGCCGTCCGCGACGACCTTCTCCAGCATCTTGCCGATGCCGGGCGCGATCTCCTGGGCGTCGGCGCGGCGCGTGATGGCCTCGCCGACGACCGCCTGCACGTCGGAGTCCCGCAGGACGGTGAGGGCGCCGCGCAGTGCCGTGGCCAGCTCGGCCGTCACCCGGTCGGCGTGCGCGGGCTCGGCGAGCCAGGCACCGAGGCGGCCGCCGATGCCGACGGCGTGCAGCCTGCCTCGTACGACATCGGCGGAGAGGAAGTTCTCCCCCACGAACTCGCCGAGCGACGCGCCCAGTTGGTCCTTCTTGTTCGGGATGATCGCCGTGTGCGGGATGGGGATGCCCAGCGGGTGGCGGAAGAGCGCCGTGACCGCGAACCAGTCGGCGAGCGCGCCGACCATGCCGGCCTCGGCGGCCGCCGCGACGTACCCCGCCCAGGCGCCGGCCCCGGAGTGCTGCGCCCACTTCGCGAGTACGTAGACCAGCGCGACGAAAACGAGCAGCCCCGTCGCGGTGATCTTCATGCGGCGGACGCCGCGCCGCTTCTCCTCGTCGGCGGCGCTGTACGTGAAGCCGCCGGGCGCGGGCGCGGCGGCACCGCCACCACCGTCCTTCGCACCGCCGGAAGAGCCACCCGCTGCGCCGTTCGTGGAGCCGCCTGCGCCGAACGGGGCACCGCTCGGCGCACCGCTTGAAGGACGGATTTCACGGGCATGCTGCCCGTCATCCGCTTCGGCCGGTTCGGCCGCTTCCTCCGCATTCGTGCGTTCCACTCACTCCACCTGGCCCGTTCGCATCGTCTTCATCCGCATTGTCCCCGCGTCCTGTGTTCCGTGCCCCTTCCTGACCGACTCCTGGAACGGACGACAAGTTCCCGGCGTCTCAGTGGGCGGAGGGGGGCAGTGTCGGCCGCCTCACGGCCCATGACGCATCATGGGGTGATCACATCGGAGCCTCGGGGCTCCCCCTGCCCGAGGAGAAAGAGCCCGCATGACCAAGCGTCACGGTTATGCCCTTCTCGCCGCGGTCCTCGCGGTCATAGTGGTGATTTCCGCCGCTATATACCTCGGCGTCTCCGGCGCCGACGACGGCTCGCAGAACTCCGCCACAGGTCCGCGCGCCCCCCGCAACTCCGCCGCCCCCGCCTCCTCCGGCACCTGGGTCGGCTCCTGGTCCGCGTCCCCCGCGGGGTCCGAACCGGGCACGGAGCAGAAGGGGTTCGCGGGACGCTCCATCCGCAACGTCGTGCACACCAGCGTCGGCGGCAGCAGCGCCCGCATCACCCTGTCGAACCTGTACGGCACCACGCCGCTCAGCATCACGCACGCCTCCATGGCGATCGCCTCCGCCGCGAACAACCCGGCGGCCGCGCCCGGCACCCTGCGCCGCCTCACCTTCAACGGCAACACCTCGGTGGTGATCCCGCCCGGCCGGCAGGTCCTGAGCGACGCGGCCAGGCTGCGCGTCCCGCACGACGCCGACCTGCTGATCACGACGTACTCGCCGACCCCGTCGGGCCCGGTCACCTACCACCCGCACGCACGGCAGATCAGCTACGTCGCCGAGGGCGACCGCACCGAGGACCAGGGCGGCGAGGCGTACACCGAGCAGAGCCCGTACTGGCGCTACCTGGCCGCGGTGGACGTGCTGAGCAACGAGTCGGACGGCACCGTCGTCGTCTTCGGCGACTCCATCACCGACGGCATCTCGTCCACGATGGGCGCCAACCGCCGCTGGACCGACGTCCTCGCCGACCGGCTCCGCGACGAGGCGGGCGCGCCCCGCTACGGCGTCGTGAACCAGGGCATCAGCGGCAACCGCATCCTCTCCGACGGCCGCGGAAGCCCCGCCGCCAACCCGAGCGGCCTCTCCCGCTTCGACCGCGACGTCCTCGACCGCAGCGGCGTCAAGGCCGTCGTCATCGCCCTCGGCGTCAACGACATCCTGCGCAACCCGCACCAGAACGACCCCGACCGCATCGTCGAGGGCCTGCGCGAGCTGACCCGCCAGGCGCACACGCGCGGTCTGCGGGTCGTCGGTGCGACGCTCATGCCGTTCGGCGGGCACCGGGGGTACGAGCCCCGCCTCGAGGCCGTGCGGCAGTCCGTGAACGAGCGGATCCGCGCCGGGGAGGTCTTCGACGAGTACGTCGACTTCGACGAGGCGCTGCGCGATGCTTATGACCCGCGGAAGCTGCGGGGGCAGTACGACTCGGGGGACCATCTGCACCCGAGCGATGCGGGGTATCGCCGGATGGCGGAGACGTTCGACCTCGCCCATCTGAAGGGGTCGGCTGCGGCTGAGCTCTGAGTTCCGCTGCGGGTACTGGTCCCTCAGCTACTGGTCCCGCAGCTACTGGTCCCTCAACTGGCGTCGCTCCTCCTGCCGGAGGCGGCGCCGTTCCTCCTTCAGCCGCAGCTTCTCCATCCGGCGGATCTTGCGGTCCACGCCGACGCCGCCCATCAGGGCGAAGCCCTTGACGACGACGCGGGGGGAGCCGGGGGTGCCCTCGCCGGTGGCCCGGTCGTCGAAGCCGCCCATGAAGCCGAAGCCCTTGACGACCACGGTCATTTCGGGCGGCACCGTGACCTGCATGCCGCCCATGATCGTGAAGCAGCGGATCTCGACGTCCTGTTCGGTGAACCGCGCCTCGCGCAGGTCGATGTCGCCGCCGCCCCACATCGCGAACCCGTTGAACTGCCGGCCGACCACCCAGCCGCCCTTGCGGCTGAATCCGCTCCAGAGGGCGAAGCCCATGGTCGACGTCGGTTCGCCGGTCACCATCCGCTCGGACCAGTCGATGGCCGCGGGGTCGTCGCGCACCGGGCCCTTCACCATGGACACCTTCGTGCCGTGGCTCGGCAGGTCCCTGGTGAGGGGCTCCAACTCGCCGTACGTACGCGCCTTGTAGGTGGCGTCGAGGCGCTCCTCGAACTCCGTCATGTCGAGGCGGCCCTCCGCCATCGCGTCGCGGAGTTGCTCGGCGACCCGCTCACGGTCGGCATCGGAGGCCCGCAGATCGGGGAGTTCGTCACTCATACGTGCACTTTACGAGGTCGCCCTCTCCGCGTACATCTTGGCGATGACCGCCTCGATGTCCGGTTCCCTGACGGAGAGGTCGACCATCGGGTACTCCGCGGCGATCCGCGCGACGAGCGGGGCCGCGGACTGAGCGGCGGGGAAGGCGAGCCACTGCCGCGGGCCCTCCACCTTCACCACCCGCGCCGACTCGACCTCGATGGGCGGCAGTTCGTGCTCCAGGTCCACCACGAGGGTGCGCTCGCTCTCGCCCGCCTCGTGCAGCCCGGAGAGCGCGCCGTCGTACATGAGGCGGCCGTGGTCGATGACCATCACGCGCTTGCAGAGCTGCTCGATGTCGGTGAGGTCGTGCGTGGTGAGCAGCACCGTCGTGCCCGACTCCGCGTTGAGGTCCCGCAGGAATCCCCTGACCTTCGCCTTGCTGATCACGTCGAGGCCGATCGTCGGCTCGTCCAGGTAGAGCACCTCGGGGTCGTGCAGGAGCGCCGCCGCGATATCGCCGCGCATCCGCTGCCCGAGCGAGAGCTGACGCACGGGGACGTCCAACAGGGCGCCCAGTTCGAGGAGTTCGACGCACCGGTCGAGGTTCTCGGCGAAGCGCTTGTCGGGGATCCGGTACATGCGGTGCATCAGACGGTACGAGTCGATGAGCGGCAGGTCCCACCAGAGCGTGGTGCGCTGGCCGAAGACGACGCCGATGCGGCGGGCGAGGCGGGTGCGCTCGCGGGACGGGTCGATGCCCGCGACGCGCAGCCGCCCGCCGCTGGGGGTGAGGATCCCCGTCAGCATCTTGATCGTCGTCGACTTGCCCGCGCCGTTGGGCCCGATGTAGCCGACCATCTCGCCGCGCGGCACCGTGAAGGAGATCCCGTCGACGGCGCGCACCGCGTGCTTCTCGCGGCGCATGAAGCCCGTCTTCTTGCGTACGTCGAAGACCTTCTCGACGCCGTCAAGATCGATGAAGGCACTCTCCACGGCAGTTCAGCTCCCAGTGCTGCGGTACGAACGGAGGCCGGTGCGCCAGGCGAGACCGGCCAGGGCGAGACATCCCGCGGCGGCCAGCGGCGGGGTGAACGCCACCCACTCCGGCAGGTCCAGCGGATAGGGCCGCCCCAGGACGTACAGGGCGGGCAGCCAGTTCACGAAGGCGAGCGGCAGCACGAACGTGACGCCACGCACCAGCTCCTTGCTGAAGAGGGTCGGCGGGTACTGGAGCAGCGTGTTCCCGCCGTAGGTGAAGGCGCTCTGCACCTCGGCGGCGTCCTGCGCCACGAACTGGAAGGCCGCGCCCGCCACCCACACGGACGCGAAGATCCCCGCGCCGCAGAGCAGCATCACCGGGATCATCAGGACCTTCAGCGGGGTCCAGTCGATGTCCAGGACCACGAGCGCGTACGTGAGGATGAGCAGGCTCTGCAGGACGCGCCCGACCCGGTGCAGGCCGAAGCGGTCGGCGGCGACCTGCGCGATGACCGGGACCGGCCGCACCAGAAGGGTGTCGAACGTGCCGTCGCGCACCCGTTTGCCGAGCCGGTCCATGGACCCGAGGGCGAGGTCGGTGAGCCCGAAGGAGACGCCCGCGGCGCCGTAGAGGAGGGCGATCTCGGCGAGCGAGTAGCCGCCGAGCCGGTCCACCTGGGAGAACATCAGGAGGATCGCCGCGAAGTCGAACGCGGTCACCGCGAAGTTGCCGAGCGCGGTCATCACGAAGGACACCCGGTAGGCCATGAGGGAGCGGATCCACATGCCGGAGATCAGCCGGTAGGTGCGCAGCCCCTCCCGCACCTGTGCCACGTCAGCCACCCTGGACCACCACCCGTCGCGTCGCCGCGGTCTGGAGCAGCCGCCCGGCCGAGAGCAGCACCGCGGCCCAGCCGATCTGGAAGGCGTACGCCCGCAGCAGGCCGGTGCCGGTGCGCGTGCCGAGGAAGACGTCGACGGGCACCTGCAGCAGCGCCGACCAGGGCAGCGCGCGGGCGAATTCGCCGAGCGCACCGGGGAAGACGTTCAGCGGCAGGAGCATTCCGGAGAAGAAGACACCCGCGAGTGACGCGAGCTGGATGGTGCCCGCGCCGTCCATCAGCCAGAAGGCGGAGAGCGCCACCAGGAAGCGGAGCGCGAAGCTGACCACCGCGCCGAGCACGACCGCCACCAGGAACGTCAGCCAGCGCACCGCGTCCGGCGGCAGCGCCAGGTCGAAGGCGAGGGCGCCGACCACCATCGGGACGACGCCGCGCCCCAGGAGCTGGAAGCCCGCGCGGCCCAGGTCGGCCGAGAGCCACCAGGCCTGCAGATCGGCGGGCCGGTACAGGTCGACGGCGATGTCCCCGGTGCGGATCCGCTCGATCAGCTCGTTCTCGAAACCGCCGCCCATCAGGGACATCACGGTCAGCAGCCCCTGCCCGAGCCACACATAGGTGAGCGCCTGCGCCTGGTCGTAGCCGCCGAGGCCCGGCCGTTCGTCCCAGAGCGCGATGTAGGTGTACGCCAGGATGATGCCGAAGACGGTGTTGGTGAACACCCCCGCCGCGGTCGCCACCCGGTACGTCGCGTAACGCCGGAAGCCTCCTCTGGCGACGGCCGCGTACAAACGGAACCGTCCTGCACGCACGAGCATCCCTTTCAGCGTGAGCCTCTGCCCCGAATCGGGCCAAAGCGTTGGAGCCTAGTGCGATCGGGGTCGCTCGTGCCAGGCATTTTCGGCGCGAGGGCGCGTGCCTGGTCGGGAACGCGCGTTGCGACAGTGTGCAATGGGGGTTTACGAGGCGTACTGGACGTACGACGCTAACCGGGAGTTCCGCGAGACATGAGCGACGAGCCGCAGCAGCAGGGTTCCGAAGGGCACCAGGGGTGGGCGCCCCGGGAGCCCCGGGACACGCCCGCTGGCGCCCCGCCACAGACTCCCGAGGGAGCGGCGGCACAGGCCCAGGCGGTCGAGGGCGGCGAGGGCGTGAAGGGCAAGAAGCCCAAGAAGCCCAAGCGCCCCAAGCGCAAGGGCTGGCGGCGGATCTTCCCCACCTGGCGCATGGTCCTCGGCGGGTTCATCCTGCTGATCCTGCTCGGCGTGGGCGCGTTCATGACGGGCTACCTGCTGGTCGACATCCCGCCCGCGAACGCCGCGGCGACCAAGCAGAGCAACGTCTACCTGTACGCCGACGGCACCGAACTCGCCCGCGACGGCAAGGTCAACCGCGAGAAGGTGCCGCTCAAGCAGATCCCCCTGGACGTCCAGCACGCCGTGCTCGCCGCCGAGGACCGCGACTTCTACAGCGAGTCCGCGGTCGACCCGAAGGCGATGATCCGCGCGGCCTGGAACACCGTCACCGGCAAGGGCAAGCAGTCCGGCTCCACGATCACCCAGCAGTTCGTGAAGAACTACTACCTGGGCCAGGAGCAGACGGTCACCCGAAAGGTGAAGGAGTTCTTCATCTCGATCAAGCTCGACCGCGAGGTGAGCAAGGACGACATCCTCGAGGGCTATCTGAACACCAGCTACTTCGGCCGCAACGCGTACGGCATCCAGGCCGCGGCCCAGGCGTACTACGGCAAGGACGTCGAGGACCTGAGCGTCGCCCAGGGCGCGTACCTCGCCACGCTCCTCAACTCCCCCAACGCCTACGACGTGGCCACGCACCCGGAGAACAAGCCGCGCGCCGCGGGCCGCTGGAACTACGTCCTCGACGGCATGGTCAAGGAGGGCTGGCTCGGCAAGAGCGAGCGCGCGGGCATCAAGTTCCCGATGCCCGAGGAGGCCAAGGGCACCGCGGGCCTCTCCGGGCAGCGCGGCTATGTCGTCAAGGCCGTCGAGGACTATCTGACGACGAACAAGATCATCGACGAGGAGACCCTCGCCAAGGGCGGCTACCGCATCACCACCACCCTCCAGAAGGACAACCAGGAAGCCTTCAAGAAGGCCGTCGAGGACCAGGTGATGTCGAAGGTCGACAAGAACGCGCGCAAGGTCGACCGCAACGTCCGCGCGGGCGGCGCCTCCATCGACCCGGCCACCGGCAAGGTCGTCGCGATGTACGGCGGCATCGACTACACCAAGCAGTACGTCAACAACGCGACGCGCCGCGACTACCAGGTCGGCTCCACCTTCAAGCCGTTCGTGTTCACCTCGGCGGTCGAGAACGGCTCGGTCACCCAGGACGGCCGCACCATCACCCCGAACACCATCTACGACGGCACCAACAAGCGCCCCGTGCAGGGCTGGAGCGGCGGGACGTACGCCCCCGAGAACGAGGACCAGGTCTCGTACGGCAACGTCACCGTCCGCGCCGCCACCGACAAGTCCGTCAACGCGGTCTACGCGCAGATGGCCGTCGACGTCGGCTCCGACAAGGTCAAGGACACCGCGATCGAGCTCGGCCTCCCGGACAGCACCCCCGACCTCACCGCGTCCCCCTCCATCGCGCTCGGCCCGGCCACCGCGAGCGTCCTGGACATGACCGAGGCGTACGCGACGCTCGCCAACCACGGCAAGCACGGCACGTACACCATCGTCGAGAAGATCACCAAGGACGGCGACGAGGTCGAACTGCCCGGGCAGAAGACCCGGCAGGCCGTGACCCGCGAGGCCGCCGACACCACCACGTCCATCCTGCAGAGCGTCGTCCAGGGCGGCACCGGCACCGCCGCCCAGGGCGCGGGCCGCCCCGCCGCGGGCAAGACGGGCACCGCCGAGAACGACACCGCGGCCTGGTTCGCGGGCTACACCCCGAACCTCGCCACCGTCGTCGCCGTCATGGGCCAGGACCCCGACACCGGCGCCCACACCCCGCTGTACGGCGCGCTCGGCGAGCCCCGCATCAACGGCGGCGCCTACCCGGCCCGCGTCTGGGCCCAGTTCACCAAGGCCGCCCTCGAAGGCAAGCCGGTCAAGGACTTCGACCTGGAACTGGAGCAGGGCGCGGACGTACCGGTCGTCCCCGACCCCACCACGGGCGGCACCGAGGAGCCGGAGACCGACGGCGGAACGACCGACGGAGGCACCACCGACGGCGGGACGACCGACGGCGGCACCACCAACGGCGGCCAGACGGGGAACGGCGGCACCACCAACGGCGGCCAGAACAACGGCGGCCAGACCGGCGGACAGGACACCGGAGGCCAGACGGGCGGCCAGACCGACGGCGGCACCACGGACGGCGGCACCACCAACGGCGGAACGACCGACGGCGGCACCACCAACGGCGGCCAGACGGGGAACGGCGGCCAGACGGGCGGCGGCGCCGACGACGGAGGGGGCGGGACCGCGGACGGCGGCGCGCTCGGAGGGCTCACGGACGGCTAGGGCCTGTCCGGCGGATCAGGCCGCGTGCGGGTGGCGCCCACTTTTCGGTGCTGGTGAGCGGGGCCTGGTGCGTGCAGCTGCAAGGCGGAGGAGGGCGGCAACGCGGAGCGTTGGCAACTGACGACAACGCCGCAGATGTGCGTGCCAGGCCCCGCGACCGCGGCATGATCCGCCGGACAGGCCCTAGGGGGCGCCCCGTCAGGGGCGCGGGGCTGTGACATGTGCGGCTCCGCCGCGTGGGCGCGACAAGCCACAACGGACCCGCGGTTCCCCCACCCGGCGAAGCACTCAGTGGCCGGACGTTGCCTTGAGACCGACGACGGCCACAAGCAGCAGACACACAAAGAAGATCCGCGCCGCGGTGACCGGCTCACCCAGAATCACCATGCCGAGCACCGCCGCGCCCGCCGCACCGATACCGACCCACACGCCGTACGCCGTACCGATCGGCAACGTCTTCGCGGCGTGCGACAGAAGCATCATGCTCGCGACGATGCCCGCGCCCGTGAACACACTGGGCCACAGCCGCGTGAATCCGTCCGTGTACTTCATCCCGATCGACCAGCCCACCTCGAGCAGACCGGCGACGATCAACAGAACCCAGGCCATGACGGCACCTCCGACATCTTGAAACGCGGAACGCGTTCTCAATAGGGGTGCGTCGTCTTTGCGGAAGCCCGGTACGGCGCGTCTCGTCGGGGTCCCACCAAGGTAGCAAAGTCCACGCAAAAGGGGCTGGTGACGATGGTCACCAGCCCCTTACACGTACTGCCGTCTACAGGTAGAGGCCCGTTGAATCCTCGGAGCCCTCGAACCGGTCGGCCGCCACCGCGTGCAGATCGCGCTCGCGCATCAGGACGTACGCCACGCCCCGCACCTCGACCTCGGCGCGGTCCTCCGGGTCGTACAGGACCCGGTCGCCCGGCTCCACCGTGCGCACGTTCTGCCCGACCGCGACCACCTCGGCCCAGGCGAGCCGCCGGCCCACGGCCGCGGTCGCGGGGATCAGGATGCCGCCGCCGGAGCGCCGCTCGCCCTCGCTGGTGTCCTGCCGCACGAGCACGCGGTCGTGCAGCATCCGGATGGGCAGCTTGTCGTCGTGATGGGTCTTGTCGCTCACGCCCCGAACCTACCTGTCCCCCGCCCGCCCATGAGCCGCCGGGTCCGCCGTTCCGACGTGCCCGGTCAGCCGTTGCGCCGACGCGAGCTCACCACGAGGAGCCCCACGAGGCCCACCGCGACCAGTGCCACCGGGACGATCCGCTCGATACGGGGCGCGCCCTCCTCGGTGACGAGCTGGCCCCGCACGTCCGAGACGAAGCGGTTCGCTCCGACGTACGCCCGGCCGAGCGAGTTGTCCACGCTCGCGACGACCTTCGCCTTCGCGTCGCCGACGATCGTCTTCGGGTGGACCCGCACCCCGATCTCGTCGAGGGTCTCGGCCAGCTGGTCGCGCCGGCGCTTGATGTCCGCCTCGATCTGCGCAGGGGTCCTGGCATCCGCATCCGACACCGCGCTGCCTCCGTGGTCGTATCAGAGAGTCTGTGACCGTGTACCCCACAGTCCGTTGCCCACAGTCTGTCAGCTTCGCGGGCACCGCACCCCACGGCACCCCCATTACGCTCGTGACCGTCACTGCACCCTTGCGAGGAGACCGAGAGACATGAGCGAGCGACTCAAGCCCGGCGACACCGCCCCCGCCTTCACCCTGCCCGACGCCGACGGCAAGGACGTCTCGCTGGCCGACCACAAGGGCCGCAAGGTCATCGTCTACTTCTACCCGGCCGCCCTGACCCCCGGCTGCACCAAGCAGGCCTGCGACTTCACCGACAACCTCGACGTGCTCGCGGCCGCCGGGTACGACGTCATCGGCGTGTCCCCGGACAAGCCGGAGAAGCTCGCGAAGTTCCGCGAGAAGGAGAACCTCAAGGTCACGCTGGTCGGCGACCCCTCCAAGGAGACCCTTGAGGCGTACGGCGCCTTCGGCGAGAAGAAGCTGTACGGCAAGGTCGTGACCGGTGTCATCCGCTCGACCGTCGTCGTCGACGAGCAGGGCAAGGTCGAGCACGCCTTCTACAACGTGAAGGCGACCGGCCACGTCGCCAAGATCATCAGGGACCTCGGCGTCTGAGCCGCGCCACCGCCCTTTCCGTGATGTGACGAAGCCCCCCTCATGGGGGGGGCTTTCGTTTGCACCCGCCATGGACGAGCAAGTGATCTCAAGGGGGGATGCCCGCAGACGGAAAGGATCCACTCCATGGCGGCCCACCCGTCACCCGAGGCCGACACCGAGGCGGTCAAACGCCACCGCGCCCTGTTCCGGGCCGTGAAACGGCGCAGAAATCCGCCCCTGCGCCGCACCGACATCACGGTCACGGACGAAGCAGCGGTCAAGCGGGCGGTCAAGGCGGCCTCGCTCGGCAATGCCATGGAATGGTTCGACTTCGGGATCTACAGCTATCTCGCCGTCACCATCGGCCATGTGTTCTTCCCGTCCGGGAACGACACGGCCCAGCTGATCTCGTCCTTCGCCACCTTTGCGGTGTCATTCCTGGTCCGCCCCATCGGCGGCATGGTCTTCGGGCCCATGGGCGACAAGATCGGCCGCAAGAAGGTGCTCGCGCTGACCATGATCATGATGGCGATCGGCACGCTGTCCATCGGCCTCATCCCGTCGTACGACTCGATCGGCTTCTGGGCGCCCGTCCTCCTGATCCTCTTCCGCCTCGTCCAGGGCTTCTCCACCGGCGGCGAGTACGGCGGCGCGTCCACCTTCATCGCCGAGTACGCGCCCGACAAGCGCCGCGGCTACTTCGGCAGCTTCCTCGAACTGGGCACGCTGGCCGGGTACACGGGCGCGGCGGGCCTCGTCCTCGTCCTCAACACCGCGCTCGGCTCCGACGGCATGGAGTCCTGGGGCTGGCGCGTGCCGTTCCTCGTCGCGGGCCCGCTCGGCCTCGTCGGCCTCTATCTGCGACTCAGGCTCGACGAGACGCCCGCGTTCCAGAAAATGGAGGACGCCACCTTCCACTCGGCGGCCGAGGGCGCCTCCACCGTGGAGACGTCGGCCAAGGGCGACCTGGCCAAGATCTTCCGCGAGTACTGGCCCACGCTGATCCTCTGCATCGCCCTGGTCGGCGCGTACAACGTCACCGACTACATGCTCCTGTCGTACATGCCGACGTACCTCTCCGACGAACTCGGCTACGACGACTCCCACGGCCTCCTGATCCTCATCGGCACGATGGTGGTCCTGATGCTGATCATCAATCAGGTCGGCAGGCTCTCCGACCGCTTCGGCCGCAAGCCGCTCCTGATGACGGGCATGCTGAGCTTCCTGGTCCTGTCCATCCCCGCGTTCCTCCTGATCAAGCAGGGCAGCCTGCTCGCGGTCTCGGCGGGCATGCTCCTCCTGGGCCTCTCCCTGGTCTGCCTCCTCGGCACCATGTCGGCCACCCTGCCCGCCCTCTTCCCCACCTCGGTCCGCTACGGCTCCCTCTCCGTCGGCTACAACCTCTCCGCCTCCCTCTTCGGCGGCACGGCCCCCCTGGTGATCACCTCACTGATCAGCCTGACGGGCACCGACATGATCCCCGCGTACTACTCCATGGCCGCGGCCCTCGTCGGCGTCATCGCGGTGACCTGCATGAAGGAAACGGCCCAACAGCCCCTCGCGGGCTCGCCCCCTTCGGTGGGGACGAAGGAGGAGGCGGCGGAAATGGTGGAGGCACAAACTCCGCCACCGAGGTTCTGACGCTTCCCCCACCGCCCCTTCGGCCCGCCCCGCAGCCGGGAGGGGAGGGGTGACTTGTCACTCGCGAAGGACGCCAGTGGTTCGCGAGCCGGCAAGCTCGTCCAGCACACGTGGCACGGCCCGTGAGCTCGGGATGCCGGATGACAGCCGGCGATCGACGAGACCGCCCTCCGCGCGGCCGTGCCCGAGGCCACTGGCTGCGCGGACGTCATGCGGGCGCTCGGCCTGGAGGCCTGTGATGTCAACCACCGCCGGGTCCGGCGTGCAACAGCCCGGCTCAAGCTCGACACCAGCCACTTCAGGCGGAGGGCATGAGGTGCCGTTCAGGTCAATGAACGAAGGCCGATCGCGGCAAGCACACTCACTGTCCTGCCGCCGGATTCCAGCCGCGCAAGCCGTGACCGGCTGCACCGGGCAGCGGGAGAACCTACGGTACCTATGCCCGAACTGCCATGCATTGACAGAGACCTGGTGCAGGAACAGGCGACGGAGAACGCCTCGCGCCGATGCCTGATCCTCGGGCCACGTGCCGCTCGGGCCATCGGCCCGTTAGCATGAGTAACTACCAGCGGCGGTGGTGCAGTGGCGACACAGCTGGTTTAGGTCCAGTGACCCGTGACAGGGTTTGAGGGTTCGAATCCCTTCCGCCGCACTGCTCCTCAGAGCCGAAGGCCCGCCTCGCGTACCCCGCGAGCCGGGCCTTCGCCGTACGCGCGTGCTCTCAGCCCAACAACTCCCGCACCACCGGCACCAGCTCCCGGAACGCCTTGCCGCGGTGGCTGATTGCGTTCTTTTCGTCGGCCGTCAGCTCCGCGCAGGTCCGTGTGTCGCCGTCGGGCTGGAGGATCGGGTCGTAGCCGAAGCCGCCCGTGCCGGAGGGGGCGGTGCGCAGGGTGCCGAGGAGGCGGCCCTCCACCACGCGTTCCGTGCCGTCCGGCAGGGCCAGTGCCGCCGCGCAGGCGAAGTGGGCGCCGCGGTGTTCGGCGGCGATGTCGTCGAGCTGGGCCAGGAGCAGGTCCAGGTTGGCCCGGTCGTCGCCGTGGCGGCCCGCCCAGCGGGCGGAGAAGATGCCGGGGGCGCCGCCGAGCACGTCGACGCAGAGGCCCGAGTCGTCGGCGACGGCGGGCAGTCCGGTGGCCTGCGCCAGGGCGTGGGCCTTGAGCAGGGCATTCTCGGCGAAGGTGACGCCGGTTTCCTTGACGTCGGGGATCTCGGGGTAGGCGTCCGCGCCGACGAGGTCGTGGTCGAGGCCTGCGTCGGCGAGGATCGCCTTCAGTTCCGTGATCTTGCCGGTGTTGCGGGTGGCGAGGATGAGGCGGGTCATGGCCCCCAGTATCCCGGGGCGCGGGACCCGCTCGTCACGGCGTGCAGACCTTGGTCAGTTCGCCGGCCGCGTCGGTGACCGGGGAGACGTCGGGGGTGGCGTCGCCGTCCTTGATGGCCTGGCGGACGTTGTCGACGGCCTTGTCGAGGTCGTCGACGGCCTTGTTGACATCGGTGTCGTCGGTCTTGTCGCCGATCTCGTCGAGGTTCTTGCCGATCTCGTCGAGGGCCTCGTCGGCCTGTGTCGGGTCGTCGCCCGCCTTCTCGACGGCCGTCTGCAGGTCGGTGACGCTGTCGGCGATGGCGTCGGCGGCCGACACGCAGTCGAGCGCCTTGCTGACGGCGTCGCAGCCGACGAGGCCGATGCCCGCCGGCACGGCGATCAGGACGGCGGTGACAGCGGTGGCGATACGGCGGTGGCGCGCGGCCATGGTTCGGTCCCTCCCCAGGGGGTACGGACGGGCGCACGGCTTGGCCCGCGCGCCCGTACTCGTTAGAACGCCCCTAAGGGGCCTGTTGGTTGCTTGCTGGGCGGCTTCGGGCCCGGCGTGCCGGAATGCTTCCGGGTCAGCGCCGCCGCCGCACGCCCCCAGTATCGGCCCCCGGGATCGGCCCTCGGTACTCGATTTCCCTTACGGGGTGCAGGCCTTGGTGACCTTGCCGCCCGCGGCCGCGACGGGGCCGAGGTCCGGGGTCTTGTCGCCGTTGTCGACCGCTTCCTCGATGTTGTCCATGGCCTTCTTCATCTCGTCGACGGCGTCACGGACGTCCTCGTCGTCGTTCTTCTCGCGGATCTCGTCGAGGTCGGACTTGATGTTGTCGAAGGACTTGTCGGCCTTGTCGGGGTAGAGCGCCGCCTCCTGGGCGGCCTTGCGCATGGCGTCGACGCCGTCCGAGACCGCGTCGGCCGCCCGGACGCAGTCCACGGCGTCCGACGGGTCGCAGGCGGCCAGACCGAGCACTCCTGGGACGACGAGCAGGGTGGTGACAGTGGCGATGGCGAGACGACGGTGACGCGCGACCATGGGTGAAGCCCTCCCCGGGGGTACGGGTGAGCGCGTGGCCGTCCCACGCGCCCGTCGTATTCGACAACGCCCCCGGGGATCCCATGGTTGACAGGCCGCCTTCAACCGGCGGCGCGGACCGCACAATTCAGCCGCGCTGCAGCGTCTCTTCCAGTGCCTGGCGCTGCAGGGCGGCGAGTTCCTCGCAGCCGCCGGTGGCCAGGTCGAGCAGTGCGTTGAGCTCCTTGCGGTCGAAGGGCTCGGCCTCGGCGGTGCCCTGGACCTCGACGAAGCGGCCGTCGCCGGTGCAGACGACGTTCATGTCGGTGTCGGCGCGGACGTCCTCCTCGTAGCAGAGGTCGAGCAGCGGTACGCCGCCGACGATGCCGACGGAGACGGCCGAGACGGTTCCGGTGAGCGGCTTGCGTCCTGCCTTGATCAGCTTCTTGCCCTGGGCCCAGGTGACGGCGTCGGCGAGGGCGACGTACGCGCCGGTGATCGCGGCGGTGCGGGTGCCGCCGTCGGCCTGGAGGACGTCGCAGTCCAGGACGATGGTGTTCTCGCCGAGCGCCTTGTAGTCGATGACGGCGCGCAGCGAGCGGCCGATGAGGCGGGAGATCTCGTGGGTGCGGCCGCCGATCTTGCCGCGCACGGACTCGCGGTCGCCGCGGGTGTTGGTGGAGCGCGGCAGCATCGAGTACTCGGCGGTGACCCAGCCCTCGCCGCTGCCCTTGCGCCAGCGCGGGACGCCCTCGGTCACGGAGGCGGTGCAGAAGACCTTGGTGTCGCCGAAGGAGATGAGGACGGAGCCCTCGGCGTGCTTGCTCCAGCCGCGTTCGATGGTGACGGGGCGGAGCTGTTCGGGGGTGCGGCCGTCGATTCGAGACATGGGCACGACCCTATCCGGTACGCGCGCGGGCCCCGGTCCGGGTTCCGGAACGGGGCCCGCGGCGGTGGGCTCAGCGGCTCACATCATGTCTTCGATGTCCGCGGCGATCGGGTCGGCGTCGGTGCCGATGACGACCTGGACGGCGGTGCCCATCTTGACGACGCCGTGGGCTCCGGCGGCCTTGAGGGCGGCGTCGTCGACCAGAGCGGGGTCCTTGACCTCGGTGCGGAGGCGGGTGATGCAGCCCTCGACCTCTTCGATGTTGTCGATGCCGCCGAGCCCGGCAACGATCTTCTCAGCCTTGCTGGCCATGGTGTTTCTCCCTGCTTTTAAAGGATGCGGCCTCGACGCACCGTAGGTCCGCTTTGCCACGGTAACGCACGGTTGGACCATCTTCGCGGGCGGTTACGGCAGTCGTGCCCAATGATGACGATCAAGGTGCCGTCCCTCATCGGGCGGCACTCCCACCCGTTCCGCAACTGGTCTACACCAGTTTTCAACGACCGCCAAACCTGGCTTGTTCCGGGAGGGACGCCAATGAGTTCCCATGCCGCCGCGGTGCCACAGAAGAAGTGGTGGAACGGCCTGTTCCAGGGCCTCCAGAAGATGGGCCGCAGCCTTCAGCTGCCCATCGCGGTCCTGCCGGCCGCCGGTATCCTCAACCGGCTCGGCCAGCCCGACGTGTTCGGTGACGACGGTCTGGGCTGGACGAACGTCGCGAAGGTCTTCGCGGCGGCGGGCGGCTCCCTGCTCGACTCCTCGCTCGGCCTGCCGCTGCTCTTCTGCATCGGTGTCGCGATCGGCATGGCGAAGAAGGCGGACGGCTCCACGGCGCTCGCGGCGGTCGCGGGCTTCCTCGTGTACTACGCGGTCCTGCGGGCCTTCCCCGACGACTGCCCCGCGGACACCACGTTCGGCGGCGCGGGCATGTGGAGCGGGGTGTGCGTGGCCGAGGACGGGACGGTGGCACAGGCCGCGTACCAGAATCCAGGGGTCTTCGGCGGCATCGTGATGGGCCTGCTCGCCGCCTGGTTCTGGCAGCGCTACCACCGCGTGAAGCTGGTCGACTGGCTCGGCTTCTTCAACGGCCGCAGGCTCGTACCGATCATCATGGCCTTCATCGGCCTGGTCTTCGCCGGGATCTGCGTCTGGATCTGGCCGCCCATCGGTGACGCGCTGACCAGCTTCTCCAAGTGGCTCGTCGACCTCGGCTGGCTGGGCTCGGGCATCTTCGGTGTCGCCAACCGCGCGCTGCTCACCATCGGCCTGCACCAGTTCCTGAATACGTTCGTGTGGTTCCAGTTCGGCGACTTCACCAAGCCGGACGGCACGGTCGTGCACGGTGACATCAACCGGTTCCTCGCGGGCGACCCGACGGCGGGCCAGTTCACCTCGGGCTTCTTCCCGATCATGATGTTCGCGCTGCCTGCCGCGGCCCTCGCGATCACGCACTGCGCGCGCCCCGAGCGCCGCAAGGTGGTCGGCGGCATGATGCTCTCGGTCGGTCTGACGTCGTTCGTCACGGGCATCACCGAACCGATCGAGTACTCGTTCCTCTTCATCGCGCCACTGCTGTACGCGATCCACGCGGTGCTCACCGGTGTCTCGATGGCGGTGACGTGGGCGCTCGGCGTGAAGGACGGCTTCAGCTTCTCCGCGGGATTGATCGACTACGTCATCAACTGGAGCCTCGCGACCAAGCCATGGATGATCATTCCGATCGGTCTGTGCTTCGCCGTCGTGTACTACGCGCTATTCCGCTTCGTCATCACGAAGTTCAATCTGCCGACTCCGGGACGCGAACCGGAGGAGGAGGCAGAGGCCTTGGACCGGGAGCAGACCAAGGCGTAGATCGTCGCCGCGGGGAGCCTCCCCGCCCCTCCCACAAGGCCCTCGGACCCCAGGTCCGGGGGTCTTTGGTCTGTCATATCCGGATATGGCTCAGCCCACAGGAATCGCGGGTTCCTTACGTCACCTTCACCGTGCTACAACAGGTCTACACCACTAATTGGTGTAGACCACGCGGCCTTCTGCCGCGTCCCCCCGGAGACGCCGCCGTCCCCCACTTCCTTGTCCCAGGCGGCGCCTTGCCCACTGGAGGAAGTTGTGTCCACGGCCAGTGCCGCCCCCGCGGCCGACAAGAAAAAGGGCGCCGGCGTGATGGCTGTGCTGCAGCGCATCGGCCGCAGCCTGATGCTGCCGGTCGCCGTGATGCCCGCCGCCGCGCTCCTGGTCCGGCTCGGCGCCGACGACATGCTCGGCCGGGAGTCCTTCCCGACCTGGGTCACCAAGATCGCCAGCTATATGTCGGCCGGCGGTGGCGCGATCATCGACAACATCGCGCTGCTGTTCTGCGTCGGCATCGCGATCGGCTTCGCCAAGAAGTCCGACGGCTCCACCGGCCTCGCGGCCGTCGCGGGCTACCTGGTCTTCCAGAAGGTGCTCGCCACCTTCACCGACAGCAACCTGCCGAAGGTCCAGTCGGTCGTCGACGGCAAGATCGTCGAGAACGCCGCCCCGGTCAACGCCGGTGTGCTCGGCGGTGTGGTCATGGGCATCGTGGTGGCCCTGCTCTACCAGAAGTTCTACCGGACCAAGCTCCCCGACTGGGCGGGCTTCTTCGGCGGCCGCCGTCTCGTCCCGATCCTGTCGTCCTTCGCGGGTCTGGTCCTCGGCATCGTCTTCGGTCTGATCTGGCCGGTGCTCGGCGCGGGTCTGCACAACTTCGGTGAGTGGCTGGTCGGTTCGGGCGCCGTCGGCGCGGGCATCTTCGGTGTCGCCAACCGCGGTCTCATCCCGATCGGCATGCACCACCTCCTGAACTCCTTCCCGTGGTGGCAGGCGGGCGACTACAACGGCAAGCACGGCGACATCCCGCGCTTCCTCGAGGGCGACCCGACCGCCGGACAGTTCATGACCGGCTTCTTCCCGATCATGATGTTCGCGCTCCCCGCGGCCTGCCTCGCGATCACGCACTGCGCCCGTCCCGAGCGCCGCAAGGTCGTCGGCGGCATGATGTTCTCGCTCGCGCTCACCGCGTTCGTCACGGGCATCACCGAGCCCATCGAGTTCACCTTCATGTTCATCGCGCCGGTCCTGTACGCGATCCACGCGGTGCTCACCGGTGTCTCCATGGCCCTGACCTGGGCGCTCGGCATGAAGGACGGGTTCGGCTTCTCCGCCGGATTCATCGACTACGCGCTGAACTTCGGCGCGGCCACCAAGCCGATCGGGCTGGCCCTTGTGGGCATCTGCTTCGCGGCGCTCTACTACGTGGTCTTCCGCTTCGCGATCACCAAGTTCAACCTCCCGACGCCGGGCCGCGAGTCCGACGAGGAGCTCGCGGAGCTCCAGAAGGCCGAGGCGAAGTAGCCTGCGGCTGAGCTGAACAGGGCGGAGGGCCCGGGCGTTGGTGACCAACGCCCGGGCCCTTCTCTGTGCGCCGTCCCGTAGCGTCGGCTGCGCGGGGGCTCCGCCCCCGGACCCTTGCTCCTCAAACGCCGGAGGGGCTAGATATCGCCGGAGGGGCTAGATTTCCATGACCACCACCCGCATCCTCGACCTCGACCGTGAACGTCTCGCCGCTCTGCGCGGCCGGGAGCTGACCGCCGCCGTCGCCGCCGCCGAAGGCCGCACGATGGTCGCCGAGGTCTTCGCCGACCGCGCCGCCCTGATCCCGATGCCGGGGATGCCCGGCGTGCACAACGCCGAGCTCGTGGCGTCCTTCGGTGCCGACATCGTCGTACTGAACCTCATCGAGCGGGCCTGGGACGGCGAGCGCCTCGAACTGCCGGGGCTCGGCACCTTCGACTCCATCGCCGGCCTCGCCGCGTACATCGGCCGCCCCGTCGGCATCAATCTGGAGCCCGGCGACGTCCCCGAGATCCGCCGCGCCAAGCCCGAGTACGCCAAGCGGCTGATCGACATGGGTGCGGCGATGCTCTGCCTGACGGCGAACCCGGGCACCGGAGGGTCGTACGAGGGGCTTGCGCGGGTCACCGAGGAGCTGCGCGGCGGCCTCGGCGACGACGTGGCGCTGTGGAGCGGCAAGATGCACCACGCGGGGCACCCGGAGCGGGTGACGGTGGACCGGCTCACGTCGCTGGTGGACGCGGGCGCCGACGGCGTCGTGCTCCCGCTGCCGGGCACGCTGCCGGGCGTCACCAAGGAGCTGGCCGCCGAGGCGGTCGCCGCGGTGCAGGACGCGGGCGCGGTGGTGATGGGTGCGATCGGCACCAGCCAGGAGGGCAGCCACGCGAACGTGGTGCCCCAACTCGCCCTGACCGCAAAGGAGGTGGGCATCGACGCCCACCACTTCGGCGACTCGTTCCTGCCCGGGATGTGCGACCCCGAGGTCATGTACGACTACTCGGTGGCGATCCGCGGCCGCCGCCACACGTGGAACAGGATGGCGCTGGGGGGCCGGGGGTACCGGCGTACCAGCTAGATCTCGTAGACGGCGCCGGGGGCCGCGAGGGCGGTGGGTCCTTCGAAGACCGCGCGGGCGTCGGCGAGGTTGACCTGGGGGTCCGTCCACGGCGGGATGTGGGTGAGCAGCAGCCTTCCCGCCCCCGCGCGCCGGGCGGACTCGCCCGCCTCGCGGCCGTTGAGGTGCAGGTCGGGGATGTTCTCCTTGCCGTGCGTGAAGGCCGCCTCGCAGAGGAACAGGTCGGTGCCCGTGGCGAGTTCGTCGAGGATGTCGCAGGTGCCCGTGTCCCCGGAGTACGTCAGGGAGCGCCCCTCGTGCTCGACGCGGATGGCGTACGCCTCGACGGGGTGGCAGACCTTCTCGGTGCGCACCGCGAACGGGCCGATGTCGAACGAGCCCGGCTTGACCGTGTGGAAGTCGAAGACCTCGCTCATCGAGGAGGCGGAGGGCGTGTCCGCGTACGCGGTGGTCAGGCGCTGTTCGGTGCCCTCGGGTCCGTAGACCGGGATGGGGGCGCAGCGGCCGCCCTCGTGCCGGTAGTAGCGCGCCACGAAGTACGCGCACATGTCGATGCAGTGATCGGCGTGCAGATGGCTGAGGAAGATCGCGTCGAGGTCGTAGAGACCGATGTGGCGCTGCAGCTCGCCGAGGGCGCCGTTGCCCATGTCGAGCAGCAACCGGAAGCCGTCGGCCTCGACGAGGTAGCTCGAGCAGGCCGATTCCGCGGAGGGAAACGACCCCGAGCAGCCGACGACGGTGAGCTTCATGAAGCTGGGACCTCCGCGCTGGCAGGAGACTGACAAGGGGAGCTGGGGGTGTGCGGTTCGTCGAGCGTAAGGCGCAAAAGGCCTGGTCGCTCCTCCGTCGCGGGCCGTTGTGGGGGAACTCACCTGCGGTGTCACCGGTTCGGGGGGCTCGTGGGAGCTCTGGGGAAGCAGCGGGCGGCGCGGGCGAAGCGCCGGTACCGTCGATCGTATGGACACGTCCTGGTGGCTCGCGCTGGCCGCCGTCGTGGTGCTCGCGCTCGTCGTCACGCTCGTCGACGGGTGGGGCCGCGGGCCCCGTAAGCGGAGCACCCGGCCGCCGCGGGGGCCGCGCGGGCCGCGGCGGACCGGGGGGCGGCTGCCCGCGCCGCGGCCCGCGGAGATCTGGTGGGCCCGGGTGCCGTACGAGGACGGGCCCGGCGGCAAGGATCGGCCCTGTCTGGTGCTGTCCGTGCACGGGGAGAGCGCGCTGGTCGCGAAGATCACCAGCAAGTACCACGACGAGCGGGCGGGCGTGATTCCGCTGCCGCCGGGGTCGGTGGGGGACGCGCAGGGGCGGCCCAGCTTCTTGGAGACGGACGAGCTGCGTGACGTTCCGCTGTGGGAGTTCCGGCGCAGGGCCGGGGTGGTGGATCCGGTTCTCTGGGATCAGGTCAGATATCTCGCGGGATAGCCGAAGCGCCGGACGGGCTGGGATGTCCAGCCCGTCCGGCGCTTGAGGACGAACTCGGCGGAGCCGGTGATCGACCGCGCTCCGGGGCGGCTAGGCCCAGAGCTGCCCCTGCAGCGTCTCGATTGCCGCCTCGGTCGTCGGGGCCGTGTAGACCCCCGTCGACAGGTACTTCCAGCCGCCGTCGGCGACGACGAAGACGATGTCCGCCGACTCCCCCGCCGCGACCGCCTTCTTGCCGACGCCGATCGCCGCGTGCAGTGCGGCGCCCGTGGAGACGCCCGCGAAGATGCCCTCCTGCTTGAGGAGTTCGCGGGTGCGCGTGACCGCGTCCGCCGAGCCGACGGAGAAGCGGGTGGTCAGGACGGAGGCGTCGTACAGCTCGGGGACGAAGCCCTCGTCGAGGTTGCGCAGGCCGTAGACGAGGTCGTCGTAGCGCGGCTCGGCGGCGACGATCTTGACGTCGGGCTTGTGCTCGCGCAGATAGCGGCCGACGCCCATGAGCGTGCCGGTGGTGCCGAGGCCCGCCACGAAGTGGGTGACCGAGGGGAGGTCGGTGAGGATCTCCGGGCCCGTCGTGGCGTAGTGGGCGCCCGCGTTGTCGGGGTTGCCGTACTGGTAGAGCATCACCCAGTCCGGGTGCTCGGCGGCCAGCTCCTTGGCGACGCGTACGGCGGTGTTGGAGCCGCCCGCCGCCGGGGAGGAGATGATCTCGGCGCCCCACATGGCGAGCAGGTCGCGCCGCTCCTGGGAGGTGTTCTCCGGCATGACGCACACGATGCGGTAGCCCTTGAGCTTGGCCGCCATGGCGAGCGAGATGCCGGTGTTGCCGGAGGTCGGCTCCAGGATCGTGCAGCCGGGCGTCAACCGGCCGTCCTTCTCGGCCTGTTCGACCATGTGGAGGGCCGGGCGGTCCTTGATGGAGCCGGTCGGGTTGCGGTCCTCCAGCTTGGCCCAGATCCGGACGTCGTCCGAGGGGGACAGTCGGGGCAGGCGGACGAGCGGCGTGTTGCCGACCGCGGCGAGCGGGGAGTCGTAGCGAGGCATCCGGGATCGGGCCTAGACCATGCCGCCGGCCACGGCCGGCAGGATCGTGACGCTGTCGCCGTCGGCGAGCTTGGTGGAGATGCCGTCGAGGAAGCGGACGTCCTCGTCGTTCAGGTACACGTTCACGAAACGACGCAGCTTGCCGTCGTCGACGATGCGCTCGGCGATGCCCGCGTGCCGCGAGTCGAGGTCGGTGAAGAGCTCGGCGAGGGTGTCTCCGCTGCCCTGGACGGCCTTCTCGCCGTCGGTGTAGGTGCGGAGGATGGTCGGGATGCGGACCTCGATGGCCATGGCTGAGGGCTCCTGTCGGGGGGCGGAATGCGGGTGGCGGGCGCGCGGCGGCCCTGATCCTTGCGGTGGTGCGTACGAGGGTGCGACGCCGCGGCACACGGCCGTGCGGCGGAACGGTTCAGCGGGAACAGATCGCGCTGGCGAGGCGGCACAGGTCGACGTGCAGGCGCGCGACAAGCAGCACGGGCGGTGCGCTCTTCGTCTCTTCGCTCACGTCATGAGGAACCATGCGGTCATCGTATCGATTCCCGGTCCGGATCCCGGAATGTGATCTCAGCTGGTGGACGGAATCCGCTCAGGATGCGGGCGGCGGCAGATAGACGACGGTCGGCGCACCGGTCACCGGATGGGTGCTGACCTCGGCCGTCACTCCGTACACGGTGGCGAGCAGCTCGGCCGTGAGCACCTCCTTGGGCGCCCCCGAGGCGACCAGGCGGCCGCCGTCCAGGACATAGAGGCGGTCGCAGTAGTACGCGGCCAGGTTCAGGTCGTGCAGGGCGAGCAGGTTCGTCGTGCCCAAGTCCCTTACCAGGGAGAGGATTTCGAGCTGATAGCGGATGTCCAGATGGTTGGTGGGCTCGTCGAGCACGACGAGGGTGGGGCGCTGCACCAGGGCGCGGGCCATCAGGGCGCGCTGGCGTTCGCCGCCGGAGAGCGAGGGGAACGCGCGGTCGGCGAGCGCGGCGACGCCGACCCGGTCGAGCGCCGCCCGCACGAGCTCCTCGTCGGCCGCCGTGTCCGCCTCCCAGAAGCGCTTGTGCGGGGAGCGGCCCATGGCGACCACCTGCCGGACGGTCAGCTCGAACGCGGCCTGCCCGTCCTGCGGCACGGTGGCCAGGCGCCGTGCGCGCGCCTTCGCGGGCATCGCCACCAGGTCGTCGCCGTCCAGGAGGGCGCGGCCGTGGGTGGGGCGCAGGGTGCCGTAGACGCAGCGCAGCAGGGTCGTCTTGCCGCTGCCGTTGGGGCCGACGACGCCGACGGTCTCGCCGGGTGCGGCGGTCAGGTCGACGCCGTCCACCAGGAGCCTGCCGCCCACTTCGTACGAGAGGGACTCGGTGCGCAGTTCACCGGCGGGCGGTGACTGGTTCATGCCGGGACTCCTTCGGTACGCCGCCGCAGCAGCCACAGGAAGAACGGGCCGCCGGTCAGCGCGGTGAGCACGCCGACCGGGATGTCCTGCGGCGCGGCGACCGTGCGCGCGGCGAGGTCGGCGACGACCAGGAACACCGCGCCCATCAGCGCCACCACCGGGAGCAGCGGGCGGTGCGCGGCGCCGACCAGCATGCGGGCGGCGTGCGGCACCATCAGGCCGACGAAGCCGATGGCCCCGCTGTACGCCACGAGGACGCCGGTCAGGAGCGAGGCGAGGACGAAGACGGCGGCGCGGAAGCGGGCGGTGTCCAGGCCGAGGACGGTGGCACCCTCCTCGCCGACGAGCAGCAGGTCGAGGGGGCGGGCCAGCGCCATCAGGAGGGCCGTGCCGGCGACCAGGGCGACGCAGGGCAGGGCGAGCATGTCCCAGCGGGCGCTGCCGAGGCCGCCGAGCGTCCAGTACAGGACTTCCTTGAGGTGGTCCGCGCTGTCCGCAGTGACCAGGATGAGGCTGGTCAGGGCGGTCAGGATGTACGAGACGGCGACTCCGGCGAGGATCAGGCGGCCGGTCGCGAACCCGCCGCCGCTGCGCGCCAGGGCGTAGACGAGGACCAGCGCGATCAGTGCGCCCGCGAAGGCCGCCGCGGGGATGGTGACGGTCGTCGCGAGCGCCGAGCCGACGCCGAAGGTGCCGCCGAGCACGATCGCGCCGACCGCGCCGACGGAGGCGCCCGAGGAGACGCCCAGCAGGAACGGGTCGGCGAGGGGGTTGCGGACGAGGGCCTGCAGGACGGTGCCGATGACCGCGAGGCCCGCGCCGACGGTGGCGCCCAGCAGGACTCTGGGGAGTCGGACGTCCAGCACGATCGTGCGGAACGGGGAGGGTTCCGCGTTCCCCGTGAGGATCTCGATGACGTTCCCTGGCGGGATGCGTACGGAACCGAGGGCCAACCCGGCGACGATCGCTGCCGCGAGGGCTGCGGTGAGCGCCGTCAGGATCACGAGGTGCTGTCCCCGTGACCTGCGCCCATCGCCCTTCGGGCTCGTCCTCAAACGCCGGACGGGCTGGACACCCTGCGCCTTCACAGCTGCGCCGCCAGCTTCTTCACCGCCTCTGGTGCTCGTACTCCTGTGACCATGTCCGAAAGGGGAAGCACCGCGAAGCGCTTGTTCTTGATGGCGGGGACGTCGGCGAGGGCCGGGTCGTCGAGGAGGCGCTTCTTCTTCTGGGCGACGGACGTGGCGCCGTAGTCGAGGATGACGATGGTCTCCGGCTTGCGGTCCACGACCGTCTCCCAGGAGGCGTCGGCGAAGGACTTGTCGACGTCGGCGAGGACGTTGCGGCCGCCCGCGCGCTTGATGATGTCGTTGCCGATGCCGCGGCCGCCCACGGTGAACGCCGTCTTGTCGCCGCTGTCGTAGACGAAGACGGACCGGGGCTTCTTGCCCTTCAACTGCTCGGTCGTGGCGGCCAGTTCGCGCTCGGCGCCGCGGACCCACGTGTCGGCCCGATCCCGCACCCCGAAGGTGGCGCCGACCTCGCGGACCTCGCGGAAGACGTCGTCCATGGTGACGGGGCGCTTCGCGCAGCCCTCGATGTTCAGGCGGCTCTTGATGCCGGACTTGGCGAGCGCGGGGCGGCCGCGGCCGTCGCCCGCGAGGAAGGCGCTCGAGTAACCGCCGTACACGAAGTCGGGGTTGGCGGCGAGCAGCTTCTCGTACGAGGGGTACTCCTTGGCGATCACGGGGATGGCCTCGTACGCCTTCTCGTACTTCGGCAGGACCTTGTCGTCGAGGTAGGCGGTGCCCGCCATGCGGTCCCGCAGGCCCAGTTCCAGCATCACTTCGGTGGCGTGCTGGTTCATGGTGACGGCGCGCTCGGGAGGTGCGTCGTACGTCGTCCGCACACCGCAGTTGGTGACGGTGTACGGGAATCCGGCGGCCTTGGCGGCGGGCTTCGCGTCACCGCCGGAGTCCGGCGAGGAGCACGCGGCGAGCGGGACGAGCAGGGCCGCGGCGGCCAGGGCGCGTATCGGGCGGGGCATGACTGGTGCTGCCTCCTCCAGGGGATTTCCGCGTCCCCTGCGTCGTGTGGAGAAAGGCGGCAGGTCAGTTCCTGACTTCCCCGCCCCGGCACGTGGCAAGGGGGTGGGGTCACAGTGGCGGGACCGTGCCGGGCTTGCACCGGCTTCCTGTTCCTGCCGCCTCAAAATGGGGGTCCCCCCTGCTCATTAAGAGCTTGGGGGCGATCGTGGGTCAGTATCAGTATGCCTGGACGACCTGCACGTCTTCCTCGGTGACCTCGCCGTCCACGATCCGGAACGAGCGGAACTGGAAGGGACCCGCGTCGTCGGTGTCCGCGGTGGAGACCAGGACGTAGTGCGCGCCGGGTTCGTTGGCGTACGTGATGTCGGTGCGCGAGGGGTACGCCTCGGTCGCCGTGTGCGAGTGGTAGACGATCACCGGCTCCTCGTCGCGGTCGTCCATCTCGCGGTAGAGCTTGAGCAGGTCACCCGAGTCGAACTCGTAGAACGTGGGCGAGCGCGCGGCGTTCAGCATCGGGATGAACCGCTCGGGCCTGCCGGTGCCCGCGGGACCCGCGACCACGCCGCACGCCTCGTCGGGGTGGTCCTGGCGCGCGTGCGCGACGATCTGGTCCTGGAGGGCCTGGGTGATGGTCAGCATGGCAGCCAGGATAAGCAGAGGGGCCCCCGCGTACCGAAGTGTGGTACGCGAGGGCCCGAATGCTGGACAGGGGCCTTGGGGAGCCGCTCAGTCCTCGGTGACATCAGCCCTTGAGGACATCAGTCCTTGGCGACATCAGTCCTTGGTGACGGAGACGCTGTCGGAGACACCGGTCTTCCGCTTGTTGAAGGCCGCGGCCTGCGGGTTGCGGCGCTTGAGGACCTGGTAGGCGACGACCAGGATCGCGGCCCAGACCGGCGCGGCGTACAGCGAGATCCGCGCGTCCTTGTCGACGCCCATCATCACGATGACCATGCCGATGAAGGCGAGCGCGAACCAGCTGGTGAACGGGGCGCCCGGGGCACGGAAGGTGGACTGCGGCAGCTCGCCGCGGTCGGCCTTGCGGCGGTAGCGGATCTGGCAGGCCAGGATCATGATCCAGGCCCACATGCCGGAGATGGTCGCGAAGGAGACGACGTAGTTGAACGCCTCGCCCGGCCACTGGTAGTTGATCCAGACGCCGAACAGCATGAACGCGGCGGAGACCGTGGTGCCGATCAGCGGCAGGCCGTTCTTCGTGAGCTTGGTGAAGAACTTCGGGCCCTGGCCGTTGAGCGCCAGGTCGCGCAGCATGCGGCCGGTGGAGTACATGCCGGAGTTGCAGGAGGAGAGCGCGGCGGTGAGGACCACGAAGTTCACGATGGCGGCGCCGACGCCGAGGCCCATCTCCTCGAAGGCCTTCACGAACGGCGAGACGCCGGGCTTGAAGGAGGTCCACGGGACGACCGACAGGATCATGATCAGGGCGCCGACGTAGAAGACGGCGATGCGCCACGGCACGGTGTTGATGGCCTTGGGCAGGACGGTCTTCGGGTCCTTGGACTCGCCCGCGGTGACGCCGACCAGCTCGACGGCGAGGAAGGCGAACATCACGATCTGCAGGGTCATCAGCGTGGAGCCGATGCCGTTCGGGAAGAAGCCGCCGTCGTTCCACAGGTGGCTGACGGACGCGGTGTCACCGGCGTCGGAGAAGCCGATGGTGAGGATGCCGATGCAGATCAGGATCATGCCGATGATGGCGGTGACCTTGACCATGGAGAACCAGAACTCGAGCTCACCGAAGAGCTTCACGGAGATGAGGTTCGCGCCGTACAGGATGACCGTGAAGATCAGGGCGTACGCCCATTGCGGCACGGAGCCGTGTGTCCAGTACTGCATGTACTGGGCGGCCGCGGTGACTTCGGTGATGCCGGTGACGACCCAGAAGAGCCAGTACGTCCAGCCGGTCACGAATCCGAAGAACGGGCCCATGAATTCACGCGCGTACTCCGAGAAGGAGCCGGACACGGGCCGGTACATGAGGAGCTCGCCGAGCGCCCGCATGATGAAGAAGATGACGAGGCCCGCGATGGCGTACGCCAGGATGAGGCTCGGTCCGGCCTTGTGGATGGCCTTGCCCGCGCCGAGGAACAGGCCGGTGCCGATGGCACCGCCGATCGCGATCATCTGGATCTGCCGGGCCCCGAGCCCGCGCTGATATCCCTCGCCCTCGCCGGACGAGCCCTGCACGACCCCATTGCCGCCGTGCTCGTCGTGCTGCTCTTCGACCTGCACTGAGGTCATGGTGACGCCTTTCTCCATGCTGATCCGCGCCCGCACATCTGCGTTGTGGCTGCGGATCAGGTCCTGATCCCCCCGGATATGGATGGAGTGCTGCCGACGGTCTGCCGGCCCGAGCGCCCCCGGCGACATGGGTGGCGTCACCGAGTGGTCGTGAAGATTTATCACGGGGGCAACAGTGATCGATTGAGCCACGTGTGGCGCACACCACTAGGAGAAGCGGACAAACTTCCCTTGGCGCTCCATAAGAGGGCAATGCCGTGACGCGATCGTTATTTGGATTTGAGCGTCCGCTGAGCGAACGGCACCCGAAGGGGCATGAGGAACCGCGCGACCGGCCAAAACGCGCCCCGTGCTGGAGAACTCAGCCGAGCAGCGTCCCGACCAGCGTCTCCTGCAGTCCGCCGAGCCACAGATAGGCCATCACCATCGGCTTGCGGGGGTCGGAGTCGGGCAGCCGGAACAGCAGATCCGCGTCCTCCTCGTCGGTGACCTCCAGGCGCGTGCCGATCGCCAGACGGAGGTCGTTGAGGGCGCCGAGCCAGTGCCGCGACTCCTCGACCGACAGCTTCAGGACAGCTCCGCCCTCGCCCGACGCCGTCATCGAGTCGAGGGAGCGGATCACCACGAGGGCGTCGTCGCGCTTCTTGGCGCGCAGGTCGTTCTCGGTGAAACGCCTGAACTCGGCGGAGTGCGCCCGCAGTTCCTCCGGGTCGTCCGCGCCGTGCTCGCTGCCGGGCCCGCCGTACGCGTCGGGCAGCAGCCGCATCATCACCGGGTCGGTGGGCGGCTCGCTGGGACCCTCGGCGAACAGTTCGGCGAGCGGGTCGTCGGAGGGCTCACCGCCCGGTCCGGGGCCGATCAGCTCCAGGAGCTGCACGGCGAGGGAACGGACGATGGAGATCTCGACCTCGTCGAGCGCGACGGCGGCGCCGCCCCCGGGGATCGGTTCGAAGTGTCCTGGCATCGGCTGCGTCGCTACTTCCGGTCCTGCTGGAGGGTGGCCCACAGGCCATAACCGTGCATGGCCTGTACGTCGCGCTCCATCTCCTCGCGGGTACCGCTGGAGACGACGGCACGGCCCTTCTGGTGCACGTCCATCATGAGCTTCGTGGCCTTGCCCTTCGAGTACCCGAAGTACGTCTGGAACACATACGTCACGTAACTCATCAGGTTGACCGGATCGTTGTGCACGAGCGTGATCCAGGGGACGTCCGGCTCGGGAACGACGAAGACCTCTTCGTCCGATTCCGGGCGGGTGATCTCTGCGGGAGCCGTACTCACGTGTCCCATGCTGCCATCCACAGGGGGGCCTCGCACAAATGGCCTCCTCGGGGGCGAGGAAATCGTCAGAGTGACGAAATTGGGGGTAGCATCCCTCGTATGAACACAGCGGACCTTGGCCTGCCGGTGGATGTTCCGTCGACAGCGCTCTTCACGGACCAGTACGAGCTGACGATGCTGCAGGCCGCCCTGAAGGCGGGCACGGGTGACCGGCGTTCGGTCTTCGAGGTCTTCACCCGCAGACTGCCCGAAGGACGGCGCTACGGAGTCGTGGCCGGAACGGGCCGGGTTCTCGACGCCGTCGAGAACTTCCGCTTCGACGCCGACGTCATCGGCTTCCTGCGCGAGCGCGGCATCGTCGACGAGGCGACCCTGGAGTGGCTCTCCTCGTACCGCTTCAGCGGTGACATCTGGGGCTACCCCGAGGGCGAGGTCTACTTCCCCGGCTCGCCGATCCTGCGGGTCGAGGGCTCCTTCGCGGAGTGCGTGCTCCTGGAGACCGTGATCCTCTCCATCCTCAACCACGACTCCGCGATCGCGGCCGCCGCGTCGCGCATGTCGTCGGCCGCCGGGGACCGCCCGCTGATCGAGATGGGCGCACGCCGCACCCACGAACTGGCCGCCGTCGCCGCGGCCCGCGCCGCCTACGTCGGAGGCTTCGCGACCACCTCGGACCTCGCGGCCGGCTTCCGCTACGGCATCCCCACCGTCGGCACCAGCGCCCACGCCTTCACACTCCTGCACGACAACGAGCGCGACGCGTTCCGCGCCCAGGTCGACTCGCTCGGCCGCGGCACGACCCTGCTCGTCGACACCTACGACGTGACCGAGGCCGTCCGCACCGCCGTCGAGATCGCCGGGCCCGAGCTGGGCGCCGTCCGCATCGACTCCGGCGACCTGCTGCTCGTCGCCCACCGGGTGCGCAAGGAGCTGGACGAGCTCGGCGCCCCCCACACGAAGATCGTCGTGACCTCGGACCTCGACGAGTACGCCATCGCGTCCCTCGCCGCGGCGCCCGTCGACGCGTACGGCGTGGGCACCCAGCTCGTCACCGGATCCGGGCACCCCACCTGCTCCATGGTCTACAAGCTGGTGGCCCGCGCCCACTCGGGCGACCCCAAGGCCCCCCTCGAACCCGTCGCGAAGAAGTCGCTCGGCGCCAAGACGTCCATGGGCGGCCGCAAGTGGGCCGCGCGCAGGACCGACGAGCACGGCGTCGCCGAGGCCGAGGTCGTCGGCACCGGGCCCGTGCCGACGGCGCTCGCCGACCGGCAGCTCCTGGTCGAGCTGGTCAAGGGCGGCGAGGTCGTCGCCCGCGAGCCTCTCGACGCGGTCCGCGACCGGCACGCCGCCGCGCGTGCGGGGCTTCCGCTGTCCGCGACGCAGCTGTCGCGGGGCGAGGCGGTCATCCCCACCGAGTACGCCTGATCCGGCGCCGGACGCTTCAATTGCCCCTTCCCGCAACCTACTTGAATTCCCTACGCTCGTAGTCTCCCAGCCGAAGGACACCCGCCATGCGCCGCGCACTGATCGTCGTCGATGTGCAGAACGACTTCTGCGAAGGCGGCAGCCTCGCGGTGGCCGGCGGTGCGGACGTGGCCGCCGCCATCACCGAGCTCATCGGCCAGGCCCCGGCGGGCTACCGGCACGTCGTGGCCACCCGCGACCACCACATCGACCCCGGCGGCCACTTCTCCGCGAGCCCGGACTACGTCGACTCCTGGCCGCCGCACTGCGTGGCGGGCACGGAGGGGATCGGCTTCCACCCGAACTTCGCCCCGGTCGTCGCCTCCGGCGCGATCGACGCGGTCTTCGACAAGGGGGCGCACTCGGCGGCCTACAGCGGGTTCGAGGGCGTCGACGAGAACGGGGTCTCCTTGGCGGAGTGGCTGCGGGAGCGGGAGATCACGGAGGTGGACGTGGTGGGGCTTGCCACGGACCACTGCGTGCGGGCCACCGCTCTGGACGCGGCCCGGGAGGGGTTCAGGACGACGGTTCTCCTCGACCTGACCGCGGGGGTCGCCGAGGCGACCACGGAGGCGGCGGTCGCCGAGATGCGCTCGGCGGGGGTCGAGCTCGTCGGGAAGCCCGTCGTGTGACCGAATCGGGACTCCGCCCCGGACCCCGCTCCTCACACGCCGGAGGGGCTGGTATTCACGCCGGAGGGGGCGGAATTCTGCCTCTTCAGCGCCCTGATCGGGTGCCACAGCTCCCTGGAGTCGTCCGGCGCCGCGCGCCATATCAGGCCGTCCGGATGGTGCAGGACCGCCGTGATCTCGTCCGGCGTGGGCGGCTCCGCGTTGCCGCGGAGGTAGACCGCCCGCAGGCCCAGGTTCCGCAGGCGTGTCAGCGCCCTCGCCCGGTTCACCGCGTGCACGATCATGCGGACCGTGCCGCCGCCCGGCGACGGGCTCGGCAGCGTCAGGGCCACCACCACGCTGCCGTTCGGCAGCTTGCAGAAACCTCCTGCGGACATGGTTCGTCACACCCCCGTGAGACATCGCACGGGGTCCCTGGCCGGACCCCGCGTCAATAAGAAATCCACAGCACGCACCTAAACACGATCGGCCGCCGCCCGCTAGAGGGCGACGGCCGATCATGGTTTGACCTGCGGAAACGCTAATTACTTGGTGGAGGGACCCACCTGGACCGTGATCGTCGAGCCGTCCTTGGGCTGCTTGATGATCTTGATCTGAGTGTTGGTGTCAGTGACCTTGACACTTCCCGTGGGGTTCTCCTTGTACCAGTAGGTGCCCTTGCGGTCGTCGAAGACCGGGACGCCCTTCTGGGACTTGATCTTCAGCGCGACGTCCTTGTCGTGGAGCGTGAACTTGTCGGTCGCGAACTTGCTGAAGGGCGCGTCGAACGGCTGGATCTTGTTGCGCAGAACCGTGCCGTCCTGCCACTTCAGCGGCTTGGCGTGGGCGTCGACCGGAAGGATCAGACCCTCGCCGGGGTGCTGGCTGGTGTTGTTGTCCTTCTGCGCGGTGTCCCACTGCCAGACCATCAGGCCGGTCTGGTACGGGTAGTGCTCGACCCAGTCGGGGCGGGCCTTCGAACCGAAGTTGTACGGGCCGACCTTGAGGGTCTTGTCGTAGGACACGTACTGGCGGTTCTCGGCGAGGTAGTACTGGTCGTACTTCTTGGTGAAGGACTCGCCGATGCGCGAAAAGCCCTTCGCCGTCCAGCCGTTGTCGTCGCCCTCGGCGCCGTCCTCGAAGAGCTTGGCGCCGTCCGCGGTGATCGCGAGGGAGTCGGCGGCGAAGCCCTTGCCGCCCGCGCCGCCGTCCGTGGAGTAGCGGAAGCGGATGTCGAACTTCTTGCCCGCGTAGGCGTCGAGCGGGAAGACCAGCTTCTTGTACTTGGCGGACGCACCGGTCAACGCGGGCTTGTCACCGGCGTCGCGGGGGATCGGCTTGCCGTCCGCGGTGCCGTCGATCGGCGTCCAGTTGGCGCCGTTGTCCGTCGAGACCTCGGTGTAGAGCCAGTCGTAGTTGGCCTCGATGTCCCACCAACCGTCAAGGGAGAGCTCGGCCTTGGACTTGCCGGTCAGGTCGACCGACCGCGTCAGGGTGTTCTTGAGGTCGTCGCCCTGGTCGCTCCACCACTGCTTGGCGCCCTCGGTGGGCTTCGCGACGGTGGTGGTGACGGACTTCTTCGGCAGGTCGACGACGAGCGCCTGGCGGTGGCGGGTGTTGTACTCCGCGACGCCCAGCTTGTGCTCGGAGGTCGTGGCCGCCTTGGCCTTGGCGTAGTCGAGCCAGCCCAGCTGGAACTTGTCCCAGGCGGTCATGTCGCCCGGCAGGTCACCGATGGAGTCCTTGCCGGTGCCGAGCCAGGAACCGGCCGACATCAGCGACCAGAAGCCGACCGAGTTCTCGCCCTTGCCCGTGGTGTCGTACAGGTCGGGCAGGCCGAGGTCGTGGCCGTACTCGTGGGCGAAGACGCCGAGGCCGCCGTTCTCCGGCTGCATGGTGTAGTCGCCGACCCAGATGCCCGAGTCGCCGATCTGGGTGCCGCCGGCCTTGTTGTCCGCGGGGCCGGTCTTGCCCGCGTCGTTGCCGTACGCGTACCAGCGGTGCGCCCACAGGGCGTTCTCGCCCTCGACGCCGCCGCCGGCCGACTCGTCCTCGCCCGCGTGGACGATCTGGAAGTGGTCGATGTAGCCGTCGGGCTCGTTGAAGTTGCCGTCGTTGTCGAAGTCGTAGCGGTCCCACTGGTCGTACTTGGCGAGATCCGTCTTGATCTGCTCGTCCGTACGGCCCTTGGCCTTCTGGTCCTTGGCCCAGGCGGTCACGCCGTCCTTGACCGCGTCCCAGACGTTCGGGCAGTTGGTGTCGCCGCAGTAGTTCGAGCCGTAACGGGCCTCGTTGTAGTCGACCTTGACCCAGTCGGAGACCTCACCGTCGACCGAGTAACGGCCGGAGGAGGTCTTCTCGTAGTAGGTCTTCAGGGACTCCTTCTGCTTGCCCTTGGAGTCCTTGCCCTTCCCGAAGTACAGGTCCTGGAAGTGCTGCTGGTTGTAATCCGCCTGCCAGGCCGTGCTGTTGTCCTTGGCACGGTCCGGCTTGGCTATCTTGTTGTGCAGCGGGCCCGGCTTGCCGCCGTACTTCTTGACCGGCTGCTCCGGACCCTCGGGGCCGTCCGGGTCGTACATGGTCGTGTCGTCGACCTTGTCCCCGAACTCCACCAGGATCGTGAAGATCTTGTCGGTCTTCTCCCGGCCGAGCTCGACGTACTTCTTGTCGTCGAGCTTGACGACCTGGGAGCCGCCCTTCTTCTGGACCTTGGCGTCGCCCGCGACGACCTGCTGCAGGGCCGCCTTGCGCTGCTGCGCCTGCTGCTTGCTGAACGGCCCGTCGAGGTCGTGGTCGACCTGGGCCTTGGCCCGCGACGGATCCTGCCGGTCGACGGCAGGCGCCCCGCCCGAGGTGCCGCTGTCGTCGGCCGACGCCGCTGCCGCCGAGAACGTCGCGGCGGCCGCGGCCATCGCCACGGCCACCGCGGTGGCTCTGAACGTCCGTGTTCTGACTGTCACTTGATGCTGTCCTCCCCCGCGCCCGCGCGAAAATGGCGGACCGAAATTCCCGGTCGGAGGAGGTCCGCGCGCGATGTACGCGTCACAAGTGACGACATTCGACCGGAAGTACGGGAGAAAAGACAGACCTTGACTTGAACAGGCCAAGTGCACTATGCAGACCCCGGGATCCGGTATCCGGACACGGGGCACTCCCCCACGGAAATCATCAACGGGCGCGCCATAACGTCCACTTGATGGACGCCATGAACCCGTGCGCCCCCTGTGCTCCGGCACCGTGGGTTAGGTCACGCTTACCACCCGTTCCCGTCGGGCATGCAGCGGAATAGAGTCAATCGACGGTGCGCTACCGCGCGTGGCGGCACATCCCAAGTCGCCGCCGTCGAGCCCCCTTTGATTCGTATACAGCCGTTCATACATCCGCATTCACCCCCATGGCCAAAAGCGTGGGGGGATCACTGCCGAGGACGGATCACGTCATGCCTCGTCCCATGCCTCGTCCGACCACCGCACAGATCGCCTACGGTTCCGTGACCGTCGTCTTCTCCACCCTCGCCATGCTGCTGCTCTCCCAGACCAGTTCCGGGGTCGGCATCGCGGTGATAGCCCTGGCCGCACTCGGCCTCGGCTTACTGGTGGCGCTGACGGTCCCGCTCCCCAAACCGGCGAATCCCGCCGCCCGCACCCTGCCCTCCCCCGCGCCCGCCGAGGAGCGCGTGCCGGCCCAGCGTGCCGTGCTCGCCGACTCCGTGGTGAGCGAACCGGCGGGCCCGTAAGTAACGAACCCGCCGGATCCAGTGCCGCCGCACCCCCTTGACGTCGGCTAGGTGCTGACCACCACTGTCTTCGCGGCCTTGTCGTGCAGGCCCTGCTTGTAGGGCTTGTCGAAGAAGCTCCAGCCGCCGCTGATCGCCGTCCAGATGCAGGCGCAGCAGAACGCGAACGGCAGCCAGAGGACGGCCGCGCGGGCCAGCGCGGTCTGCATGCTGGGCGTCGCCCCGTCGTTGAGGTTCGCGACGCGCATGCCCAGCCACTTCTTGCCGAGCGTCTGCCCGGTCTTGGAGATCATGAAGGTGTCGTACGCGATGTAGAGCACGGCGGCCAGCAGGGACTGGCCGAACGACTTGCCCGTGTTCATCTTGTCCGGGTCGATGTCGTACTCCGCCGTGCCGAAGAGCCAGGACAGCAGGCCTACGACGATGCCCACCAGAATCATGTCGATGATGCGGGCGAGCACACGCTTTCCGCTGTCGGCCAGGGGCGGCATCCCGGCGAGGGGATCCGGCCCGCCGTAGCCGCCGGGTCCACCGGCCGAGCCATAGGGGTCGCCCCCGTAGGGCGGGGGCGGCGGCGGGGTGCCGTAGGGAGAGCCGCCGCCGTCACCCGGGGGCGGGCTCCCGTAGGGGGATCCGCCGCCGGGCGGCGGGGAGTCGTACGGGGAGCCGCCGCCCTGCGGGGGCTGCTGCGGCGGCTGTTTCTTGAACGGATCGTCGTCCGGGGGCGGGTATTGCGGCGGTTCGGTGCTCATGGCCCGAGTCGACCGCGACGGCCCCGGCTCCGCATCCGGCGAGCGGCTGACCGGGTTACCCGGCGCGCCGCCGCCCCGTCACCCCACGGCGTGCCTTGCCGTCATCCCGCCACGAACGTGTTGGCCGCCTTGTCGTGCCAGCACTGCTTCCAGGGCTTGTCGAAGAGGCACCACAGCACTCCCACGACCCCGATCACGAGCACCCCCGGCACGCTGTACACCAGCCAGCGCCGCAGCGCCGCCCCGAACGTCGGCGTCGCGTGCTCCTCGATGTCCCGCACGTCGAGCCCGCACACCTTCTTGCCGAGGGTGCGGCCCCACTTGGCGGTGGGCAGCGCCTCGTACACGACGCCGAAGAGCAGCAGGACGGCGAGGATGATGCCGAGGTAGCCCGAGGTGGTGCCGTCGAGCAGCCAGACCGTGGTCTTCTCGCCGGACAGCTTCGCCGCGTCGATCTTGCTGTCGATGTGGTCGGCGGCCTTGGTGCCGAGCGGCAGTGCGGCGGCACCGGTGACGGCGACGAGGACGACCGTGTCGATGAGCCGCGCGGCGAGACGCCTGCCGAGCCCGGCGGGCCTGGCCGACGCCTGGTTCTGCGCCATCGCGAGGAACGGGTCGCTGGCCACCGGCTTCCACGGCACGACGGGCTGCCCGTCGCCCTGCGGCGTCGCGGCCGGGGTGGCACCGGCGAGCTGGTGGACCTGCTGCGCCCAGGACGGCGAGCCGCCGCCGGGGCCCGCGGTGACGGGCGAGGGGGCGCCGCCCTGCTGCGGCACGGAGGGCTGGGGGTGCGCGGCGTTCGGCTGAGGCTGGGCCTGCGGCGCGGGGGCCTGCGCAGGCGTGGCCGTCTGCGGCGGCACGGAGGCCTGCGCGGACTTGGGCCGCAGCGCGCGGATCGCCATGGTGCCTTCGGTGCCGCCCGAAGCGGCGGGCGCGGGGCTGACCGGTCCCGTCGGCCGACGGAACGTCACTGTGCCCTCGGTGGCGGGCGGTTTGGGGGCGCCGGGCTTGATGGCGCGGATCGCGACGGTGCCGGGGTTGCTCTGGTCCTCCGACGGCTCCGCAGGCTTGGCGGGCGTGGCGGGCTTGGCGGGTCCGGCAGCCTTGGCGGGTTCGGCGCCCGCCGCCGCGTCCGTGCGCGGCGCGCTGTCGCTGGGCACGCGCGGGTCGGCCTGTCCCGGGGCGCCCCAGGACACCCGGCGCTCCGCGTCGCCGCCGAGTCCGGCCTGCCGGGTGGCGTCGGCCTGCCAGGCGGACGCGGGCTCGGGCCTGGTGCCGTGCTGCGCGGAGTCGGCGGCGGGCTCGGCGGCGGGCTCGGGGTCGGGTTCGGCGGCGGGCTCCTCGTCGAAGAAAACGGGGCCCGTCTCCTCCGCGGGCGCGGGCGTCGCGGGCGGGGCCGCGGCGGCCACGCCGGGCGGGGCCGGCAGGGGTTCGCCGTCGGTCGGCGCGGGACGGCTCGTACCGGGCACCCAGGCGGCACCGTTCCAGTACCGGACATATCCGGGAATGGACGGGTCGGGGTAGTAGCCTTCGCGGGGCCTGTCGTCGCCTGGGGCCGGAGTTGGGGCGCTCATGTCCGTCGTCCCGTATCTGCTCGGGGGTCTTTTAAGGGCTCCACATCTATCAGACCTCCGTGTCCCACTGGGCCGCTCCCGCCCTACGGACCACTTTCCGGGCACGCTCCCCACACATCCCCCGCCGGGCCCGCACCCCCTGCCGGGCACCTCTGCAAAGTCGTACGAAGAAATTTTCCAGAACCCGCGTAATGCTCCGGGGATCTCGCGCTCTCCACTCGTACGGGTCCGCTCCCAGGGCCCCGCACGAGGAAAGGAAGCACACGACATGCACTCCGTGGTGGAACGCGAGCTGGAGCTCAAGCTGGTCCTCTCGCCGGAACGGGCCATCCCCGTCCCGGCCCGCCTCACCTACCGCACCGACGATCCCTACGCCGTCCACATCGCCTTCCACATCGGCTCCGAGCACCCGGTGAACTGGACGTTCGCCCGTGAGCTCCTGGTGGAGGGGGTGTTCAGGCCGTGCGGTCACGGTGACGTGCGGGTCTGGCCGACGAAGGTGGAAGGGCGCAGCGTCGTCCTGATGGCGCTCAGTTCGCCGGACGGCGACGCGCTCCTCGAAGCGCCGGCCGCGGCCGTGTCCGCCTGGCTGGAGCGGACGCTGCGGGTGGTCCCTCCGGGCTCTGAGTCCGAGCAGCTCGGCATCGACGACGGCCTCGCCGAGCTGCTCGCACCCACTCCGGGCCGCGGCCACGGGGACGAGCTGTGGCTGTGCGACCCGTGGCCCTCGGACGAGTCCAAGGACGGTGAGTGAACTCCGCCGCCACGGGGGCGGGAGCGGAGAGAGAACCTCACGAGGAGAGTCAGAACAGTTTGCCCGGGTTGAGGAGTGAGTGCGGGTCGAAGGCCGCCTTGACGGCCTGCTGCATCTCCACTCCCACCGGGCCGATCTCGCGTGCCAGCCATTCCTTCTTCAGGACCCCGACGCCGTGCTCGCCGGTGATGGTGCCGCCGAGTTCGAGGCCGAGGGCCATGATCTCGTCGAAGGACTCGCGGGCGCGCCTGGCCTCGTCGGGGTCTGCCGCGTCGAAGCAGACGGTGGGATGGGTGTTGCCGTCGCCCGCGTGCGCGCAGACCCCGATGGTCAGACCGTACTTCTCGCCGATGCGCTCGACGCCGTCGAGCATGTCGGCGAGCCTGGTGCGCGGCACGCACACGTCGTCGATCATCGTGGTGCCCTTGACGGCTTCGAGCGCCGTGAGGGACAACCGCCGCGCCTGGAGCAGGAGTTCCGACTCGGCGGCGTCCTCGGCCGGGACCACCTGGGTGGCGCCCGCGGCCTCGCAGAGCGCGCCGACGGCGGCGAGATCGGCCGCGGGGTCCGTGCTGTCGAAGGCGCACAGGAGCAGCGCCTCGGTGGTCTCGGGCAGGCCCATCTGCGCCAGCGCGTTCACGGCCTTCACCGTCGTACGGTCCATCAGTTCGAGGAGCGACGGGACGTGGCCGCCCGCCCGTCTCCCACCACCGCCCTTCTGCGGAAGCGCTTCGCGCCTTGTTGTTTCCATGATCCTGCACACGGCGTCGCAGGCGGCCTGCGAGGAGCCGAACTCGGCGGCGAGGACCAGCTGTTGCGGCGGCTGCGGCTTGAGCGCGAGGACCGCCCGTACGACGATGCCGAGGCTGCCCTCGGAGCCGACGAAGAGCCGGGTGAGGTCGTATCCCGCGACGCCCTTGGCCGTGCGGCGTCCGGTGCTCATGAGGCGCCCGTCGGCGAGGACGACGTCGAGCCCGAGGACGTACTCGGCGGTGACCCCGTACTTCACGCAGCACAGGCCGCCGGAGGCCGTGCCGATGTTGCCGCCGATGGTGCACGTCTCCCAGCTGGAGGGGTCCGGCGGGTAGTAGAGACCGTGTTCGTTGACCGCGCGGGAGAGGGTGGCGTTGACGACGCCCGGCTCGACGACCGCGATCCGGTCGACGGGGCTGATCTCCAGGATGCGGTCCATCTTGACGAGGGACAGCACGATGCAGCCCTCGGTGGCGTTGGCGGCACCCGACAGGCCGGTGCGAGCGCCCTGCGGGACGACGGGGACGCGCAGCGCGGTGGCGGTGCGCATCACGTGCTGGACCTGTTCGACGGTGCGCGGCAGGACGACCACGGCGGGCACGCCCGCGTCGCAGAAGCTCGCCATGTCGTGGGCGTACGAGGACGTGATGTCCGGGTCCGTGAGGACCGCCGCTGCGGGCAGGCCCTCCTGGAGGAGTTCGATGAGTGTGCGGCTCATGATCACAGCCTTGCACCCGGGGCCATCGGTGTGAACCCGTGTGCGACGCCGTTCCAGGCCGCCGGGATGTGCTCTTCGTATTGAAGGCATTGCCGCACAGTGAGCGTCATGGAGCCTTCCAAGTCCGCCATGAAGCCTTCGGTGAAGCGTGTGCTGATCGCGTCCGTCGCGGCGAGCGCGGTGCTCGGCGGCGTCCTCGTGCTGCTGCCCCCGGACGGCGGGGACGCGGCGCCGCCCGCGCTCGGGCCCGCCGGGCGCGCGATGGTGGCCGTGGGCGCGGGGGTGCCCGCCGCGCTGCCCGATCTGGCGGCGCTCATCGGCGAGCGCGAGACGCATCTGCGGACGCACCCCGGCGACGGCCAGTCCTGGGCGGTGCTCGGCTCGGCCTATGTCGCGCAGGGCACGCGGACCGCCGACGTCGCGTACTACCCGAAGGCCGAACAGGCCCTCCGCACCTCGCTGAAGACCGGTCCGCAGGGCAACGCCGAGGCCCTGACGGGACTCGCCGCGCTCGCCAACGCACGGCACGACTACCGCACGGCGAGGAAGTGGGGCGAGCGGGCGGCCAGGCTGGCGCCGAAGCGGTGGACGTCCTACCCCGCGCTGATCGACGCCTACACCGGGCTCGGCGACACCAAGGCCGTCGGCAAGGCCCTCGCATCGCTGCAGGAACTGGGCTCGGGCGCCGCGGTCATGACGCGGGCCGGGCAGGTCTACCGCGACCGCGGCTGGCGCGAGGACGCGAACGCCGCGCTCACCGACGCGGCGTCGCTCGCCGACGCCCCGGCCCTGAAGGCGGCGTGCCTGCACCGGGTCGCCGAACTCGCCTGGGAGCGGGGCGAGCCGACGGAGGCGCTGCGGTACTACGACGCGGCGCTGGCGGCCGACCCCGACCACCACCCCTCGCTGGCGGGCCGGGGCCGCGCCCTCGCCTCGCTGGGCCGCTCCTCGGCGGCGCTGCAGGCGTACCGCGCGGCGCTCACCAAGCAGCCGATGCCCGAATACGCCCTGGAACTGGGCGAGTTGTACGAGTCGCTGAAGCTCGGCCCGGCGGCCCGCGCCCAGTACGACGCGCTGCGGGCCCGGGTGCGGCAGGAGGGTGCGGGCGGGGTCAACAACGAACGCATCCTCGGCCTGTTCGAGGCGGACCACGGGGACGCGGACGCGGCGGTGGAGCGCCTCACCGCCGAGTACAAGCGGCACGGCAGCCCGGCGACCGCCGACGCGCTCGGCTGGGCGCTGCACCGCTCCGGCGACGGCGAGGCGGGCCTGAAGCTCGTCACGAAGGCGATGGAGAAAGGCCCGCGCAGCGCCCTCTTCGCCTTCCACCGCGGCCAGATCGAACGGGAGTTGGGCTACTACGGCGCGGCCCGCCGCCACCTCGGTGAGGCCCTGCGGATCAACCCCTACTTCTCCCCCCTCGGCGTACCGGCGGCCAAGGAGTCCCTCGCCGCACTGGGCGAGCCGCCGGAGGGCGGCCCGGAGGAGATGTACGCGCCGCGCCCGGCCATGCCTCGCGGCCAGGCGGTAGCGCCCCGTCAGGGGCGCGGGGAACTGCGCGACAAGCCCCCACCGGCCCGCGGCCGGGGCACGACCGCACCACCCACCGCCCGCCCGGCGGGGCGCTAAAGCACGGCCGTGCCGATCAGCCCGTTCCGGGTCACCCGGGCCGCCAGTTCCTCCTCTGTCAGGGCCTCCGTGCCAGAAGGCCGCCGAGGCAGCACGAGATAGCGCGTCTCCGCGCTGGAGTCCCACACCGTGACCCCCACCCCTTCAGGCAGCTCCACCCCGAACTCCCGCAGAACCGCACGAGGTTCCCGCACGACCCGCGACCGGTACGCCTCGCTCTTGTACCAGCTGGGCGAAGGCCCGAGCAGCCGCACCGGATAGCAGGAACAGAGCGTGCACACGACGACGTTGTGGGTGTCCTGCGTGTTCTCGACGACGCGCAGCCGCTGCGGCTGAACTCCCCCCGCGGAGAAGCCCAGTTCGGTCACGGCCGTGGTGCCGTCGGCGAGCAGCCGCCGCCTGTACGCCGGGTCCGTCCAGGCCCGTGCGACGACCCGCGCGCCGTTCAGTGGGGTCGCGCCGTCGAGGAAGGCGTCGAGCATCTCGTCGAGTGCGGCGCCGACGACGATGCCGCGGTCCTCCAACAGGGTTTCAAGACGCCGGACTTGGCGCGAGATCAGCGCGTCCGCGTGTGTGCCGCTCATGGCGTCCCGTCCTCCAGATAGCTTTCCCACAGGTCGAGTACGACATGGTGGTCGCCCTCGCCCCACAGCTCGCGCGCCGCGAACCGCACCGCGTACACCTGCTCGACGGGCGCGTCGTCGCGCCCCTGCGAGCGGACGTCGGCCAGCGGGTGGCGGCCCTCGGGCTCGACGATCACGCCGCGTTTGCCGCGGGCGTAGCGCGGCAGGCGGGTGTGGTGGGGCGGGTCGTGGTGCACGGTGCGCACCCGGGCGCCGGGCCGGAAGCGGTCAGTCATCGAGTTCCGCCAGCGCGACGACGCCCTTGCGGTCCAGGAGCGTGCGGATCGCGTGGAACCACCGCTCGTAGTACGAGGCCGCCAGATACGCGGACGGCTCCATCGTCTCGATGGCGTCCCTGAACTCGTCCAGGTTGTAGACGCCTTCACGTACGAGCGCACTGTTCAGCGCGAACACCCGCGCCTCCCAGTCGGCGTGGAAGGGCTCGGTGTCGTCGCTGGTGTCGAGCGGCCCGAAGCCCTGCATGCCACCGACGTCGTTGATCCTGGCCATGACCGCACACTAGCCGCACCGGAACGCGAAATCGCCGGACAGGTCAAGCCTGTCCGGCGATTGAGGACGAGCTGGGCGCAGCCCGCGACTGGCCCGCGCTACAGATTGCCCCGCTTCTCCTGCTCCCGCTCGATCGCTTCGAAGAGCGCCTTGAAGTTGCCCTTGCCGAAGCCCATCGAGCCGTGCCGCTCGATCATCTCGAAGAAGACGGTCGGGCGGTCCTGGACCGGCTTGGTGAAGATCTGCAGCAGGTAGCCGTCCTCGTCGCGGTCGACGAGGATCTTCAGCTCGCGCAGGGTCTCGACGGGCACCCGGGTCTCACCGGCCCACTCGCCGAGGGTGTCGTAGTACGAGTCGGGGGTGTCCAGGAACTGCACGCCCGCCGCGCGCATCGTGCGCACGGACTCGACGATGTCGTTCGTGGCGAGCGCGATGTGCTGGACGCCGGCGCCGCCGTAGAACTCCAGGTACTCGTCGATCTGCGACTTCTTCTTCGCGATCGCGGGCTCGTTGATCGGGAACTTCACCTTCAGGGTGCCGTCCGCGACGACCTTCGACATCAGCGCGGAGTACTCGGTCGCGATGTCGTCGCCCACGAACTCCTTCATGTTCGTGAAGCCCATGACCTTGTTGTAGAAGCCGACCCACTCGTTCATCTTGCCGAGTTCGACGTTGCCGACGCAGTGGTCGATGGCCTGGAAGGTGCGCTTGGCCGGGGGCTCGACGACCGGCTTCGCGGTGACGAATCCGGGCAGGTATGGACCGTCGTAGTCGACGCGCTCCACGAGCGTGTGCCGGGTCTTGCCGTAGGTGGCGATGGCGGCGAGCACGACGGTGCCGTTCTCGTCCTTGACCTCGTACGGCTCGGTGATGCCGCGGGCGCCGTGCTCGACGGCGTAGGCGTACGCGGCGCGCGCGTCGGGCACCTCGATGGCGAGGTCGACGACGCCGTCGCCGTGCTCGGCCACGTGCGACGAGAGGAAGTGGCCCCATTCGGTGGCGGGCTTGATGACGGAGGTGAGGACGAAGCGGGCGGCGCCGTTCGTGAGCACGTAACTGGCGGTCTCGCGGCTGCCGTTCTCCGGTCCGGAGTAGGCCACGAGCTTCATGCCGAAGGCGGTGGAGTAGTAGTGCGCCGCCTGCTTGGCGTTGCCCACGGCGAAGACGACCGCGTCCATTCCCTTGACCGGGAAGGGATCGGCCTCGCGCGCGGTGTCGGGGGTGGTGTGGGTGGGGTTCGCGGAAGTAGCTGCCATGGCCCGAGGCTCCCGCCGATCCACAAGGTGCGCAATAGTTGGCGTTTTCACTGGTCAATCTGCATAGCGACATACCAGTATGGCCGGGCTATCTGTACATCATGACCATCCAGGAGGCGGCATGGCGATCGATCATTTGGACGGCAGGCTCATCGTGCTCCTGGCGCGTGAGCCGCGTATCGGGGTTCTTGAGGCGTCCCGGCGGCTCGGCGTCGCGCGCGGCACGGTGCAGGCCCGGATGGACCGGCTTCAGTCGAATGGAGTCATCCGTGGATTCGGCCCCGAGGTCGATCCCGCCGCGCTCGGCTACCCGGTCACGGCGTTCGCGACGCTGGAGATCAAACAGGGTCAGGGCGCGGACGTACGCGCCCACTTGGCGGGCGTGGCCGAGGTGCTCGAACTGCATACGACCACGGGGCACGGCGATATGCTCTGCCGCCTCGTGGCCCGGTCCAACGCGGATCTCCAACGTGTGATCGACCGGGTCGTGGGTTTTGATGGCATCGTCCGGGCCTCCACGGCGATCGTCATGGAAAACCCCGTTCCGCTGCGGATCATCCCGCTGGTGGAGCAGGCGTCCGAAGACCCCTGAGTCACAGCAGGCCCATGAGTCACGGAAGACCCTGAGTCATCGACCCGTGAGTCCCTTCGGAAGAACGAGGTGAGCACTTCAGTGAATTTCTGGGACTACCTCGGCAACCGTCACCAGCAGCTCCTGACGGACGCGTACCAGCACGCCAGCGCCGTCTTCCAGTGCATGGTCGTGGCGACCGTCATCGGCGTACTGATCGGCGTCTTCACCTACCGCAGCGAGTGGGCGGGCAACCTGGCCACGACCACCACCTCCACCATCCTGACCATCCCCTCGCTCGCCATGATCGGTCTGCTGATCCCGGTCGTGGGCCTCGGTGTCGCACCGACCGTCATCGCACTCACCCTGTACGGACTCCTGCCGATCGTGCGCAACGCGATCGTGGGCCTGCGCGGCGTCGACCCCTCGCTCGTCGACGCGGCGAAGGGCATCGGGATGTCCAGGATCGCCCGGCTCTTCAAGGTGGAACTGCCGATCGCCTGGCCGCCCATCCTGACCGGCATCCGGGTCTCCACGCAGATGCTGATGGGCATCGCCGCCATCGCCGCGTACGCGTCCGGGCCCGGCCTCGGCAACGAGATCTTCCGCGGCATCGGCTCGCTCGGCTCCAAGAACGCGCTCAACCAGGTGCTCGCGGGCACGCTCGGGATCATCATCCTCGCGCTGCTCTTCGACGCCGCGTACGTCCTGATCGGCCGGCTGACGATTTCGAGGGGTATCCGTGTCTGAGACCACCGCACGCGAGACGGCGCAGGACGAGGCGGCGGACGCCTCCGGCACGTCCGGCTCCTCCGGTACGTCCGGGGCGACCATCGAGCTGGAGAACCTCACCAAGCGCTATCCGGGCAGCGGCGAACCGGCCGTCGACAGCGTCAGCATGGAGATCAAGGCGGGCGAGATCGTCATCTTCGTCGGCCCGTCCGGCTGCGGTAAATCGACCACCCTGAAGATGATCAACCGGCTGATCGAGCCGACCAGCGGCCGCATCCGCATCAACGGCGAGGACGTCACCGACATCGACCCCGTGAAGCTGCGCCGCAAGGTCGGCTACGCGATCCAGTCCTCCGGACTCTTCCCGCACATGACGGTCGCCCAGAACATCGCCCTCGTACCGAAGATGGTCGGCTGGGGAAAGTCGAAGATCAAGTCCCGGGTCGAGGAGATGCTCGACCTCGTCGGGCTCGACCCGGGCGAGTTCCACGGCCGCTATCCGCGCCAGCTCTCCGGCGGACAGCAGCAACGCGTGGGCGTGGCAAGGGCGTTGGCCGCGGACCCGCCCGTACTCCTGATGGACGAGCCGTTCGGCGCCGTCGACCCGATCACCCGCGACCACCTCCAGGACGAGCTGATCCGGCTCCAGCACGAGCTGCACAAGACCATCGTCTTCGTCACCCACGACTTCGACGAGGCCATCAAGCTCGGCGACCGCATCGCCGTCCTGCGCGAGCGCTCGCACATCGCGCAGTTCGACACCCCGGAAGCCATCCTCACCAACCCCGCCGACGACTTCGTCTCCGGCTTCGTGGGCGCGGGCGCGGCCCTCAAGCGCCTCAACCTGACCCGCGTACGCGACGTGGAGATCGCCGACGTCCCGACGGTGACCATCGACGACCCGCTCCAGGACATCTTCAACAAGCTGCGCGCGGGCGGCACCAACGAACTGCTCCTCCTCGACAAGCGCGGCCGCCCCTACAAGTGGCTGCGGCGCGGCGACCTGATGCGCGCCAAGGGCTCGCTGGCCCGCGCGGGCACCCTCGTGCACGACACGGTGACCCGCGACGCCACGCTGCGCGACGCCCTCGAAGCGGTCCTCACGGACAACGCGGGCCGGGTCGCGGTGACCGGGCGGCGCGGCGAGTACACGGGCGTCGTCGACATGGAGACGCTGATGAACTCCGTCCACGAGATGCTGGAGGCCGACCGCCTCGAAGCCGTGGAGCACCAGCACGAACTGGAGGAGCAGCGCGCCCAGTTGACCCACCAGGAGCAGGAAGGCGACGGAGGGGAGACCAAGGCATGACTCCCCCGCCGCTGCCCGGGGACACACCCCGGATCCCCGACCGCAAACCGTCGCCCAAGGACACCTCGCAGAGCCGCCCCGAGGGCGAGCACGAGGTCAAGGGGCTCGCCTTCCGGGACGTCGGCGAGGCCGAACAGGAGGCCCCGCCGCCCGCGTCGCCGGACAAGCAGCCGCCCCGCGTCACCTGGCAGAAGCTCACCTTCCTGCCCGCCGTGCTCGCGGTGATCCTGCTGCTGACCTGGTGGTGGTTCCATCAGGCGGACCTCGACTCGATCTCCAGGAACGCCCTCGCGGACGGCAACGTCTGGCTCCGGCTGCGTCAGCACATCCAGCTCACCGCGATCTCGACCTTCTTCGTCCTGATCATCGCGATCCCGCTGGGCATCCTGCTGACCCGCAAGCGACTGCGCAAGGCGGCCCCCGCGGCGATGGCGCTCGCCAACATCGGCCAGGCCACCCCCGCGATCGGCCTGCTCGCGCTCCTGGTGATCTGGCTCGGCATCGGCGAGAAGGCCGCCCTGATCGGCATCATCATCTACGCCGTACTGCCCGTCCTCTCCAATACGATCGCGGGCCTGAAGGCGAACGACCCCACCCTCCTCGAAGCCGCGCGCGGCATCGGCATGTCGGCGATGGGAGTGCTCGGCAAGGTCGAACTCCCGCTGGCCGTACCGCTGATCCTCGCGGGCGTCCGCACGGCGCTCGTCCTCAACGTCGGCACGGCCACCCTCGCCACCTTCGGCGGTGGCGGCGGCCTCGGCGACCTGATCACGACGGGGATGACCAACCAGCGCATGCCGGTCCTGATGCTCGGCTCGATCCTGACGATCGCGCTCGCGCTCCTGGTGGACTGGCTGGCCTCCCTGGCCGAACTGTTCCTGCGTCCACGCGGTCTGGAGGTGCGGTCATGAGGATCACCACGCGTACGGCCGTCGTCGCGACGGCGGTCGGAGCGCTGCTCGCCGGGTGCGGACTCACCAGCGGCAGCCCGATGGTGGACGACGTCAAGCCCGGCTCGATCGGCAAGGGGCTGCCCCTGAAGGGCGCGGACCTCACCGTCACCTCCAAGGAGTTCACCGAGCAGCTGATCCTCGGCGCGATCATGGGCATCGCCTTCCAGGCGGCGGGCGCGGACGTGCTCGACCGCACCGGCATCCAGGGCTCCATCGGTGCGCGCGAGGCGGTCAAGGGCGGTGACGCGGACGCCATGTACGAGTACACGGGCACCGCCTGGATCACCTACCAGGGCAACTCCGATCCCATCGACGACCCGCAGAAGCAGTGGCAGGCCGTGCACGACGCGGACCTGAAGAACGGCATCACCTGGCTGCCGCCCGCCGCACTCAACAACACGTACGCGCTCGCGATGAACCAGAAGAACGCGGCGAAGTACAAGACGAAGACGCTCTCCGACGTGGCGGCGCTCTCCAAGTCCGACCCGAATGCCGTCACGCTCTGCGTGGAGAGCGAGTTCGCTTCGCGGGACGACGGTCTGCCCGGCATGCAGAAGGCGTACGGGATGAAGGTCCCGGCCTCCAACATCACCAAGATGGACACCGGCATCATCTACACGCAGGCGTCCAAGGGCACGTGCACCTACGGCGAGGTCTTCACCACCGACGGCCGCATCAAGGCGATGGACCTCACGGTGATGGCGGACGACAAGCACTTCTTCCCCAACTACAACGCCGCGCCCGAGATCAACAGCAAGTCCCTGGAGAAGTACCCCGAGATGGCGGAGGTCCTCGACCCCATCACCAAGAAGCTGAACAACACGGTCGCGCAGGACCTCAACTCCAAGGTGGACGTGGAGGGTCAGGACCCTCATGAGGTGGCCAAGGACTGGTTGGTTCAGGAGGGGTTCGTGAAGGAGTAGCCGATTCTGGCGGGGCGCCTTCGACAGTTCCAAAGACTCCGTTGCAAAGAAACCGTTGCAACGGAGTCTTTGCATGCCTACGCTGACGGGCATGACGGAAGAGCCGCAGCCCCGCAAGGTCCATCACCTCAACCCGCGCTCGCTGCGCGGGCTCGCGCATCCGCTGCGGATGCGACTGCTCACCTCGCTGCGGCACGACGGCCCCGGCACCGCGTCCCAACTCGCCGCCCGCCTGGGCGAGTCGAGCGGCGCAACCAGCTACCACCTGCGTCAGCTCGCGGAGTACGGATTCGTCGAGGACGATCCCGAGCGGGGCAAGGGGCGGGAGCGGTGGTGGCGCTCCACCCACCAGGGCACCTGGACCGACGAGGGCCTCCTGCGCAACCCGAACCCGGAAGTGCGCGGCGCGCTCGACACCCTCTTGCACGAGTACGCGACGCAGCGCTCACAGGAGGTGTCCACCTGGCTCGGCACACGGCACGAGTGGTCACAGGAGTGGATCGAGGCCGCGGACACCAGCGACTTCACGCTGACGCTGACACCCGCACTCGCCTCCGAGCTGAGCCACAGAGTCCATGAACTCATCGAGAGCTACCGGGCGTTGGCGCCGGAGCCGGACACCCCGGACGTGGCCAAGGTGCGCGTCCACTCCCACGTCTTCCCGACCCGCCCGAGGGGCGAAAGCGACTGAAAGGGACGAGCCATGCACCCCGACATCCACCTGATCCTGCACCACACCCGCGCCACCGAGCTCCACCAAGCGGCGCCGCCCTTAGCGCAGCGCCACCCGCTCCGTGCTCAACTCGGCTGGACCCTGGTCGAGTTGGGCCTTCGTCTCGTCAGCAGCTCGGGACCTTCTCGCCCTTCTCCAGGGCCCGCAGCGAGTCGACCGTGCCCGACAGTGTCTTGACCGGGATGAGCCGCAGCCCCTTCGGAAGTTCGGCCTGGGCGTCCGAGCACTCGGCCTGAGGGACGAGGAAGACCGTCGCGCCGTCGCGCCGCGCGCCCTGCGTCTTCATGGAGACGCCGCCGACCGGGCCGACCGTGCCGTCGGCCTTGATCGTGCCGGTGCCCGCGATGCTGCGGCCGCCCGTGAGGTCGCCGCCGCTGCCGTCGCCGTCCAGCTTGTCGATGATGCCGAGGGCGAGGAACAGGCCCGCGCTGGGCCCGCCGATCTTGCCGAGGTCGGCGTCGACCTTCACCTCGTCGGTGTCGTCCACGCCGTTGGCCTTCAGATAGGACAGCGCCGCCTTCGTGGCGTCGTCCTGCGATTCCTTCATGTCGCCGAGATTGTGCTTCTCGACTTCCTTCTCGTTGTCGCCGACCGGGTAGACCGCCTCCTTGGGCATCACCGCCCGGTCGGTGCGGAACCAGCCGTCGACCACGTCGCCCAGGTGCACGTCCATCTGCGGCCCGGTCGCCACGATGGTCGTCATCCGCAGCTCACCGTCGGTCTTCCGGGTCGGCGCCCCGGTGATCGTGAGGACCGGCTTGCCCTCGTGCTCCCCGAGCACGTTCGCCGTGCCGCCGGGCTGGGCCACGGCGAACGGCAGCGGCGCGAGCCCCGCGACGGCGATCAGGGCCGCGACGGGCAGGGCGCAGACGGCGAGGGCCTGGGGGCGAGTGAGGCGCGCGAGGGAAAACACAGGGTCAATCTAACGTGCGGGGATATGAAGCCCGTCCGGCGATTGAGGACGAGCTCGGCGCAGCCGGCGATGACAGCACCCCGTGGCCGGTCCGCCCGCGCGGCCTCAGCGCAACGCATCAGCTACCTCGCGCGCCGCGTCGACCACCCGCGGCCCCACCCTCTCCGGCACCGAGTCCGACAGCATGACCACGCCCACGCTGCCCTCTATGCCGGTCACGCCGACCAGGGGCGCCGCGGCCCCGCTCGCGCCCGCTTCCAGTTCGCCGTGCGTGAGCGCGTACCCGGGGTCGGTCACCAGGCCCTGGCGGGCGGCGAGGATGGCGCGGCCCGCGGCGCCGCGGTCCAGGGGGTGCCGGAAACCCGTGCGGTAGGCGACGTGGTAGTCCGTCCAGGTCGGCTCCACCACCGCGACGGCCAGCGCTTCCGTGCCGTCGACCAGGGTCAGGTGGGCCGTGGCGCCTATGTCCTCGGCGAGCGAGCGCAGCGCGGGCAGCGCGGCCTCGCGGACCAGGGGGTGGACCTGGCGGCCCAGGCGGAGCACGCCGAGGCCGACGCGGGCGCGGCCGCCCAGGTCGCGTCGTACGAGTGCGTGCTGTTCGAGCGTGGCGAGCAGGCGGTACACCACGGTGCGGTTCACACCGAGCTTGTTGGACAGCTCGGTGACCGTGAGCCCATGGTCGGTGTCGGCCAGCAGCTTGAGGACGCGCAGTCCTCGGTCGAGCGTCTGGGAAGTCTCCGCGGTCACGACGCCCACTCCTTAGGTGAGGGTCGACGGCCCCTTTACGCGGCGGTTGCGCCGCCGGTCCCGTGGGCGACGCGCGTCAGAGGCCGCCGGTCGGTACACCGGCTGCGCTCCGCGGCGGCGCTGCCACGGGGCGTGTGCGTTGCGGGGACAGTAGCGAGGCCGTCCCGCTGAGCGGAAGACTTCGTCCAGAATCCGGGCACCGCGGCGCCCCTAGCGCCCCCACTTGCCCCGTTACGCGGGGCGCACCACGTCAGGGGCTTGCACCACCTCGGCACAAGCCCTCCGCACTCGGAACACGCCGCTCCCGGCACCCGCCGGTACCGGGCGGTCACTTCATGCGGGTCGCCCACTCCTGGACCTTCGCGATGCGCTGCCGCAGCTGCCCCGCCGTGGCCTCGGCGCTCGGCGGCCCGCCGCAGGTGCGCCGCAGCTCGGTGTGGATCACGCCGTGCGGCTTGCCGCTCTGATGGACGTACGCACCGACCATCGTGTTGAGCTGCTTGCGGAGTTCGAGGAGTTCCTTGTGGGAGACCACCGGGCGCCGCTCGGCGGGGAGTTCGAGGAGATCGGCCTCGGTGTCCGGCTTCTTCTTGCTGTGGGCGATCTGCCGGGCCTGCCGCTTCTGCAGCAGCATCTGCACCTGGTCGGGTTCGAGGAGTCCGGGGATGCCGAGGTAGTCCTGCTCCTCCTCGCTGCCCGGGTGCGCCTGCATGCCGAACTCGGCGCCGTCGAAGAGCACCCGGTCGAAGACGGCCTCGGATTCGAGCGCCTCGAAGGAGAACTGTTCCTGTTCCCCGGTGTCCTCGTCCTGCTGCTTGTTGGCCTCGTCCATCTCCTGCTCGGACTCGGCGTAGGGGTCCTCCTCGCCGTCCTTCTTCGGCTTGTCGAGCACGTGGTCGCGCTCGACCTCCATCTCGTTGGCGAAGCCGAGCAGGTCGGGGACGGTGGGCAGGAACACGGAGGCGGTCTCGCCGCGCCGCCGCGAACGTACGAAACGGCCGACGGCCTGGGCGAAGAAGAGCGGCGTGGAGATCGTCGTCGCGTACACGCCCACCGCGAGGCGCGGCACGTCGACGCCTTCGGACACCATGCGGACCGCGACCATCCAGCGGTCGGTGCCCTCGCTGAAGTCGTCGATGCGCTGGGAGGCGCCGGTGTCGTCGGAGAGGACGACGGTCGCCTTGGTCCCGGTGATCTCGCGGATCAGCTTGGCGTAGGCGCGCGCGGAGTCCTGGTCGGAGGCGATGACGAGGCCGCCCGCGTCGGGGATGGCCTTCCTGACCTCGGTGAGCCGCTTGTCGGCGGCCTTGAGGACGTTCGGCATCCATTCGCCGCGCGGGTCGAGGGCGGTGCGCCAGGCCTGCGAGACGGCGTCCTTGGTCATGGGCTCGCCGAGCCGGGCCGCGATCTCGTCGCCCGCCTTCGTGCGCCAGCGCATGTTGCCGGAGTACGAGAGGAAGATGACGGGCCGCACGACGCCGTCGCCGAGGGCGCTGCCGTAGCCGTAGGTGTAGTCGGCGGAGGAGCGCCGGATGCCGTCGTTTCCTTCTTCGTACGTGACGAAGGGGATGGGGTTGGTGTCGGACCGGAAGGGCGTACCGGTCAGCGCGAGGCGGCGGGTGGCGGGCTCGAAGGCTTCGAGGCAGGCCTCGCCCCACGACTTGGAGTCACCGGCGTGGTGGATCTCGTCGAGGATGACGAGGGTCTTGCGCTGCTCGGAGCGGTTGCGGTGCAGCATCGGCCGCACGCCGACGCCCGCGTACGTCACGGCGACGCCCTGGTACTCCTTGCTGAGCGGGCCCGCGCTGTACTCCGGGTCCAGCTTGATGCCTATACGGGCGGCCGCCTCGGCCCACTGCTTCTTCAGGTGCTCGGTCGGCGCGACCACGGTGACCTGCTGCACGACGTGGTGGTGCAGCAGCCAGGAGGCGAGCGTGAGCGCGAAGGTCGTCTTGCCGGCGCCGGGGGTGGCGACGGCGAGGAAGTCTCGCGGCTGCTCCTGGAGGTACCGCTCCATCGCGCCCTGCTGCCAGGCACGCAGCTTGTTGGCGGTGCCCCAGGGGGCACGGCCGGGGAAGGCGGGAGAGAGGTGGTGGGAGGAGTTGGCGGCGGCGCTGGTGGTAGTCACGGTCTCCGGGTTCGCAGGTCGGCGGCACGTATGACAACCGGGCCACCTTACCGGTGATGTGTTGACGTACCCGTGAGTTCGAGGCGGGTGCCGGGGCGGGTGCGACGGGTGTCACACGGACGCGTCAGCCCGTCCGCTCCCGCAGCCGGGTCCCCACCCACGCCCCCACCAGGGCGACCGCCGCCATCGGCAGGAAGACGGCGACGAAGGCGGCCGGATGGGACCCGGCGGCCTCCCCCGCCCCATGTGTCGCGCCGACCGTGCCGCCGCCGAGCGCGGCGAACGCGGCGCCTCCCGCGGCGAGCAGGATCACGTTCGAGAGGCCGTCGGAGATCTGGAGCGCGGCCGAGTTGGATCCGGCGTCCTCGGGCGGCGAGAGCCGCAGGAGCAGCACGCTGGTCGAGGCGATGACCATGCCCATGCCGAAGCACCCGAAGCCCCACGCGACCCCGACGATCCACACGGGCACGGCCTCGATCAGGACGCTCGGCGCGGTGGCGACGGCCGCGGCGACGAGCACCATCCCGAAGGAGACGAGCCGCCCCCGGTACGGCTCCATGCGCGGCCGCGACTGGACGTACGACCCGAGGGCCCAGGTCGCACCGCCCACGGCGAGCGAGAGCCCGGCCATGGTGGGGCTGAGCCCCCGCTGGGTGACGAGCATCAGCGGCACGAAGGACTCGGCGGCGATGAAGGACCCGGCGGCCACCCCGCGCAGCAGCACCACGGACGGCAGCCCGCGGGCGGCCCGATACGTCCCCTTGGGCAGCAGCCCGAGGACGGCGGGCACGAGGACGGCGGCACCGGCCGCGGCGGGCAGCAGCGAGAGCCACTTCAGGTCCTGCCCGGCGTACTGCAGAAGCCCCGCCCCCAGCGAGATCCCCAGCGCGAGGCGGATGCGCCGCCGGTCGAAGGCGGCGACGGGCGCGGACGGGTCCACCGGCCCCGACGCGGTCCGCCGGATCGCGGGCAGCGCGAGGGCGAGCGGCGCGAGGACGAGGACCGGGATGCCGACGAAGACCCAGCGCCAGCCGAGGTGTTCGGTGACGGTCCCCGAGACCAGCGGCCCGACGACCGAGGGCACGACCCAACTCGCCGCGAACGCCGCCATGATGGACGGCCGCAGGTGCTCCGGGTAGGCCCGGCTGACGATCACGTACAGCGCGACGATCACCAGACCGCCGCCGAGTCCCTGCACGGCCCTGCCCAGGATGAACAGCCACATCGCCGCGGCGGTCCCGCTCAGCAGCAGCCCCGCCGCGAACAGACCGATCCCCGTGGCGAGCGGCCCGAGCGGGCCCCGCCGGTCGGCCCACTGCCCGCTCAGGACCATGCCGAACAGGCTGGTCGTGAAGTACCCGGAGAACGCGAAGGCGTACAGCGAGACGCCGTCGAGCTCGCGCGCCGCGACGGGCATCGCGGTCCCTACGGCGGTCGCCTCGAAGGCGATGAGCAGGACGACGGAGACGATGCCGACGCTGAGGGCGCGATAGGGCTTGCCGAGGACACCGCCGGTTCCCTTCGGGGCGGGCGGGGCTATGGAATCGGCGGCGACGCCAGTCTCGGTCATGCAGGTCAGCGTAAGAGGCGTGAGTGGCTTGTGCCCCTGTCCGGAGGCGGTGGACTTCTGGTCCCTTGGTCGTACGACCGGTGGTGCGTGATCCGCAGGTCGGTTGCCGCCTCCCCCGCGCGACGGAGCCGCACCCCGCGACGTGGAACCGGCGGGCGATCCCCGGACAGGCCCCTGATTGACAGCCTTCGAGCCATGACGACAACGACGACATCCCTCACCACACCGCCCCCGCCTGTCGGCCGCTTCCGCACCGCCTGGCGCGCGGCGCACGACCCCGTGCCGGGCGTCCCGCGCTGGGCCAGGAACGCCGCGTACGCCATCCCGTTCGTCGTCCTGCCGTCGAGCATCTGGCGGCTGGGCGCGGCGTTCTCCCCGGACGCCGACGGAAAGGACGGCAACCTCCCCTCGTGGCTCCCCGGCGAGGTGTACGTCGTCCTGCTCTCGCTCCTGTCCGAGCTGCTCGCGTTCACCGCGGTGGGCCTGGTGGCGAGGTGGGGCGAGGTGTTCCCGCGCCGGATCCCCCTGCTCGGCGGCCGCAGGGTCCCGCCCCTGGCCGCGGCGGTCCCGGCCGCGCTCGGCTCGCTCGCCCTGACGGCGATGTGGACGGCGGTGGTGGTCGCCGACGCCTCGGGCGTCACGATCCGCGGCGACAAGTCCCCCTCGGACTACCCCGGCAATCAAGGCGGTTGGGACGGGGTCCTCTTCTACGCCGGTTATCTGCCGCTGCTGCTGTGGGGGCCGCTGCTCGCCGCGGTGACGGTGGCGTACTGGAAGAGGAGGCGGCGGTAGGTCAAACCGGCAGGGGGCTCGCGGATGACGCACAGCCGTGAGGTGATCTACGGCGCACCGTTACAAGACCGTCAACTGACCGCAATGGCGGGTGATTTACCTTTATTCAGCACTCGCCGGACAGCACAGGACAAAAGTTCTGAACCGTACGGATCCACCGGACCAGTGGGTCCGCGCCGGGCGAGAGCACACCATCGCATCGTGAAGGGGAACACCGCCGTTATGCGCACCATCACCCACCGCCGCAGCGCCCTGCGTACCGCCACCATCTCGGTCATCGCCGGTACGGCCCTGCTGGCTCCGGCCGCGGCGGCCCTGGCGAGCGCGCCCGCCCCCGAGCGCCCCGCCGCCGTACAGCCCGCCGCCGCGAAGGCCACGAAGATCGACATCGGTGCCGGTGTCCTCATCACGGTCAAGGGCGGCAAGCCGTACTACGACGGCAAGGTCATCAAGCCGGGCCAGACCGTCGACAACGGCATATACGTGCACCTGAGCGCCGACGGCAAGCGCCTGTTCAGCAAGACGCAGGGCGGCGGCACGCCGTACACGATCTGGGACGTCAAGACCGGCAAGCGGCTCGGCTCGCAGAAGACCAGCCCCACCGCGAAGGCGAAGGCCGCGCTGACCGCCAAGCCGTCCGCGACCTCCGTGAAGGCCTGGCAGGAGCTGCGCGTCAGCGGCAAGGCGACGGGCATCAAGGCCGGCAGCAAGGTGAGCCTGCAGCAGAAGCAGCGCGGCACCTGGAAGACGCTGCCCGCCAGCACGACGGTCAACAAGTCCGGCGCGTACTCGCTGCGCGTCAAGCTCGGCCTGAAGGGCAAGAACGACCTCCGCGTGAAGAGCGGTGCCACCCTGTCGCCGGTCTTCAACGTCACCGTGCGCTGAGCGCCCCACCGGAAGAACGGCGCCGAAACCGCAGTGGTGCCACCGCGGCCCCCGGTGGCACCACACCCCGCACCCCTGACTCGCTCAAGAAATCCAGCCCCTGCGTCGGGCCACTGACCTGCACCTTCACGACCCGTCTCCCATCATGGCGCCACATGCGACGCACGTGGCGCCAATTAAGGCTCGCCAGTGGTGCCATCCGCGTGCCATAGTGGCACCACTGACAGCGCGCTCCTCGGCCTCGCAGCGAGGGGCGCGCGTTTCGCGGAGTGAGCCTTCAAAGGGGTCGGACCATGGAGACAGCGCACAGCCAGGAGCAGTCGGCACCCGGCGCACCCGGCGCCTTCGCCGCCTTCGCCCGCTTCGTGCTCTGCGGCGGCGGGGTGGGGATCGCCTCCAGCTTCGCCGTGGCCGCCCTCGCCTCCTGGCTCCCCTGGGCCCTCGCCAACGCGCTGATCACCGTGGTCTCCACGCTGCTCGCCACCGAGCTGCACGCCCGCTTCACCTTCGGCGCGGGCGGCCGCGCGACCTGGCGCCAGCACACGCAGTCAGCCGGGTCCGCGGCGGCCGCGTACGTGGTGACCTGCGTGGCGATGGCCGTCCTGCAGCAGCTGGTGGCGGCGCCCGGCGCCGTGCTGGAACAGGTCGTCTACCTGTCCGCGTCCGCCCTCGCCGGTGTCGCGCGCTTCGTGGTGCTGCGCCTCGTCGTCTTCGCCCGGAACCGCGGCCAGGCCGCGCACTCCGCGCCCTCCGCACACCCCGTACGCCCCGTACCGGCCACCGTGGCCCGCACGTCGGCCCCCACCGGGCCCGCGGCGCTCACCCGCGCGGCCTGACCCTCACCACTCCCCCGGAGCGAACGCCCCGCTCAGCGCGCGAGGTCGCCGAGTCCCCGCAGCCCTTCCAGGACTTCGGCGGCGCTCGGCGCGGCGGCCGGGTCACTCAGGTGCTGGATCATCACGCCCGACATGAGGGCGAGTTGGACGCTGCCGAGAGTGCGTACGGATGTCTCCGCCACCTCGCCCTCGGGAACGCCGTCGAGGAGCGCGGCCAGGCCGCGGCGGCCCCGCGCGGTGCCCTCGGCGAGCGCGCCGCGCAGCTCGGGCCTGCGCCGGGCCTGCATGAACAGCTCCATCGAGGCCAGCCACAGGTCGGGGTGGGCGGTGAAGTCCGCGATGAGGCTCTCCCACATCCCCTCGAAGTGCCGCTTCGAGGAGCCGTCCGCGTCACGGACGAGGGCCCGCGCCATCGAGTCGCCCCACTCGTCGAGGATCTCGAACAGCGCCTGGTTGAGCAGGGCTTCGCGCGAGCCGTAGTGGTAGCCGATGGCGGCCGTACTGACGCCGGCCGCGGTCGCGATGTCGCGGACGCCGGTGCGGTCGTACCCCTTTTCCCGCAAGCACGCCTTGGCGCCCGCCAGGAGGGCTTCGCGGTTCCCCATGGGCGGCAAGCTACCACCCGCGTCCGGAGGGGCCGGGGCTCGTCCCGGCCGCCTCTTCGGCCTGGACCCGTTCCAGAACGTGAAGCCTCAACAAGCCCGGTTCCGGGACCGCTTGCTCACCACCTGGACCGGCTTCGCCGCCACGGGCCGCACGAACTGGCCAACCTTCCGCGGCACCGGCACCGACGGATGCGTACAGACCCTGACCTCGGACGACTGGAATCGCGCCGACTTCACGAGGGACCACAACCAGCTGTTCTGGAAGCGCCACGGCTGACGGGAGCCGCCCGCCGGAACGCCGGACTCCGTCGGCCGATGGCCGAAGGTGACCCCCGCGGCACCAAACCTTCCGGGTGGCATGTTTGCATGTGCTGATGATCATCAACGAACAGGGCACGGCCGTCTCACGGACGTACGTGGACCGCATCCTGGAGCACTGGCACGAGAACGAGGACGCCGAGGCGCTCGCCCAGGGCACGCAGCGGCTCACCAGGGGGGAGGCCCGGCGGCGGCTGTTCAGGCTGGGGCACGCGCTGCGCGGGCAGGGGCTCGGGCCCGGCGACGGGGTGGGCCTGTTCCTGGCCAACCGCGTGGACTCCGTCCTGGTGCAGCTCGCCGTCCATCTCATCGGCTGCCGCGTCGTGTTCCTGCCGCCCGAGCCGGGACCGGGCGAACTCGCCGCGCTGGTCGAGCAGTCCCGGGCCCGCGTCGTGGTCACCGACCCGCTCTTCGCCGAGCGGGCCGCCGACGCGGCAGGACGCAGCGTCCACGCCCCGCAGCTGCTCAGCCTCGGTCCCTGCGAGCAGCCGTGCGCGGACCTCCTCGCCCTGGCCGCCGAGTGCCCCGAGGAGCGCCCCGACGGCGTGCCCGTCCCCGGAGCGGACGAGGCCGTCACCGTCCTCTACACCGGCGGCACCCTGGGCCGCCCCAAGCTCGCCGCGCACAGCCACCGGCTCTACGACACGCTCCTCGACCTGGTGGACGACAGCCCGCAGGACTCCGGCTCCGCGTTCTTCCCCGCCATGGCCGCGGACACGGACCGGGTGCTCGCCGCCACCCTGCTCACGCACGGCAGCGGCCATCTCACCTCGATCCAGGCGCTGGTGACGGGATCCGCCCTCGTCGTACTGCCCGAGTTCGATGCGGGCGCGGCGCTCGCGGCGCTGCGCGACGAGCGGATCACCACCACCATGTTCGTACCGCCCATGCTGTACGCGCTCCTCGACCACCCGGAGTGCGTGCCGGGCGTCCTGCCCGCGCTGCGCCGCATCGTCGTCGGCGGCGCCGCCTCGTCGCCGAGCCGGCTGCAGCAGGCCGTCGAGGTCTTCGGGCCCGTGCTCAGCCAGGGCTACGGACAGTCCGAGGCGCTCGGCATCACCGCCTTCGGCGCCGACCTCGCCGCCGAAGGAACCCGGCGGCCCGAACTCTGGCGCAGCTGCGGCCGCGCGATATCCGGCGTCGAGATCGAGATCCGCACCGAGGACGGCACGGCGGCGCTGCCCGTACGACAGGTCGGCGAGGTGTGCGTCCGGGGCAAGTCCGTGATGCTCGGCTACTACGAGGACCCGGAGCGCACCGCCGAGGCCGTGCGCGACGGCTGGCTGCGCACCGGCGACATGGGCTACCTCGACGCCGATGGATACCTCTATCTCGTCGACCGCGCCAAGGACATCATCGTCACCGGCAGCACCAGCGACAACGTCTACTCCAGGGTCCTCGAGGACTTCCTGCTCACCCTGCCCGGGGTGCGCAACGCGGCGGCGCTCGGCGTGCCCGACGAGGAGTACGGGGAGGCCGTGCAGATCTTCCTCGCCACCGCCGAGGGCGCCGACGTCGTCCCGGAGGCGGTCGGCGCCGCGGTCAGCGCCGAGCTGGGCGAGCTGTACACGCCCCGGAGGACGATCCTCCTCGACCGCCTGCCGACGACCAAGGTCGGCAAGGTGGACAAGAAGGCGCTGCGCGCGGCGTGGAACAGCGGGGCACTGGGCACGCCGTAGGCGGCGTGAGCCCCCGTTCATGAACGGCACGTGGCAGTCCCGTTGCAGAGACCCGTGATCGCTTGAGGCGCCCGCCGGGCCCCCGCTACGTTCAAGAGGTCAGGTCGACGACTTGGCCGTGTGCCCGAGTGGTTGAGGGGCTGGACTGCAAATCCAGTAACGCGGGTTCGATTCCCGCCACGGCCTCTGGCGGTGCGATGGCGCCGCACCGCGGCAGTGAGCCGGGCCCTTTGCCGTAATGGCAGAGGGCCCTCGGCCGTTACGGCTCCTTCCTAGTTCACCCGCGCCTCGTCGAGCCGTGCCAGGATCGCGTCCACCGTCTGATCCACCGTCAACTCCGAGCTGTCCAGCCAGAGTCCGATCCGCGGGGTCGTCTCGCGCAGGCCGGTGTCCAGGTCCTCGACCGTCCACGCGCCGTACCCCGTCTTGCCGCGCCCCGCCTCGCGGGCGGCGACCGCGTCGGGGCGCGGGGCGAGCACGACGACGTGGGCGGGGCGGGTCCTGATCAGATCGACGTACGTCTTCAGGGGCGGGCCCAGGATGACGTCCTGGACGACGACGGTGAAACCGGCGTCGGCGTACGCGTCGGCGGTCGAGGCGGAGAGCCGGTAGCGGAGCAGGAGTTGGGCCTCGGCCTCGCCCCCGGCATCGGGTCCGTAGTCGACGCCGCCGGAGACGATCATCCGGCGGTAGACGTCACCGCGCACATGCACGGCCTTCGTCAGGCGCTCCGCCAGCGCCTGCGCCACCGTGGACTTTCCGGACGCCATGATGCCCGTGATGACGATGACGCCACCGGGGTCGGAGGTGACGGGCGGGTCGGAGGGAGCAGGGGTAGCCATGTCTCCCATCGTGCCAGCGCACCCGGCACCACCGCCTCCGGATTACTGGGCCACCGCCGCCTGCGGCCGGATCGGCAGCCGGTTGACCGGGCGCCCCGTGGCCGCGCGGACCGCGGAGGCGACGGCCGCCGGTGACGTCACGACCGGCACCGCGCTGGCCGCCTTCGCGCCGAACGGGGCGACGACGTCCCGCTCCTCGACCAGCTTCACGATGCGGATGTCCGGGGTGTCCAGGGCGGTGGGCAGCGCGTATCCGGTGAGGTCGGGGTGGCGGACGATGCCGCGCGGGGTGCGCAGGTTCTCCGTCAGCGCCGCGCCCACGCCCTGGGTGACGCCCGCCTCGATGCGGACCTTCAGCTGGGCGGGGTTGAGGATGCGGCCCACGTCCTGGGCGACGGCCAGTTCGACGACCCGGACCGAGCCGATCTCGATGTCGACGTCGACCACCGCGCGGATCGCGCAGAACGCCATGCCCACGAAGGCGTCGCCCTGCCCCGCCTCGTCGAGCGGCTCGGTCGGGTGCGGACGGCACTGCGCCGTCGCCCACAGCTCCTTGCCGTCCATGGCCTCGGTGACGGTGGTGGAGAGCACCCCGTCGTACGAGGTGATCTTGCCGTCGGTGATCTGGAGCAGCTCGGTGGACATGCCGAACTTGTGGGCCAGCGGCTGCAGGAGCTGGGTGCGCACCATCTTCGCCGCGCGCTCCACCGCGCCGCCCGACACCCAGGTGTGGCGGCCGCGGCAGCTCGGGCCCGCCGGGGGCTGGTCCGTGTCGACGGGGGCGACCCGCACGTCCTCGATGCCCAGCGTCTCCTGGACGATCTGGCGGGCCAGCGTGGTGAAGCCCTGGCCGGTCTCGACGGCCGCGCAGATGACCGTGGCCGCGCCGTCGTGGACCTTCACGGTGGCCGTGGAGACCTCGTCCGCGCCTTCCGCGCCCAGGAGTTGGACCATGCCGAGGCCGTAGCCGACACCGCGCCGCACGGCCGCGGGTTCGCCCGCGCCCTCGGGCCCGCCGGGCAGCAGCCACTCCTCCTCGGGGGTGTCCTTGGGCAGCTCGGGCAGCGGGAAGTCCCGTACGGCGGCGAGGAGTTCGGCCACCGGGGCGGGGCAGGTCACCGTCTGCCCGGTGGGCAGGATGTCGCCGGTCGCCATGACGTTGCGCATCCGCAGCTCGGCCGGGTCGATGCCCAACTTCTTGGCGATCTTGTCCATTTGGGCTTCGTACGCCGCGCACACCTGCATGGCGCCCTCGCCCCTGACATGGCCGGAGGGCGGGTTGTTCGTACGGACGGCCCAGCCCTCGATGAAGGCGTTCGGGACGACGTAGGGGCCGCAGGCGAAGGAGACGGCCGCGGCGAGCGCCTCCGACGAGGTGTCCGCGTACGCGCCCGCGTCCAGCAGGATCTGCGCCTCGACCTTCACCAGCCTGCCCTCGGCGTCCGCGTGGTGGCGGTAGCGGAGCAGCGTGGGGTGCCGGTGCGCGTGGCCGAGGAAGGACTCCTCGCGGGTCGCGGTGAGCTTGACCGGGCAGCCGGTCCGCAACGCGAGGAGACCCAGCGGGAGTTGGAAGCCCGCGTCCTCACGGTCGGCGGTCGCACCGGGCACACCGGTGACGACGATCTTCACCTGGTCCGGCGCGAGGCCGTAGCAGGCGGCGGCCCTGTCCCGGTCGGCGTGCGGGTCGGTGGAGGCGGTGTACAGCTCCACTCCCCCGTCCGGGCGCGGCACCGCGAGCCCGGCCTCCGCGCCGATGGGCGCCGGGTCCTGGCGGCCGATGCGGTACAGCCCCTCGACGACCAGCTCGCCCGCCGCCTCCGGGTCGCCGTGCCGCAGCGGGATGTGCCGGATCAAGTTGCCGTCGGGGTGCAGGGGTTCGGCCTCGAAGGCCTTCTCCGGGTCGGTGACCGGTTCGAGCACCTCGTACTCGACGATGATCGCGGCGGCCGCCATGCGCGCGGTGTCGGGGTGGTCGGCGGCCACGGCGGCGATGGGCTCGCCGTGGTGGCGCACGACATCGGCGGCGAAGACCGGGCGGTCCGCCGTCCTGCGGCCGTGCAGCGCGTCGCCCGGCACGTCCTCGTGCGTGATGACGGCGCGGACGCCGGGCATCTCGCACGCGTGCGTCGTGTCGATGGAGACGATGCGGGCGTGCGCGTGCGGGGAGCGCAGGACCGCCGCCCAGAGCAGGCCCTCGGCCCACAGGTCGGAGGCGTAGGGGAAGGTGCCCTCGGTCTTGGCGCGGCACTGCGCGGAGGGCAGCGACGAGCCGATGCCGTGCGGGAGTTGCTCGGGTCCCGGCGGTGCGACGGGCGTGGTCGCGGTGGTGGCTTCGTTGCTCACGCCTGTCCTCCGTCCCGGCCGTAGGGGCCCTGTGGTCCTTCGGGCCCTTCGGGTCCTTCGTACGTCCCGTCGTGCGCCGTCGGGTGGATCCCGCCCGCGCCGGGTCCCGCCTGGTGCGGGATGCGGGCCTCCTCGGCCTGCTCGGCCCGCTCGCCCGAGGGATCGGCGGCCGCGGCGGCCGCCTCGCGCCCGGCCACCACGTCGCGCACGGCGTCGAGCACGCCCCGGTAGCCGGAGCAGCGGCAGAGGTTGCCGCACAGCGCGCGGCGGGTCTCCAGGTCGGTGGGGGCGGGGTTGCCCTCAAGGAGGTCGTGCAGGGTCATGGCCATGCCGGGTACGCAGAAGCCGCACTGGACCGCGCCGCAGGCGGCCAGCGCCCGCTGCACGTCGGACGGCTGCCCGTCCACGGCGAGGCCCTCGACGGTGCGGACCTCGCTGCTCGCCGCGGTCGCCGCGGGCACCAGGCAGGAGGCCACGAGACGGCCGTCCACCTGGACGTTGCACGCCCCGCACTCGCCCTGCGAGCAGCCGTCCTTGGCACCCGCGAGACCGAGCCGCTCACGCAGCACATAGAGCAGGGACTCGCCGATCCAGGCGTCGGTGACGGGCCGGTCGGCGCCGTTCACCCGCAGGACGTACGAGACGAGGGGGTGGTCGTCGTGGAGGGGGACGGAGACGGCGGCCGGTTCGCCGGGATCGGCTTCGGGCGCGGGCTCGGACTCGGGCGTGGCCTCGGGCGCGGGCTCGTGGGCCTCGGGAGCGTCGAGAAGCTCTTCGGTGACGGGCTCGGCGGTGGCGGTTTCCGCGGCGTCGGCGTCGAGGGTGGGCTCGGGCTCGACCACCGGCTCGGCGGGCTCGGGCTCGGGCTCGGCGGCCACCGGTGCGACGGGCTCCGGAGCGGACACGGGCTCCGGCGCCGATACGGGCTCCGGGGCCGACTGAAGCTCCGGCTCCGGCGCCCGCTCCGTGAACTCGTCCTGTACGTCGGGCTGTTCGGGGGCGGGCTCGACGGCGGACTGTTCAGGGACAGGCTCAACGGCGGGCTCGGCCGCCTGCCGCTCGGCCGCGCTCGGCACCCGCACGGCCCGCAGCAGCTGCGTCTGCTCGAACCGGCTCTCCGGGGCGCGGCTCTCCGGGGCATGGCCCTGCTCGGGCCCGGCCTGGGGCTCCGGTTCCGGCTGCGGCTCGGGCTCGGGCGCCGTCGCCCGCTCCGGCTCCCGGACGGGCGCCTGCTGGGCCTGCGCGCCCCACGGCGCACCGGCTCCCGCCCCCGTCGCCCACGGCGCGGCCGCGCCGCCGGGCAGGGTCGCGGGCGGCGTGCCGCCCCACGTGGCGAGCGACGACGTCGTGAACTCGCCCGATTCATCCGGAAGATCACCGTCGGCGACCGGGATCGACCACTGTCCCGTGACGTCGGACGCGGGGGCGGCGGCATGCGGCTGCTCGTACCCCTGCGCGTAGCCCTGCTCCGCGGCGTTCGCCTCGGGGAAGCTCCACTGCCCGGTCGCCCGGGGGTCGTACGCCTGATCCTGCACGGGCTGGTCGGGCACATGCTGGTTCTGCACGGGCTGACCCTGCACAGGCTGGTCCTGCGGAGCATGCTGGGCCTGCTGGGCCTGCGCCGCGCCCGCCTCGGGCCAGCGCACCGCCTGACCGCCGCCGGCCACGCCCGTGATCTCGGGCGGCATGACCCACGCGCCCGTCGCCGCCGGGTCGGTGGCGTCCGCCGCGGTGGGGGTGACCGTTATCTGCGGCGGCACATAGCCGTGCCCGGGCGCGGCGAGCGGGACGTCCAGCATGCCCTCGGGGAGCTGCACGAACGCCGTCGCGTCCGAGTCGTACTCGCCCTGCGGATGCGGCTGCCAGCCGCCGTTGGCCAGGTTCTCATCGTGCCGGTCGTCGCTCACGACAGCGCCCTCCCCAGTGCTCGTCGGGCCAGTGCGGCGACGGTGCGCCGCAGGTGCAGTACGCCGGGCGGCAGCGGCTGTTCGGTGCCGTCGGCCGCCGGGGCCTGTTCGGGGATGCACGCGGCGGCGACGTACTCACCGAAGGCGGTCACCGCCTCCGGCACCAGGCTGCCCCGCTCGCCGTCCCAGTCGATCAGCGAGGCGACCCACTGCTCCGCCTCCAGGGGGCGCAGCGGCATCGGTGCTATGGCGCCGACCGCGCAGCGCACCCCGCGGCGCGCGGGGTCGAGGACCAGCGCGACGGACCCGGTGGCCCGGCCCGGTCCCGTGCGTCCCGTCGCCTTGAGGAAGACCTGGGGCGCGTGCAGCAGCGGCACGCGGACGAAGCCGATCAGCTCGCCGGGGCGGAGCATCTCCATGCCCGCGAGCAGGTGCGAGACGGGGACCTCACGGCGGGTGCCGCCGGGTCCCGCGATGATCAGGACGGCTTCGAGTGCGGCGAGCACGGGCAGTGTGTCGCCGGTCGGGGCGGCCGACGCGATGTTCCCGCCGAGGGTGCCCGCGTTGCGGATCTGCGGCGGTCCCGCGGCGCGCGCGGCGGCGGCGAGCGCCGGGATCAGCGCGGCGAAGTCGGGGCGGCCCATGCGGGCGTGGGTGAGACCGGCGCCGAGCAGCGCGTGGCCGTCCTGGTACTGCCAGCCGCGGATCTCGCTGATGCGGCCGAGGCCGACGAGGGCGGCGGGCCGCAGCTGGCCCGAGTTGACCGAGGCCATCAGGTCCGTGCCGCCGGCGACGGGCACGGCGGCGGGCATGGCGGCGAGTGCCGCCACTGCCTCGTCGAGCGTGGCGGGCAGCTTCACCGACTGCGGTGCCTGTGCCGCCTGCGGTGCGTGCGTGGTCAAAACCGGCTGCCCCTTCCCGATGCCCGGCCGTGTACTTCACGTACTCGCCGTTCGCGGTGCTCGCGACGTTTCCGACGTCTCACCGTTACGCCTGTTCCGCCGTACGGTACGTGCTCACAACCCGGACGTGGCAACTCTGGCACATCTTCCCCGGGCCCCGACGCGGGGGTCCGCTAGGAGGCATTCGTCCGCAGACCAGGGGGATATGCCGTTTTCGCACGCCCTCACCGGTCGGCGTCGATTGCCCCTCTCCGGTGACTGATGGGCGGCTTCTTCCGGACGCCGCTCCCGGCGGCCCACGCTCTCAGCGCGGACCGCCGGGAGCACGCACCCGGCCGTGGCCTCACACGTTTGGGGGCGCCCCCTCGATCGGGCGTCCGAGCACACCCGGTCGCCGGTGTCGCGGCAGCGGACCGGACGGCGGACGGTAGTCGACGCCGAGGGCCTCAAGTCGCGGGTAATGCGTGGCCATTCGCCGCTCGAAGTCCGCGAAGTCCCGCTCGGCGGAGGCCGGGAGCCTGCGCCAGGCCACCTCGGCGAAGGCGGCGAGGCGCGGGAACACCTGGTAGTCCACGCGTCCCTGGTGCTCCATCACCTCGGTCCAGACGTTGGCCTGGGTGCCGATGACGTGCTCGGCCTCCGCCCCGGTCAGCTCCGGGGGAATGGGCTCGAAACGGTAGACGTCCTCCAGGGTGCGGACGTAGGCGATGGGCATCGGCTCGTCGGGGCTGCCGTCCTCGCGGAAGTTCAAGTACACGTGCTGCTCGGGGCACATGACGACGTCGTGGCCGGATTTGGCCGCCGCGATGCCGCCCTGGTAGCCGCGCCAGGAGGAGACGGTGGCGCCTTCGGCGAGGCCGCCCTCCAGGATCTCGTCCCAGCCGATGAGCCGCCGCCCGCGCGCGGTGAGCCAGCTGTCGAAGTGGCGGATGAACCAGCTCTGCAGCTCGTCCTCGTCGGCCAGGCCCAGTTCCTTGATGCGGGCCTGCGCGGTGGGCGAGGCCTTCCACTGGTCCTTGGGGCACTCGTCGCCGCCGACGTGGATGAAGGTGGAGGGGAAGAGGTCGAGGATCTCCTCGAAGACCCCTTCGTAGAACCGGAGTACCTCCTCGGTCGGGGCGAGGATGTTCTTGCTGACGCCCCAGGAGTCCCAGACCGTCATCGCCTCGGTGTCGACGACGTCCTTGTTGCCGAGCTCCGGGTACGCGGTGATCGCGGCCTGCGAGTGGCCCGGGATGTCGATCTCGGGGACGACGGTGATGTGCAGGGATTCCGCGTACGCGACGATCTCGCGGATGTCGTCCTGGGTGTAGTAACCGCCATGCGGGTGCTCCGTCCACAGGGGCGACGCGCGGTGGCCCCACCTGGTGCGGGAGCGCCAGGAGCCGACCTCGGTGAGCTTGGGGTGGCGCTTGATCTCCACGCGCCAGCCCTGGTCGTCGGTGATGTGGAAGTGGAAGACGTTGAGCTTGTGTGTGGCGAGCAGGTCGAGGTAGCGCAGCACCCCGTCCTTCGGCATGAAGTACCGGGAGACGTCGAGCATCATGCCGCGCCACCCGAAGCGGGGCGTGTCCTCGACGACGCCCGCCGGGACGGAGTGCTCCGCGCCGGGCCGCAGCCGCGCACGCCGGAACGCGTCGGGGCCGAGGAGTTGACGCAGCGTCTGTGCGCCCCAGAAGACACCGGCGCCCGCGCCGCCGAGGATCTCGACGCGGTCGCCCGTGATGGTGAGCCGGTACGCCTCCGGCTCCAAGGAGCCGTCGACGCGCAGGGAGACGGCGGCGTCCGCGCCCTCGGCCGCGGGGCGGAGCGGCAGTCCGAGCGCGCCGCCGAGCGTGGCGCGCAGCCACTGCTCGGTGGACTCGGTGCCGGGTCCCGCGGAGAGGGTGGTGGACGCGTCGATGACGAAGGAGGAGCCCTGAGTGGCCTCGGCGCGTGCGGGCGCCGGGATGAGTTGCTCGAAGGTCATGGCGCCCAAGCTGCCATGCGATTGCACAACGCAAAAGGGGCGTTGCGGCAGGCGCAACGCCCCTCACTGCGAGGACCGGAAAAGGGACCGGAAAGGACTACTTCTTGCCGCCCTTGCCGCCCTTGCCGCCGTCCTTGTCCTTGTCGCCGCCGGCGCCCATGGACTCGTAGATCTCCTTGCACATGGGACAGACGGGATACTTCTTCGGGTCGCGGCCGGGGACCCACACCTTGCCGCAGAGCGCGACGACGGGCGTGCCGTCCAGCGCGCTCGCCATGATCTTGTCCTTCTGGACGTAATGCGCATAGCGCTCGTGGTCGCCGTCACCGTGCGACACCTGCGGCGTCGGCTCTACGAGGGTCCCCGTACCTGCCCCGCGCTCGGGCTCGGGCTCAAGAGTGCTCATAAGGGCCAAGGGTACCTACGCCCGCGGCGCCCCGGCATAGCCCTGCGCCCGCACCGGTTCGCGGCCCGCCGCGCGCCCGGCGAGGTGCAGCACGAGCCCCGCGGCGGCGACCACGGCCGCCGCCCACGGCAGCTGCCGGGGTGCGAGTCCCGCGGAGAGCGCGAGCCCCGCGGCACCCGAACCGACCGCGCTGCCCAGGTAGAGCGCGGAGTTGTTCAGGGCGAGGGCGACCGTGCCGCGCTCGGCCCGCAGCGCGAGCAGGCGGTGCTGCTGCGGGACTTGGAGCGCCCAGCCCGCCGCGCCCCAGACGACGAGCGCGGGAAAGGCGGCGGCACCGAGGAGCGGCAGCGCCCCCTCGGCGACGACCAGCGCCACGAGCACACCGCCCACAAGGGTGACCGCCTTGCCCGTACGGTCCACCAGCGGACCCGCGAGAACGCTGCCGAGCACCCCGCCGACACCCCACGCCCAGAGGTACGGGGCGACATCGGCATCGCCCACGCCGCCCGCGGAGTCGAGCACCGGCGCGAGATACGTGTAGAGCCCGAGGCTCGCGACGGCCGCGAGGAAGGAGACCCCGACGACCGGCACGACGCCCCGGTCGGTGAGCGCGGCGAGCCGCTCGCGCACCGGCACCGGCGGGTCCGCGGGCACGGCGGGCAGCAGCAGCGCGAGCCCCGCGAGGGCGAGCGCCCCGAGCCCCGTCACGCCCCACATGGTGGCGCGCCACCCGGCGTGCTCGGCGAGGAGCACCCCCAGCGGGACGCCGAGCACCGTGCCCGAACTCATCCCGCCCATCACCAGCGCGAGCGCCCTGCCGCGCCGCTCCTCGGGCACGAGCGCGGCGGCCGCCGCGGTGGACAGCGCGGAGTAGACCCCGGCGCCGACGCCCGCGACGGCACGGGAGAGCAGCAGCACCGCGAGCCCGGGCGCGAGGGCGGTCAGCGCGTTGCCCAGGGTGAAGACGCCGAGCGCGCCGATGATCAGTGCCCGCGGGCGTACGCCGGTCAGCACCCCGGCGACGAGGGGCGCGCTCACCGCGTAGGCGAGCGTGAAGACGGTGACCATCTGTCCCGCGAGCGAGACGGTCGTCCCCAGATCCCCGGCGACGACCGGCAGCAACCCGGCCATCACATAGGCGTCGAGCCCCAGCGTGAAGGCCCCCACCATCAACAGCCACACCTTGCGCATGCGACTCGACTCCCTTGCTTCCGCACGCCACTTCCCCCGGCACGTCCACCGGCGGACCCGGACCGTAGGCACCCTCCGGATCCCGGGGGAAATGTGTGCGGGGCGCACTTATGCTCGGGCGGCATGGATCACGTACGCACCGCGGACCGCACGCGCACGGACGCCGTCGAACTGCGGCACCTGCGCGGATTCCTCGCCGTCGCCGACGAGTTGAGCTTCACGCACGCCGCCGACCGGCTCCGCGTCGGACAGCCCGCGCTCACCCGGACCGTGCGCGCCCTGGAGGAGAGCCTCGGGACGCGCCTCCTGGAACGGACCACGCGCCACGTCGAACTCACCGACGCGGGACGCCGCCTGCGCGACGACCTCGCCCCGCTCCTCACCCGCATCGACACCACCCTGGCCACCGCCGCGGGCGCCGGACCGCCCCTGCTCCGGCTCGGCTTCACCTCGGTCCTGCCCGAGGCGTGCGCCCCGCTCACCGCCGCCTTCGAGGCGGCCACCGGCGCGGGCGTACGCCTGGTCAGGCGCGACGCCCAGCTCGCGGGCCTGGCGTCGGGCGCCTGCGACGTGGCGGTCGTGCGCGGCGACATCCCGCAGGACAGCCCGGTGCGCTCGCGCGTCCTGCTGCGCGAACCCCGCACCGCGGTCGTCGCCCGTGACGCGGCGGAGCTCGCAGGCCGCCGCGTCGTCGACTGGTCGGAACTCGCCGGACTCCCCCTGGTCGTGAACACCGTGACCGGCACGACCCGCCCCGAACTGTGGCCCGAGGACCGGCGCCCCCGGCTCGCCTGCACCGCCGACAACTTCGACGAGTGGCTCGAGGCCGTCGCGGCGGGCCACGGGGTCGGCGTGGCCCCCGAACCGGTGGCCCGCAGGCACGCCCACCCGTCACTGCGCCGCGTACGCCTGAAGAACGCGCCGCCCGTGACGGTGCGTCTGGCGATCCCCGCGAGGGACGCGCACCCGCTGGCCGAGCGCTACCTCGATCAGTTCAGCGACGGGTCGTCCGGATAAGTGGCCACCATCGCAAGATCACTGCGCTGGCGCCGCAGCACCGCGCGCCACAGCCGCTCCGGGTCGGGCGACGAGACGTCGCCGGGCTCCGACTCGACCACGTACCAGGCGCCCTCGCCCAGCTCGTCCTCCAGCTGCCCCGGGCCCCAGCCCGAATAGCCCGCGAAGATCCGCAGCGAGCCGAGCGCCGAGGCGAGCAGCTCCGGCGGGGTCTCCAGGTCCACGAGGCCGATCGCCCCGTGCACCCGGCGGAAGCCGATGGGTTCCCCCTTGGCGGCGCGGCGCCGGGAGGCCGGGGTGAGTCCCTCCTCGCCGGGGATCACCGCGACGCCGAGCGCCGAGTCGAGCGAGACGGGTCCGCCCTGGAAGACGACGCCCGGTGCTCCCGCCAGGTCGCCCCAGCCCTCCAGGATGTCGGCGACGTCCACCGGCGTCGGGCGGTTCAGGACCACGCCGAGCGAGCCCTCCTCGTCGTGGTCGAGGAGCAGCACCACCGCGCGGTCGAAGTTCGGGTCCGCCAGGGCCGGCGTGGCCACGAGCAGCCGCCCTGTGAGCGAGGACACCTCGGTCATGGACGACATGATCCCGCATCTTCGCCCTGTGCGGGGAGCCAATGGCCGTACGTGAGCCAACGCAGTTCAGGGCGCATGAGCGCACCCGGAGCGCACATGCGCGGCAGTGACCCGGAGTGTCCGGTTCCGCACGGTTCGTGTTGTGGCGAACTCATGACGTGTTCTGCACGCCCTCAGCCTTACGGAAGGGGGGTACGCGGCCATTACGCTTGCCCTTTGGCCCCCCCGTCCATCCAATCGGAACGCGAGATTCATGACCGTCACCGGCATTGACGATGTACTGCTTGTCCACGGCGGCACCCCGCTTGAGGGCGAGATCCGTGTCCGCGGCGCGAAGAACCTCGTGCCCAAGGCCATGGTCGCCGCGCTGCTCGGCAGCGCTCCGAGCCGGCTGCGCAATGTCCCCGACATCCGGGACGTCCGAGTCGTACGCGGCCTGCTGCAGCTGCACGGCGTGACGGTCCGCCCCGGTGAGGAGCCGGGCGAGCTCATCATGGATCCGTCGCACGTCGAGAGCGCGAACGTCGCCGACATCGACGCCCACGCCGGCTCCTCGCGCATCCCGATCCTCTTCTGCGGCCCGCTCCTGCACCGCCTCGGGCACGCCTTCATCCCCGGCCTCGGCGGCTGCGACATCGGCGGCCGGCCCATCGACTTCCACTTCGAGGTGCTCCGCCAGTTCGGCGCGACCATCGAGAAGCGCGAGGGCGGCCAGTACCTGGAGGCCCCGCAGCGCCTGCGCGGCACCAAGATCCGCCTGCCGTACCCCTCCGTGGGCGCCACCGAGCAGGTCCTGCTCACCGCCGTGCTCGCCGAGGGTGTGACCGAGCTCTCGAACGCCGCGGTCGAGCCGGAGATCGAGGACCTGATCTGCGTCCTGCAGAAAATGGGCGCGATCATCGCCATGGACACCGACCGGACCATAAGGATCACCGGTGTCGACAGCCTCGGCGGCTACAACCACCACGCGCTCTCGGACCGCCTGGAGGCCGCCTCGTGGGCTTCCGCGGCGCTGGCGACCGAAGGCAACATCTACGTCCGCGGCGCCCAGCAGCGCTCGATGATGACGTTCCTGAACACCTACCGGAAGGTGGGCGGTGCCTTCGAGATCGACGACGAGGGCATCCGCTTCTGGCACCCGGGCGGCTCGCTCAACGCGATCGCCCTGGAGACCGACGTGCACCCCGGCTTCCAGACCGACTGGCAGCAGCCGCTGGTCGTCGCCCTGACGCAGGCCGCGGGCCTCTCCATCGTCCACGAGACGGTCTACGAGTCCCGCCTCGGCTTCACCTCTGCGCTCAACCAGATGGGCGCGCACATCCAGCTCTACCGCGAGTGCCTCGGCGGCTCCGACTGCCGCTTCGGCCAGCGCAACTTCCTGCACTCGGCGGTCGTCAGCGGCCCCACCAAGCTGCAGGGCGCCGACCTGGTCATCCCCGACCTGCGCGGCGGCTTCTCCTACCTCATCGCGGCCCTCGCGGCGCAGGGCACGTCCCGCGTCCACGGCATCGACCTGATCAACCGCGGCTACGAGAACTTCATGGCCAAGCTCCAGGAACTCGGCGCGAAGGTCGAGCTGCCGGGCAAGGCGGCGCTGTAGTCGCCATCTTTTGGCTTTTGTAGCTTTTGGCGCCACGCAGAAGGGGCGGTCACCCACCGGGTGAC
>NZ_JBHYJI010000029.1:83491-118356 GCF_042740435.1 Streptomyces sp. NPDC059002 | reverse complement strand
TGCCGAAGGAGGAGACGGCGGCGCGGCGCGGCCGGTCCAGCTCGGGCCAGGCCTGCTCGTCGGCGAGCAGCGAGACCGCGCCCGCGGACCAGTCGACGTGCGGCGACGGGTCGGCGGCGTGCAGGGTGCGGGGCAGGATCCCGGCCTGGAGGGCCAGGACCATCTTGATGACGCCGCCGACACCCGCGGCCTGCTGGGTGTGGCCGATGTTGGACTTCAACGACCCGAGCCACAACGGCTGTTCGGCCGTGTGCTCCTGCCCGTACGTCGCAAGCAGCGCCTGCGCCTCGATCGGATCACCCAGCTTGGTACCCGTGCCGTGCGCCTCCACCGCGTCCACGTCCGACGCGCTCAGACCGGCGTTCGCGAGAGCCTGACGGATGACCCGCTCCTGCGAAGGACCGTTCGGCGCGGCCAGGCCGTTGCTCGCGCCGTCCTGGTTGATGGCCGAGCCGCGCAGCACGGCGAGCACGGGGTGCCCGTTCTTGCGGGCGTCGGAGAGCCGCTCCAGGACGAGCATGCCGACGCCCTCGCCCCAGCCCGTGCCGTCCGCATCCGCGGAGAACGCCTTGCACCGGCCGTCGGGGGAAAGTCCCTGCTGGCGGCTGAACTCGACGAACATGCCGGGCGTCGCCATGACGGTCGCGCCGCCCGCGAGGGCGAGCGAGCACTCGCCCTGGCGCAGTGCCTGCGCCGCGAGGTGCAGGGCGACCAGGGAGGAGGAGCAGGCCGTGTCGATGGTCACGGCGGGGCCTTCGAAGCCGAGCGAGTACGCGATGCGGCCCGAGGCCACACTGGTCGTGCTGCCGGTGAGCAGATAGCCCTCGTAGCCGTCGGCCGGCTCGTGCAGGCGCGGCCCGTAGTCCTGGGCGGTGGCGCCGACGAAGACGCCGGTGTCGCTGCCGTGCAGGGCGGTCGGGTCGATGCCCGCCCGCTCCAGCGCCTCCCACGACGTCTCCAGGAGCAGCCGCTGCTGCGGGTCCATCGCGGCCGCCTCGCGGGGGCTGATGCCGAAGAACTCCGCGTCGAAGCCGCCCACGTCGTGCAGGAAGCCGCCGTCGCGCGTGTAGATCTTGCCGCTGCGGCCGCGCTCGGGGTCGTAGAGCCCCTCGACGTCCCAGCCGCGGTCGGTGGGCAGTCCGCCGATCGCGTCGACGCCGTCGGCGACGATCCGCCAGAGGTCCTCGGGCGTCTCCACGCCGCCGGGGAAGCGGCAGCCCATGGCGACGACGGCGAGCGGCTCGTCGGCCGCCGCGCGGCGCACGGGCACCGCGACGGCCGCGGAGTCGCCCGCGCCGGGCAGGAGTTCGCGGACGATGTGGCGGGCGAGGACCAGCGGGGTGGGGTGGTCGTAGACGGCGGAGGCGGGCAGGGCGAGGCCGGTGTCGGCCACGAGGAGGTCCCTGAGCTCGACGGAGGTCAGGGAGTTGTGGCCGATCTCCTTGAAGGAGAGGGTCGGTTCGATGGTCTCGTCGGGTCCGTATCCGAGGATGCCGCCGGTGTGCCGGACGACCAGGCCGAGCACGAGTTCCTCGCGCTGCCGCTCGGAGAGCCCGCGCAGACGTGCCGCGAGGCCGGTGTCGTCGAGGTCCTCGGCGTCCTCGGTCTCGGTCGCCGCCGCCGTCGGGCCCCCGGTGAGGCCCCGGGTGGCCGCGGGCGCGTCGATCCAGTGGCGCTTGCGCTGGAACGCGTAGGTGGGCAGGGCGACGCGCCGGTCCCGGCCGGTGCCGTGCAGGGGGCTCCAGTCGACGTCGGCGCCGCCCGCGTGGGCGGCGGCGAGAGCGCGCAGGGCCGTGCGGGGCTCGTCGTAGCGCCGGTTGAGCAGGGCGGTGACGACGGCGGGGTCCTCGGTGCCGAGGCCGGCGACGGTGTCCTGGACCATGGCCGTCAGGACGGGGTCGGGGCCCAGCTCCAGGAAGGTGGTGACGGACTGCTCGCGCAGCGCCCGTACGCCGTCGTGGAAGCGGACTCCGGCACGGATGTGACCCGCCCAGTACTCCCCCGACGTCAGCTCGCCCTCGGCCGCGATCCGGCCGCTGACGTTCGACACGACGGGGATCGACGGCTCGTGGTACGTCACCGTCTCCGCGACCCGAAGGAACTCCTCCAGGACGCCGTCCATGTGCGGCGAGTGGAAGGCGTGGCTGACCCGCAGCTCCTTGGTCTTCACACCCCGCTCGGCGAACCGCGCCGCGACCTCGCGCACCGCGTCCGCGTCACCGGAGACGACCACCGCGCGGGGGCCGTTGACGGCGGCGAGGCTCACCCGTCCTTCGTGGGCGGCCAGTTCGGGCAGGACCTCCGACTCGGGCGCGGCGACGGCGGCCATGGCGCCGCCTTCGGGGGCCCGGTCCATCAGCCTGCCGCGCGCGACGACGAGCACCGCGGCGTCCGCGAGGGAGAACACCCCGGCGACGTGCGCCGCCGCGAGTTCGCCGACGGAGTGGCCGATGAGCAGGTCGGGGGTGACCCCGAAGGACTCCACGAGGCGGTGGAGCGCGACCTCGACGGCGAACAGGGCGGGCTGGGTGAAGGCGGTGCGGTGCAGCAGCTCCTCCTCCGCGCTTCCCTCCGCCGCGAACACCAGCTCGCGCAGCGACCGGCCGAGCAGCGGGTCGAACGCCGCGCACACCTCGTCGAAGGCCGCCGCGAACACCGGGAACGCCTCGTACAACTCGCGTCCCATGCCCGGGCGTTGGCTGCCCTGGCCGGTGAAGAGGAAGGCGGTGCGTCCTTCGGTGGCCGTGCCGCGCACGACGTCCCGCGTGCTCTCGCCGCGGGCCAGCGCGGCGAGGCCGTCGAGGAGTTCGGCGCGGTCCTCGCCGAGCACGACCGCGCGCCGGTCGAAGGCGGTGCGGGAGGTGGCGAGCGACAGGGCGACGTCGGCGGGGTCGAGCCCGGGCCGCTCCTCGGTGAAGGCCCGCAGGCGCGCGGCCTGGTCGCGCAGGGCGCGGTCGGTGCGGGCGGAGAGCACCCACGGGAGCAGCGGCTGCCGTACGGGCTCGGGGCCGCCGTCGGAGGTCTCCGCGGCCCGCGCCGTACGGTTCGGCGCCTCGGCGATGACGACGTGGCAGTTGGTGCCGCCCATGCCGAACGAGGAGACACCGGCGACGAGGCGCTCGTCGGGGTGCGGCCACGGGGTGTGCTCGGTCTGCACCCGCAGGCCGAGGTCGTCGAGGGGGATGTCCGGGTGGGGCGTCTCGAAGTTGAGCGCGGGCGGGATCTCCCGGTGGCCGACGGCGAGCGCCGCCTTGATGAGGGCGACGATGCCCGCGGCGCCCTCCAGGTGGCCGACGTTGGTCTTGGCGGAGCCGACGAGCAGCGGGTCGCCCGGCGCGCGGGTCCCGGCGAAGACCGCGCCGAGCGCGGCCGCCTCGACGGGGTCGCCCGCCTTGGTGCCGGTGCCGTGCAGCTCCACGTAGCCGACCTCGGCCGGGGTGACGCCCGCGTGTTCGTGGGCGAGGCGGATGACGGCTTCCTGCGCGGACCGGTCGGGGACGGTGAGGCCGCGGCCACCGCCGTCGTTGTTGACGGCGCCGCCGAGGATGACGGAGAGGATGTCGTCGCCGTCGGCCTCGGCGTCCGCGAGGCGCTTGAGGACGACGATGCCGCCGCCTTCGCCGCGTACGTAGCCGTTGGCGCGCGCGTCGAAGGTGTAGCTGCGGCTGTCCGGCGAGAGGCCGCCGAACTTGGTCACCGAGACGCTGCTCTCCGGCGCCAGGATGAGGTTGACGCCGCCCGCGATGGCGAGCGTCGACTCGCCCTTGCGCAGGCTCTCGCACGCCTGGTGGACGGCGACGAGGGCCGAGGACTGGCCGGTGTCGACGACGAGGCTCGGGCCGCGCAGGCCCAGCTGGTAGGAGACGCGGTTGGCGATGATGCCGCGGTGCAGGCCCGTGGAGGTGAACGGGCCGATCGCGGCGGCGCCCGCCCGGTGGAGCAGCGTCGCGTAGTCGTCGAGCATGGCGCCCGCGAAGACGCCGGTGCGGGTGCCGCGCAGGTCGCCGGGCAGGATGCCGGCGTTCTCCAGTGCCTCCCAGGCGAGTTCGAGGACGAGGCGCTGCTGCGGGTCCATGGCGGCGGCCTCGCGCGGTGCGATGCCGAAGAAGCGGGCGTCGAAGCCGTCGACGCGGTCGAGGAATCCGGCCTGGCGGGCGTGCGTGGTGCCGGGGGCCGTGGGGTCCGGGTCGTAGAACTCGGCGGCGTCCCAGCGGTCTTCGGGGATGTCGCGCAGGGCGTGCTCGCCGTTGCGCAGGAGCTGCCAGAACGCGTCCGGGTCGGGTGAGCCGGGCAGACGGCACGCCAGGCCGACGATCGCGATGGCGTGGGAGTCGTGCGACTTCTTGCTGGTGGTCATGAAACCTCTCACCCTCACTGCGGGAGCCCGCCGAGTTCCGAGTCGATGAATGCGAAGATCTCCGAGGCCGCGGCCCCCCGGATCCGGGAGGCGACGTCTTCTTGATCGTTGTCTTGGTCGGTGCCGCCCGCGTCCCGCACCGGCACGGACCACTCCGTCAGGAGCTGCCGCAGCCGGGTGCTCACCGTCCTGCGGTAGGCCTCGTCGTCGGCCGCGTGGTCGGGTCCAGCGGCCGCCAACGCGGCCTCCAGGCGGTCGAGTTCGGCGAGCACGGGGTCGGCCGCGGTCTGCTCGGCGGGCGCCGCGGACGCCAGCAGGAAGTCGACGACCGCCGCGGGGTTCGGGTGGTCGAAGACGAGGGTGGCGGGGAGCTGGAGGCCGGTGGACGCGTTGAGCCGGTTGCGGAGTTCGACCGCGGTGAGCGAGTCGAAGCCGACCTCCTTGAAGGGGCGTTCCGGCTCGACGCGGCCGGGGTCCCCGTGGCCGAGCACCGCGGCCACGGTCGTCCGGACCAGGTCGAGCACGGCGGTGCCGCGCGCCTCCGCGTCGAGTCCCGCGAGCCGCTCGGCGAGCGAGGCGCCCAGGGTGCCGGTGGCGCCGGGGGCGGGGGCACGCCGGGCCGGGGCCCTGACGATGCCGCGCAGGACGGGCGCGAGGGCTCCGGCGGCCGCCTGCGAGCGCAGGCCCGCGGGGTCGAAGCGTGCGGCGAGCACGGCGGGTTCACCGGCCGTGAGCGCCGCGTCGAACAGGGCGAGGCCGGTGTCGCCGTCGAGCGGCAGCAGACCGCCGCGCCCGGCACGGGCCAGGTTCGCGCCGTCCAGGGAGGTGGCGAGGCCCGCACCGCCCTCGGTGCCGTCCTGCTCGCCCCACAGGCCCCAGGCCAGGGACGTGGCGGGCAGGCCGAGGGTGTGCCGGTGCTGGGCCAGGGCGTCCAGGAGGACGTTGGCGGCGGCGTAGTTGGCCTGGCCCGCGTTGCCGACGGTGCCGGCCAGCGAGGAGAACAGGACGAACGCCGCCAGGTCCGCGTCGCGGGTGAGTTCGTGCAGATGGAGCGCGCCGTCGGCCTTGGGCCGCCACACCGTCTCGAACCGGTCGGTGTCGAGGGCCTGCACGATGCCGTCGTCGAGGACGGCGGCGCTGTGCACGACGGCGGTGAGCGGGTGTGCGGCGGGGATGTCCGCGAGGAGCGCGGCCACGGCGTCGCGGTCGGCGACGTCGCAGGCGGCGACCTCGGCCCGGGCGCCCAGCGCGGCGAGTTCGGCGACGATCTCGTCGGCGCCGGCCGCCGCGGGCCCCCTGCGGCTGGTGAGCAGCAGGTTCCGGACGCCGTGCGCGGTCACCAGGTGGCGGGCGAGCAGCACGCCGAGCGTGCCGGTGCCGCCGGTGATGAGCACGGTGCCGTCCGGGTCGAGCGGCTTCGCGGCGCCCGCGGCCGGTGCCTCTGCCGCGCCGGGGACGTACGACTCCCCCGCCCTCAGGGCGAGTTCGGGCTCGCGGGCGGCCAGGGCGGCGGGCAGCGCACGGTCCGAGGTCTCCGTGCCGTCGGTGTCGACGAGCAGCACACGGCCCGGGTTCTCCGAGCGGACGGTGCGCAGGAAGCCCCAGACGGCGGCCGGCGCCGGGTCGACGACGGTGTCGCCGGGGACGAGCACCGCGCCACGGGTGACCACGGCGAGCGTGCTCTCGGCGAGCCGCTCGTCGGCCAGCCAGGCGTGCACCAGGGCGAGTTGACGGTACGTCTGCTCGCGGGCCCGATCGGTGACGGCGGCCGCGGGGTCGCCGTCGGGGGCGGCCGGGACCTCCACCACGATCAGGCCGGGGGCGGCCGTACGTCCCTCCGCGACGGCCCCGCCGAGGGCCGCGATGTCCGGGTACGTGCCGTCGGCCGCGGCGTCCCCTATGAACACCGTGCCGGACGTCGACTCCGGTGCCTCGGCCGGGAGTTCGGCCTGCTGCCACCGCACCACGCGCAGGGGCACGCGGTCGGTGCCGCGGGCGGCGATCCGGGCCGGGTCGATGGCGCGCAGGGTCAGCGCGCCGACCTCCCCGACCGGTGTCCCGGTCTCGTCGGCCAGGGTCAGCCGCGCGGTCTCCTCGCCCGTGCGGGAGAGGGCGACGCGCAGGGCGCGCGGGGCGCTCTCGCCGTGCCGGGTGACCGAGCTCCAGGAGAACGGGATGCGCAACGGCACCGTGCCGTCGCCCGCTTCGGCCTCCGCGAGCGCGGTGACGAGCAGCGGGTGCAGGGCCGCGTCCAGGAGGGCGGGGTGCAGGGCGTGCCCGGCCGGGTCGGTGTCCTCGGCAAGGGCGATCTCGGCGTACAGGGTGTCGCCGTCGCGCCACAGCCGCTGGAGTCCCTGGAAGACGGGTCCGTACTCGTATCCGAGGGCGGCGAGACGCTCGTACACCTCGCCCAGGGAGACCGGGGCGGCGCCCGGCGGCGGCCAGGCGGCCGCGGGTTCGGGAGCCGTTGCGGGCGCGGCGGCGAGGATGCCGGTGGCGTGCCGGACCCAGGGGCCCGGCTCGTCGCCCGGGGTTTCGGTCCTGGCGTGCACGGCCAGCGTCCTGCGCCCCGCGGCGTCGGCCGCCGCCACACCGACCTGGAGCTGCACACCGCCGTGCGCGGGCACCACGAGGGGCTCGTGCACGGTGAGGTCCTCGACGGCGTCCAGGCCGACCTGGTCGCCCGCGTGGAGGGCGAGGTCGACGAAGGCGGTGCCGGGCAGCAGCACGGTGCCGGTCACCGCGTGGTCGGCCAGCCAGGGCTGACCCCGCAGGGAGAGGCGGCCGGTCAGCAGCAGACCGTCGTCCCCGGCCAGCGTCACCGCCGCACCCAGGAAGGCATGCCCTGCCGCGGTCAGACCCGCCGCCGTCACGTCGCCCACGGGGGCGGTGGACTCCAGCCAGTAGTGGCTGCGCTGGAAGGGATAGGTGGGCAGCTGCACCGGGCGTACCCCGGCGAACGTGTCCGCCCAGTCGACATCGGCGCCATGGGCGTACGCCTGGCCGACCGAGGTCAGGAACCGCTCCAGGCCGCCCTCGTCACGGCGCAGCGAGGGAACGACATGCGCCCCGGTCTCGCCCGCCGCTTCGAAGGTTTCCTGGAGGCCGATGGCCAGGACGGGGTGGGGACTTGATTCCACGAAGATGCGGTGGCCGTCCGCGAGCAGGGCCCGGGTGGTCTTCTCGAACTCGACCGTCGTACGCAGGTTCCGGAACCAGTACTCAGCGTCCAGGCCCGCCGTGTCCAACGGCTCACCCGTCACCGTCGAATAGAACGTCACATCCGAAGACTTCGGAGAGATCCGCCCCAGGAGCCGGAGGACGTCCTCCCGGATCCGGTCCACATGCGCCGAATGCGAGGCGTAATCCACCGGAATCCGGCGCGCCCGCACCTCCTCCGCCGCAAACACCTCCATCAACTCGTCCAACGCCGCGGCCGAACCCGACACCACCGTCGACGACGGCCCATTCACCGCCGCGACCCCAACGTCCTCACTCCACCGACCGATCCGCGCACGGACCTCATCGGCAGGCAACGCCACCGACACCATCCCCCCCAGACCCGCAAGCGCCGTGATCGCCTGACTCCGCAACGCCACCACCCGCGCGCCATCCACCAGACTCAACGCACCCGCCACCACCGCGGCCGCGATCTCACCCTGCGAATGACCCACCACCGCATCGGGCTCCACACCGCGCGAGCGCCACAGCGCCGCAAGCGACACCATCACCGCCCACAACGCGGGCTGCACCACATCCACCCGCTCCAACGCGACCGGATCATCCAGCACCGCCAGCAGATCCCACTCCACGAACTCCGACAGCGCCTCCGCGCACTCCTCCAACCGCTCACGGAACACCGGCGACACCGCACTCAACTCCCGCGCCATGCCCACCCACTGCGAACCCTGACCCGGGAACACGAACACCGACTTCCCACCGGAAGCGACAGCAGGTGCCTCGGTCCCATCGGCGATCACCGCGAGCGCTTCGAGCAGCCGGTCGTGGTCGGGACCGACCACGACGGCGCGGTGCTCGAAGGCGGCACGCGTGCCGACCAACGCGGCACCCACACCCGCCAGATCGATCTCCGGCCGCGCCTCCACATGCGCGAACAACCGCTCCGCCTGGGCGCGCACACCCTCCGCGCTCTTCGCGGACAGCACCCACGGCACCACGGAAGGACCGGAAGCGGACGGGGGCTCCGGTGCGAGCGGTGCCTCTTCGAGGACCACATGCGCGTTGGTGCCGCTGAGGCCGAAGGACGAGACGGCCGCTCGGCGCACGCGCACGTCGCTGCGGCTCCACGGCCGGGACTCGTTGAGGAGCCGCACCTCGCCGTCGCCCCAGTCCACGTGCGGGGTCGCCTCTTCGGCGTGCAGGGTGCGCGGCAGTTCCTCGTGGTTCAGGGCGAGCACCAGCTTGATGACGCCGCCGACACCGGCCGCCGCGAGGGTGTGGCCGATGTTGGACTTCAACGAGCCGAGCCACAACGGCTGTTCGGCCGTGTGCTCCTGCCCGTACGTGGCGAGCAGCGCCTGCGCCTCGATCGGGTCACCCAGCTTGGTGCCCGTGCCGTGCGCCTCCACCGCGTCCACGTCCGACGCGCTCAGACCGGCGTTCGCGAGGGCCTGGCGGATGACCCGCTCCTGGGAGGGGCCGTTGGGTGCCGTGAGGCCGTTGCTCGCGCCGTCCTGGTTGACGGCGGAGCCGCGCAGCACGGCGAGGACGGGGTGCCCGTTCTTGCGGGCGTCGGAGAGCCGCTCCAGGACGAGCATGCCGACGCCCTCGCCCCAGCCCGTGCCGTCCGCATCCGCGGAGAACGCCTTGCACCGGCCGTCGGGAGCGAGCCCGCGCTGACGGCTGAACTCCACGAAGTTGGCCGCTCCCGCCATGATCGTGGCGCCGCCGGTGAGGGCCAGCGAGCACTCGCCCTGACGGAGCGCCTGCGCCGCGAGGTGCAGGGCGACCAGGGACGACGAGCACGCCGTGTCCACGGTCACCGCGGGACCCTCGAAGCCCAGGGAGTACGCGATGCGGCCCGAGGCCACACTCGTGGTGTTGCCGCTGGAGAGATAGCCCTCCAGGCCCTCGGGGAGCTGGCCCAGGCGGGTCACGTAGTCGCCCGCGATGACTCCGGCGAAGACGCCGGTGTCGCTGCCGTGCAGGGTCGTCGGGTCGATGCCCGCCCGCTCCAGCGCCTCCCACGACGTCTCCAGGAGCAGCCGCTGCTGCGGGTCCATGGCAAGCGCCTCGCGGGCGTTGATGCCGAAGAAGTCCGCGTCGAAGCCGCCGACGTCGTCGATGAAGCCGCCGTGCCGGGTGTACGAGGTGCCGCTGACCTCCGGGTCGGGGTTGTACAGCGCGTCGAGGTCCCAGCCGCGGTCCGTGGGGAACGTGCCGATGGTGTCGACGCCGCCCGCCAGGATCCGCCACAGCTCTTCGGGGGTGGCGACGCCGCCCGGGAAGCGGCAGGCCATCGCCACGACGGCGACGGCGGCGGTGTCCATGTCCTCGCCCTGTCCACCCGCCGTGCTCGGGCGGGCCGCGCGCGGGGCGGCGGGTCCTGTCGTGCCGCCGAGCAGTTCGTCGCGGAGCTTGTCGGCGAGGGCCGCCGGTGACGGGTGGTCGAAGACCAGGGTGGCGGGCAGCCGGAGCCCGGTGGCGGCGACGACGCGGTTGCGCAGCTCGACGGCGGCGAGCGAGTCGAAGCCCAGCTCCTTGAAGGCGCGCCGCGGGTCGAGCGTGTCGCGGCCGCGGCCGAGGACCGCGGCCACCTCGGTGCGCACGAGATCGAGGAGGAACGCGTCGCGCTCCTCGCCGGGCAGCGCGTGCAGCCGGTCGGCGAGCGAGGACGCGCCGGACGCGGCGCGGGCCACCGTCTTGCGGGGGCGGCCGCGGACCAGGCCGCCGAGTGCGAGCGGGAGTTCGCCGGAGTCGGCGAGGGAGCGCAGCACCGTGCCGTCGACGCGGACGGGCACGAGGTCGGCCCGGTCGTGGCCGAGGGCGGCGTCGAGGGCGGCGAGGCCCTGCTCCGCGGTGAGGGCGACGACGCCCGTCGCGGCGATCCTGCGCCGCTCGGCGGGGGTGAGGCCGCCCGCCATGCCGTCGGGCAGGTCCCACAGGGACCAGGCGAGCGAGGTGCCCGCGAGGCCGAGGGCGCGACGGTGCCTGGCGAGCGCGTCGAGGTAGGCGTTGGCCGCGCCGTAACTCGCCTGACCGGGGTTGCCGAGCGTGCCGGCGACGGACGAGTAGAGCACGAACTCCGCGAGGTCCAGGTGGCGGGTGAGCTCGTGCAGATGCAGGGCCGCGTCCGCCTTGGGGCGCAGTACGCCGCTGATCCGCTCGGGGGTGAGATCGGCGAGGAGTCCGTCGTCGAGGGTGCCCGCGGTGTGGAACACGGCGGTCAGCGGGTGCGCGGCCGGGATGCCCGCGAGGAGCGCGGCGACGGCGTCCCGGTCGGCGACGTCGCAGGCCGCCCAGGTCACCTCGGCGCCGAGCGCGGCGAGTTCGGCGGTGAGCGCCTCGGTGCCGGGTGCGTCGGCGCCGCGCCGGGCGGCGAGGAGCAGGTGCTTGGCGCCGCGTTCGCCCGCCAGGTGACGGGCGGTCAGGGCGGCGAGGGCGCCGGTGCCGCCGGTGATGAGGACGGTGCCTTCGGGGTCGGGCGCGGCGGGCAGGGTCAGCACGACCTTGCCGGTGTGCCGCCCCTGGCCAAGTCGGCGGAACGCCTCACGGGCGTGCCGGATGTCCCAGGCCGCGTACGGCAGCGGGGTCAGCGATCCGTCGTCGAAGCGGGCGCGGAGTTCGGCGAGAATCTCCTGGATGCGGTCGGGGCCCGCCTCGCCGAGGTCGAAGGCGCGGTAGTCGACGCCCGGGTGGTCGGCGGCCACCTGTGCGGGGTCGCGGACGTCCGCCTTGCCCATCTCCAGGAAGGCGCCGCCGCGGGGCAGCAGCCGCAGCGACGCGTCGACGAACTCCCCTGCCAGGGAGTCGAGTACGACGTCGACGCCGCGTCCGCCGGTGGCGTCCAGGAGCCGCTGCTCGAACTCCAGGGTGCGCGATCCCGCGAGGTGCGCGTCGTCGAAGCCCTGGGCGCGCAGGGTGTCCCACTTGCCCGCGCTCGCGGTGCCGTAGACCTCGGCGCCCAGGCCGCGGGCGATCTGTACGGCGGCCATGCCGACGCCGCCCGCGGCCGCGTGCACGAGGACGGACTGGCCGGACCGCAGCCCGCCGAGGTCCACCAGGCCGTAGTACGCGGTGAGGAAGACGATGGAGGTGGCGGCGGCCTGCGCGTACGTCCAGCCTTCGGGGATGCCGACGAGGGTGCGGTGGTCGGTGCGGGCGACGGGGCCCGCGCCGTCCGTGAACAGGCCCATCACGCGGTCGCCGGGGGCGAAGCCGGTGACGCCGGGGCCGCATTCCAGGATCACGCCCGCGCCCTCGCCGCCGATCGGGGCGCGGCCCGGGTAGCTGCCGAGCGCGATGAGGACGTCGCGGAAGTTGACGCCCACGGCGTGCACCTGGACCCGGACCTCTCCGGCGGCCAGCGGTGCGGTGGCGTCCGGGGCGGGCACCAGGGCGACGTTCTCCAGGGTGCCGCTGCCGGTGGTGCCGAGCCGCCAGGTGCCGGGGCCCGCGGGCGGCGTGAGCGCCTCGGGCGATGCGGCCCTGGTCAGCCGTGCGGTGTACACGGCGCCCTGGCGTACGGCGAGTTGGGGCTCCGCCGATGCGAGGGCGGTGCGCACCGCGTCACGGGTGGGGCCGCCGATCTCCGGGTCCGCGGTCAGGGCCTGCGCGAAGTCCGGGTCGAGGTCGAGCAGGGTGACCCGGCCCGGGCGTTCGGCCTGGGCGGAGCGGACCAGACCGGTCAGCGCCGCCGCGGCCAGGTCGCCGGGGGCCTCGCCGGGTACGACGGCGACGGCGCCCTCGGTCACCACGACGAGGCGCGCGGCGGCGAACCGTTCGTCGGCGAACCAGTCGTTCAGGGTGCGCAGCAGCTCGGCGGTCGCGGTGTGCGGCGCCGCCAGCGGGTCCGCGCCCTCGGGGGTGCGGTGCGTCCAGAAGACGGTGGCGGGCACGTCGTCCGCGAGGGCGGCGAGACCGCTGTGCACGGCGGGGTCGCCGAGCGCGGCGGCCAGGGCGGGGCCGTGGTCGCCGATGAGGACGGCGGTGCCCGCTGCGGTGTCCGTGTCGGCCATGGCCGTCAGGGGCGTCCAGCCGAGCCGGTGCAGCGCGTCGGTGCCCGGCGCGGGCGCGGTGGCGAGCTGGTCGGCGGCGACCGGGCGCAGGGCGAGCGCGGCCACGGAGGCGACCGGGGCTCCCGTGGTGTCGACGACGTCGATGGCGACGCCGTCGGAGTCGTCCGAACCGCCGTGGTCCGAGGCGCCGTTCGGGGTGAGGCGGACCCGGACGGTGGTGGCCCCGGTGGCGTGCAGCGTGATGCCGCTCCAGGCGAAGGGGATCCGCAGCGGCAGGGTGCCGCCCGCCGCGTCGGCCTCGGCGAGCGCGGTGACGAGCAGCGGGTGCAGGGACGCGTCGAGCAGCGCGGGGTGCAGGGCGTGCCCGGTCGGGTCGGTGCCTTCGGGCAGGGCGATCTCGGCGTGCAGGGTGCCGTCGGCGGCGCGCCACAGTTCGCGCAGGCCCTGGAAGACGGGTCCGTAGGCGTAGCCCTGGGCGGCCAGGCGCTCGTACACCTCGTCGAGGGCGAGCCGTTCGGCGTCACGGGGCGGCCAGACGGCGGCGTCCGCGGCGGGCTCCGCGCCGTCGTCGGCGGCGGCGAGGGTGCCCGTGGCGTGCCGGGTCCAGGGGTCGGGATCCGTGTCGGGTCCCTCGGGTTCGGGCCTCGCGTGGATGAGCAGGCCGCGCCGCCCCTGGTCGTCGGGGGCGCCGACGGTCACCTGGAGCTGGACCGCGCCGCCGGTGAAGGCCAGCGGGGCCTCGATGGTGAGGTCCTCGACGGTGCCGAGTCCGGTGCGGTCGGCGGCGGAGAGCGCCAGGTCGACGAAGGCGGTGCCGGGCAGCAGGACCGTGCCGGCCACGGCGTGGTCGGCGAGCCAGGAGAGCCCGGTCGGCGAGAGCCGCCCGGACAGGACCAGCTGGCCGCTGTCGGCGAGGTCCACGGACGCGCCGAGGAGGGGATGTCCGGGGGCGGCGAGTCCGGCGGCCGCGATGTTGGCGCTGCCGGTGCCGGTCAGCCAGAAGCTGTCGCGCTGGAAGGCGTACGTCGGCAGGTCGGCGGCGGGCACGCCGGGTCCTTCGGGCAGGAAGGCGCCCCATGCGGCGTGGTGGCCGTGGACGTGCAGCCCGGCGAGGAGGCCGAGCAGGGTGGGCGCCTCGGGCCTGCCCTTGCGCAGGGGGGCCACGAACACGGCGGACTCCGGGTCGCCGACGGCCTGCCTGGCGAGCGCGGTGAGGACGGGGCCGGGGCCGAGCTCGACGTAGCCGGTGACGCCGGACGCGTCCAGGGCGCGCACTCCGTCGAGGAAGCGGACGGGCTTGCGGATGTGCTGGACCCAGTACTCGGGGTCGGTGAGTTCGCCGGGGGCGGCGGGCGCGCCGGTGACGTCGGAGATCACCGTGAGCGTCGGCTCGCGGTAGGTCAGGCCCGCGGCGACGCGCCGGAACTCGTCGAGGACGGGCTCCATGTGCGCCGAGTGGAAGGCGTGGCTGACCTGGAGCCTGCTGGTCTTGCGGCCGAGCGCGCGGAAGTGCTCGGCGACCGCTTCGACCGCGTCGGCGTCGCCCGAAAGAACGGTGGAGTCGGGGCTGTTGAGGGCGGCGATGCCCGCGCCCGGGTGCCCGGCGAGCGCCGCGACGACCTCGTCCTCGGCCGCCTGTACGGCGATCATGGCGCCGCCGGTGCGCGCGGACTGCATGAGGCGGCCGCGCGCGGCGACCAGCGTGCTCGCGTCGGCGAGGTCGAGGACGCCCGCGACATGGGCGGCGGCGAGGCCGCCGATGGAGTGGCCGAGCACCGCGTCGGGGGCGACGCCGTGCGCCGCCAGGAGGCGGAACAGCGCGACCTGGAGCGCGAAGAGCGCCGCCTGGGTGTACTCGGTGCGGTCGAGGAGCGCGGCCTCCTCCGTGCCCTCGTCGGCGAACAGCAACGCGCGCAGCGGGCGCGGCAGATGGGTGTCGAGCCGGTCGCAGACCTCGTCGAGCGCGGCGGCGAACACGGGGAACGCCTCGTACAGCTCGCGGCCCGCGCCGGGGCGCTGGCTGCCCTGTCCCGTGAACAGGAAGGCGGTGCGGCCCGGCTCCTCGTCGGCGCGTCCGGTGACGGCGCCGGATCCGGTGCGCCCGGCCGCCAGCTCGTCGAGCGCGGCGACGAGTTCGGCGCGGTCGCGGCCGAAGGCCACCGCGCGGTGCTCCAGGGCGGTGCGCGAGCGCACGAGCCCGCGCCCAACCGCCCCCAGGTCGACCCCGGGCTCCCGCTCGACGAACTCCAGCAGCCGCGCGGCCTGTTGAGCGAGAGCGGCGGCGCTCTTCGCGGAGAGGGGCAGGGGGGTGGCGGGGGCGGGGGCACCCTCAGGGGCGGGGGCACCCTCAGGGGCGGGGGAGGTACCGGTCGCGGCGGCGGTGGCGCTGGTCGCGGCGGTGGCGCTGGTCGCGCCAGTGGTGCCGACCGCACCAGCGGTGCCGGTCACGCCAGCGGTGCCGGTCACACCAGCAGCGCCGGTCACGCCAGCGGTGCCGGTCACACCAGCAGCGCCGGTCACACCAGCAGCGCCGGTCACACCAGCAGCGCCGGTCACGCCAGCGGTGCCGACCGCACCAGCAGCGCCGGTCGCGGCAGCGGTGCCGGTCGCGCCGGTCACGGCACCCCCTCCCCCGCCGGCCGCCTCCGCGGGCGCCTCCGCGGGCGCCTCCTCGATCACCACGTGCGCGTTGGTGCCGCTGATGCCGAAGGAGGAGACCGCGGCGCGGCGCGGGCGCTCCGGGTCGGGCTCCCAGGGCCGGGGCTCCGTCAGAAGCCGGACGGAGCCGTCGCTCCAGTCGACGTGCGGCGTGGGCTCGTCGATGTGCAGGGTCCGCGGCAGCTCGCCGTGCCGCAGCGCCATCGCGATCTTGATGACGCTGCCGACTCCGGCGGCGGCCTGGGTGTGGCCGACGTTGGACTTCAACGAGCCGAGCCACAGGGGCTGTTCGGCCGGGCGACGGCTGCCGTACGCGGCGATCAGCGCCTGCGCCTCGATGGGGTCGCCCAGCTTGGTGCCGGTGCCGTGGCCCTCGACCGCGTCGATGTCCTCGGGGCGCAGGCCCGCGTCGGCGAGCGCCTGGCGGATGACCCGCTCCTGGGAGGGGCCGTTGGGCGCGGTGAGGCCGTTGCTCGCGCCGTCCTGGTTGACGGCGGTGCCCTTGATCACGGCGAGGACGGGGTGGCCGTTCTTGCGGGCGTCGGAGAGCCGCTCGACGAGCAGCAGACCGGCGCCCTCGGCGAATCCGGTGCCGTCGGCGCCGCCCGCGAAGGCCCGGCAGCGGCCGTCGGGCGAGAGCCCGCGCTGGCGGCTGAACTCCACGAAGAGCCGGGGCGCGGCCATCACGGTCACGCCGCCCGCGAGCGCCATGGAGCACTCGCCCTTGCGCAGCGCCTGCACGGCGAGGTGCAGGGCGACCAGGGACGAGGAGCAGGCGGTGTCGACGGTCACGGCGGGGCCTTCGAGGCCGAGCGTGTAGGCGATCCGCCCGGAGGCGACGCTGGTGACGAGTCCCGCGCCGAGGTAGCCCTCGACCTCGGCGGGCACCTCGGGCATCGGCGGCGCGTAGTCCTGGGCGATGGCGCCGACGAATACGCCGCTGTCGCTGCCGCGCAGCGTAGCGGGGTCGATGCCCGCGCGCTCCAGGGTCTCCCAGGCGACTTCGAGGAGGATCCGCTGCTGCGGGTCCATGGCAAGCGCCTCGCGGGGGCTGATCTCGAAGAAGTCCGCGTCGAACCGGTCGGCGTCGTAGAGGAATCCGCCGTGCCGCGACGAGGTCGTGCCCGGTGCCTCCGGGTCGGGGTCGTAGAGCCCCTCGACGTCCCAGCCGCGGTTGGCGGGGAACTCGCCGATCCCGTCGACGCCGTCGGCGACCAGGCGCCACAGCTCGTCGGGCGAGGCGACACCACCGGGGTAGCGGCAGCCGGCCGCGACGATGGCGATCGGCTCGTGCTCCCGGGCCTCGGCCTCGCGCAGACGCTGCCGGGTCTGGTGAAGGTCCGTCGTCACCCGCTTGAGATAGTCGCGGAGCTTCTCCTCGTTCGACATGCAGAGCCATCCCTCGATATCGCCGACACGCGCACAATCAGTGATCGCCACGGTCCACTCGGGGACTTAGCCGGACCTTTCCGGCCGCTAAAGCGGCGATGGCTCCCCGTGTGCCGTCCGCATCCGGGGCGGGCCGCCCGCGCAGCCGTTTAGGCAGTCTTTAGACCACGTCGTCAGAGTGCGACGCCGAGGTGCCCTGGCCGGGGGCGGGCCGTCGGGTACGCCCTGAACCGGCGTATCCGCTCAAGGAGATGGCTTTGTACCAATCGACGCGCTTCCCGGCCCGACGGCCTTCCGCACGCATCCGCCGCCCGGCGGCGGCGCTCTGTGGCCTGCTCCTGGCGGGCGCCGGGCTTTCCGCCTGTGACTCCGGGTCCGCCGGTGCCGGTGTCGCCGGAGGGAGCGGTGGCCTCACGTTCGCCACCGACACCGAACCCTCGTGCATCGACCCCGCGGTGAGTCCGCTGGACGTGACGGCGCTGATCGACCGGAACATCTTCGACTCGCTCGTGAACGCGTCGCCCGACGGGAAGATCCACCCGTGGCTGGCCAAGAGCTGGTCGGTCTCCAAGGACGCGAAGACGTACACCTTCGAGCTGCGCAAGGGCGTGACGTTCCACGACGGCACACCGCTGGACGCGCGGGCCGTCAAGGCGAGCCTCGACCACGTCGTCGACCCGAAGACCAAGTCCTCGTACGCGGCGGGCCTGTTGAGCGCCTACCGCGAGGCGAAGGCCGAGGGACCCTCCACCGTACGGATCGTCCTCAAGCGCCCCGACGCCACGCTGCTGCAGTCGCTCAGCACCGCCTACCTCGGCATCCAGTCCCCCAAGGCGCTCAAGAACACCGCCGCGCTGTGCAGGACCCCGGTGGGTACGGGTCCCTTCCGCTTCGTCGGCTGGAAGCAGAAGCAGAGCATCGAGCTGAAGAACAACGGCGGCTACAAGTGGGCGCCGCCCACCGCGAAGCACACCGGGCCCGCGAAGCTGCCGAGCCTCACGATCCGGTTCATCCAGGAGAACGCGGTCCGCGTCGGGGCGCTCAACAGCGGTGAGGTGGACGTCATCGGCGGCCTTCCCGCGCCGAACGTGAAGACGCTCAAGGCCTCCCCGCGGCTCCAGGTGCTCAGCTCGCAGGCGCCGGGCGGCACGTACAGCGTGCATCTCAACCCCGCGCGCGGCCCGTTGAAGGACAAGCGGGTGCGGACCGCGTTCCTGCGCGCGGTGGACCTCGACCAGCTGGTGAAGTCGGTCTCGTTCGGGCAGTACGACCGGGCGTGGAGCCAGCTCGGCCCGCGCACCCTCGGCTACGACAAGGAGATCGAGGGCAGCTGGGCCCACGACCCGAAGCTCGCGGACAAGCTCCTGGACGAGGCGGGCTGGTCGCAGCGCGACGGCGAGGGCTACCGCGTCAAGGACGGCAAGCGCCTGACCGTCCGCTGGCCCTTCGTGCCGCAACTCCTGCGTGAGCAGCGGGACATCCTGGGCCAGGGCATCCAGGCGCAGGCGAAGAAGGCGGGCATCCAGGTCAAGCGGGACGCCAAGGACACCGGGACGTACTCCAAGCAGATCTTCGCCGGGGACGCGGACCTGTGGGACTCCAGCAATGTGCGGGCCGACCCCGACGTGCTGCGCACCCTGTACGCCTCGGACCAGACCCTGGCCAAGGGCGGCATGAACGTCTTCAAGATCTCCGACCCGAAGATCGACGCGTGGCTGCGGCACGGCGCCGCCACCGCCGACCGTGCCGCGCGCGCCGACGACTACGTCAAGGTGCAGCGCAGGCTGCGGGACGAGGCGCTGGTCCTGCCGGTGTACGTGCCCGCGTATCTGGTCGGGGCGTCCAAGGACGTCAAGGGCCTGTCCTTCGAGGCGGCCTCCTACCCGCTGTTCTACGACGTCTCGCTGGGCGACTCGTGACCGGCTCGGCCCGCTCGGTCCTGCGCTGGCTGGTGCGGCGGATCGCCCTGTCGGCGCTGGTCCTGCTCGGCTCGGCGACGACGGCGTTCCTCGCGCTGCGGCTCACCCCGGGCGATCCGGTCCGGGTGATCCTCGGCGGGTCGACCGCGACGCCCGAGGTGATGGCGCAGGTGCGCCACGAGCTGGGCACGGACCGGCCGTTGTCGGAGCAGTACTTCCTGTTCATCGGCAGGCTGCTCCGCGGCGATCTGGGCACGTCGTACCAACTGCGCGACACGGTCTCGCATGTGATCGGCAGTCAGCTCTGGCAGACCGCGGAGCTGGCGCTCGCCTCCTTCGCGCTCGCGTTCGTCGTGGCGCTGCTGCTCGCGGTGTCCACGGCGGGCCGCTGGCCGGTGCTCCGCGGGATCTCCACCCAGGTGGAGCTGGTGCTCAGCGCGAGCCCCGGCTTCTGGGTCGGCGTCCTGCTCCTGACGCTGTTCTCGTTCCGCTGGCATGTCTTCCCCGCCGCGGGCGGCGACGGGTTCTCCGGACTCGTCCTGCCCGCGGTCACCCTGGCCGCCTCGATGGTCGGCGTCTTCGCGCAGGTCATGCGGGCGGGCGTGGAACGGGCCCTGGAGGAGCCGTTCGTGCTCAGCGCGCGGGCCAGGGGCTCCGGTGAGACGGCGGTGCGGTTCCGGCACGCGCTGCGGCATGCGATGGTCCCGATGGTCACCCTCTCCGGGTGGGTGGTGGGCACGCTGTTCAGCGGCGCCGTGGTGGTGGAGACCGTGTTCAGCAGACAGGGCCTCGGCCGGGTCCTCGCAACGGCGATCCAGGGCCGTGACTTCCCCGTGGTCACCGGGGTGGTCGTGGTCAGCACGCTGGTGTTCGTCGTGGTCAATCTTCTCGTCGACTGGCTGTACCGGGTGATCGATCCCCGGCTGAGGGAGGTTCCGGCATGACCGAGCGGATCTACGCGGCGGGCCTGCTGCTGCACGGCCCCGCCGACCTGGCCCTTGCGGACGGTGCCGTACGCGTATCGGGGGCGACGATCACCGACGTCGGCCCCTACGAGAAGGTGCTCGCCCGTGCGACGCCCGGCACCGAGGTGACGCGGTTCGCCGACGGCACGCTGCTCCCTGGCCTGATCGACGCCCATGTGCATCTGGCGTTCGACGACCACAGCGACGACCCGGTGGGCGCGCTGCGGGCGGCGGGCGCGCCCGCGCTCGCGCTGAACGCGGCGGGCGCCGCCCGGCGCCTCCTCGACAGCGGCGTCACCACCGTGCGGGACCTGGGCGACCGGGACGGCGTCGGCGTGGCGCTGCGCGACAGCGTGCGCGACGGGGTGCTGCCGGGGCCGCGGATCCTCGCGGCCGGTGCACCCGTCACGGTGCGCGGCGGCCACTGCTGGTTCCTCGGCGGCGAGTCCGACGGCGTCGAAGGCGTCCGTGCGACGGTCCGCGCGAACCTGGCGGCCGGCGCCGACCTGATCAAGGTGATGGCGACCGGCGGCACCCTCACGCCCGGCGGTCCCGCCCCCGCCGAACCGCAGTTCACCGTGGCCGAGTTGACGGTCGCGGTGCAGGAGGCCCACGCGGCGGGCGCGCGGGTGGCCGCCCATGTGCACGGGGTCGCGGGCGTCGAGGTCGCACTCGCCGCGGGCGTGGACACCCTGGAGCACTGCTCGTTCATCTCGGCGGACGGTCCCGCTGCGGGTCCGGAGAACCGGCCCGACGTCATCGACCGGATCGCCGCATCGGGCACCTTCGTGTGCCCCACCTACAGCGGCTCCCTCGACCGGGCCGCCGCCAGCATCGGCGTCGACCGGCTGCGGCCCTGGCTCGACGTGGTGCTGCGCCAGCACGAGAGCGGGGTGCGGCTGATCGCCGGGACCGACGCGGGGATCCCCGGCGCGGGCTTCGACGAGTACGCCGTGGGCCTGAACTGGTTCGTGCGCGCGGGCATCCCCGCGCCGACCGTCGTCGAGATGGCGACGAGCAGGGCCGCGGAGGCCCTCGGCCTCGCCGATGTGACGGGGCGCATCGCGCCGGGGCTCGACGCCGATCTCCTGGTGGTCACGGGCGATCCGCGCCGGGACGTCGCGGTGCTCGCGGCGCCCGAACTGGTCGTCGCCCGCGGGCGTGAGCATCTGCCGCGGGGCGCGCGGACCGCGCCCGCGTCGGGGATACGGAGCACGGTGTGAGCGCGGTCGCGGAAGAACTGACCGGTGGCGGCGGGCCCGTCGACGAGGGCGTGCCCGCGGCGGAGGCACCGTCCGGCGAGCGCCGGGGGCTCGCCGGACGGCTGCGCCCCGGGGCGTGGCCGGTGCGCCCCTCGGTCGTCCTCGCCTGGGCGGTGCTCGCCCTGGTCGCCGTCGCCGCGCTGTGGCCCGGACTCCTCACCGACCAGGCGCCGGATGCGGCCGACCCGCTGCAGGCGCTCGCCCCGCCGGGCTCCGACCACTGGTTCGGCACCGACCAGTTGGGCCAGGACGTCTACAGCAGGGTGGCGCACGGCGCCCGGTACTCGCTGGCCGCCGGGCTCGGTGCGACGGGGCTCGCCATCGTGGTCGGCGCGGCCCTCGGGGTGCTCGCGGCGACGGCGGGGCGCGCCGTGGACGAGCTGGTCATGCGGGTCACCGACATCCTGCTCGCGTTCCCCGGACTGCTCCTCGCTCTCCTGGTGGTGGCGGTGCTCGGCCCCGGTTCGGTGCATTCGACGCTCGCCATCAGCGCGTCGATGGTGCCGGGCTTCGTCCGGCTCGCCCGCGCGCAGGCGCTCGTGATCCGCGACTCCGACTATGTGCAGGCAGCGCGGGTCCTCGGGCGTTCCAGGACCAGCGTCTTCCTGCGGCATCTCCTGCCCAACGCCCTGCCGCCCGTGCTCGTCCTCGCCACGGTCGGCATCGGCTCGGCCGTCATCGCGGGTTCCTCGCTGAGCTTCCTCGGCCTCGGCCCGCAGCCCCCGGCGCCCGAGTGGGGAGCGATGCTCTCCCAGGGCAGGGACCTGCTCGACATCTCCTGGGCCCCCGCGGTGTTCCCCGGGGCGGCCATCACCCTGACCGTCCTCGCCGTGAACGTGGTCGGGCGGGATCTGCAGCACCGTTTCGAAGGAAGGACCGCCGGTGGCCGGCACTGAATCCAGCGTCCCCGCACGCACGTTGCTGACCGTCGAGGGGCTCCGCGTCGGGTTCCGCGGCCGCCGCTCCGAGGTGTCCGCCGTGCGCGGGATCGACTTCTCGCTGGCCGCCGGGGAGTGCCTGGCCATCGTCGGCGAGTCCGGTTCGGGCAAGAGCGTCACCGCGCGGGCCCTGGTCGGTCTGAGCGCGCCGGGCGCCGCCGTGCGCGCGGACGTCCTCGATCTGGAGGGCGAGGACCTGCGGGACCTCAAGGACCGCCGCTGGCGGCAGTTGCGCGGCCGCGGGATCGGCCTGGTCCTCCAGGACGCCCTGGTCTCGCTCGATCCGCTGCGGCGCGTGGCGGCCGAGGTCGCGGAGCCGCTGCGCAATCACCGTACGGTGCCGTCCGGGCAGGTCCACGAGACGGTCCTCGCGCTCCTGGCCGAGGTGGGCATGCCCGATCCGGAGCTGCGTGCCCGGCAGTATCCGCACCAGCTCTCCGGCGGGCTCAGACAGCGGGCCCTGATCGCCTCCGCGATCGCCGCGGGCCCCTCCGTGCTGATCGCGGACGAGCCGACGACGGCCCTCGACGTGACCGTGCAGGCCCGCGTCCTCGACGTGCTCGCCGCCCGCAAGGCCGCGGGCACCGGGGTGCTGCTGATCAGCCACGACCTCGCGGTGGTGGCCAAGCTGGCGGACCGGGTCGCGGTGATGTACCAGGGCCGGTTCGTGGAGGAGGGCAGCGTCCGGGACGTACTGCGCGATCCCCGGCACCCGTACACCCGCCGGCTCCTTGCGGCCGTGCCGACCGCCGCGACGCGGCGCACCCGGCTGAGCGGCCCCTCCCGCGGCACCGGCGGACGGCGGACCCCCGCCGACGGCTGCGCCTTCGCGGCGCGCTGCCCGGTGGCCGTGCCCGAGTGCGGTACGCGTGTGCCCGCCCGGGTGGAGCTCGAAGCGGACCACGGCGTGTGGTGCCCGCGCACCGAGGAACCGTGGCCCTCCCCGGCAGGGTCGACTTCCGTGACGACAGCGGCAGTTCCCGGCCCCCGCAAGGGGCGGCCGGAGGACGGCACGGCGGCCCCCGCGCTCGAAGTGCGCGCCCTGTCCAAGGGGTTCCGCGACCCGGACCGGGTGGTGCGCCCCGCCGTACGCGAGGTGTCCTTCACGCTGCCCGCGGGGCGGACGCTCGGCGTGCTCGGCGAGTCGGGGTCGGGGAAGACGACGGTGGCCAGGATGGTCCTCGGGCTCCTCGAACCGGACGCGGGCGAGGTCCGCATCGCGGGCCGGGCGTGGTCGGGGGTGCCGGAGAAGGAGCGGCGTACCCTGCGCGGCCGGGTGCAGCTGGTCCAGCAGGATCCGCTCAGCGCCTTCGATCCGCGCTGGACCGCCGAGCGCATCGTGGGCGAGGCGCTCGGCTCCCCCGGCCGCCGCGGGATCCGCGCCAACCGGGCCAGGATCACGGAGCTCTTCGAGCTCGTCGGGCTCGATCCGGCGCTCGCGGAGCGCAGGCCGTGGCAGCTGTCCGGCGGCCAGCGGCAGCGGGTGGCGATCGCGCGCGCCCTCGCGCCGGAACCCGAACTCATCGTGTGCGACGAGCCGGTGTCGGCGCTCGACGTGTCGGTGCAGGCGCAGATCCTCGATCTCTTCACCGATCTGCGGGAGCGGCTCGGGCTCTCGCTGCTCTTCATCTCGCACGACCTGGGAGTGATCCATCACCTGAGCGACGAGGTGGTGGTGATGCGGGACGGCGAGGTGGTGGAGGCGGGCGCGGCCGAGGAGATCTTCGCGCGGCCGGCGCATCCGTACACCAAGGCGCTCCTGACGGCGCTGCCCCGTCCCGAGGACGCCTGGGCCACCGCCGAAGTCGCGCGCTAGTCCGCCTTTAGAGGCCGGGTCGAGCATCCACCGTGGCGGCCGCGGTGGTCGCTCCCACTCGACCTCGTGGAGGGGTTGCGCATGGAACGCACTGTCGTCATCGCGGGCGGAGGCCCGGCCGGTCTGATGCTCGCCGCCGAGCTGGGTCTGGCCGGCGTGGACGCCGTCGTACTGGAGAAGCTGGCGGAACCCCCGGGCTGGTCACGGGCGTTGGGCCTGCACTGGGGTTCCATCGAGGCGCTGAACCAGCGGGGGCTCGCCGCGCCGGTCTACGAGTACCAGCAGATCAAGTACTTCGGCTTCGGCATGCTGCGGTTCTCCGGCCTCGAAGGGAACCTGGTGCCGCGCCGGGTGCCGCAGCGCCGGATCGAGCAGCTCCTCGAGGAGCGGGTCAACGCGCTCGCCGGGGTCGAACTGCGCCGCGGGCACGCCGTGGTGGGCATGGAGCAGGACGCGGACGGCGTCACGGTGCGGGTCAGCGCCGAGGACGGCGACTACGACATCCGCGCCTCCTACCTGGTCGGCTGCGACGGCGGCGGCAGCACGGTGCGCAAGCTCGCCGGGATCAACTTCCCCGGCACCGCGTCCACCACCAACGGCATCACGGGCGACCTGCGGGTGCCGGTGGAGCTGCAGGAGCGGTGGGACCCGCAGCTGCGCGACCGCGGCCTGTTCGCGTACATCCCGCTGGACGGCGAGCTGGTCCGGGTGACCGCCGCCGAGTTCAGGACCGAGCCCGCGTCCCGGGACATCCCGCCGACGCTGGAGGAGCTGACCGCGCTGGTCGAGCGGATCGTCGGCGAGGCGCCGCCGCTGGGCGACGCGGTCATGCTGTCCCGGTTCGGCAGTGCGACCCGGCAGGCCGAGAAGTACCGCGAGGGCCGGGTGTTCCTGGTTGGCGACGCGGTCCACATCCACTTCCCGATCGGCGGCCAGGGCCTCAACACCAGCATCCAGGACGCCCTGAACCTGGGCTGGAAGCTCGCCGCGGACATCCAGGGCTGGGCGCCGCCCGGCCTCCTCGACACCTACGAGGTGGAGCGGCACCCCATCGGCGAGCGGGTCTGCATGAACACCCGGGCCCAGCTGACGCTGATGGAGCAGCCGAGCGAGATGACGCCGCTGCGCGAGATGTTCGGCGAGCTGCTCGCCCTCGAAGAGGTCAGCGAGCACCTGATCCACATGATGTCGGGCGTCGACATCCGCTATCCGATGCGGGCGGCGGACGACGCGGCCGAGGGCTCGGTCCCCGAGCACGCGCTGACCGGCCGTCGGGTGCCGAACGCCCCGCTGGAGACCGCGGCCGGTGCGACGGACGTGGCGGCGACCCTGCACGAGGGCCGGGGTGTGCTGTACGACCTGTCGGGCGGCGAGGCCGTGCTGCCGGACACGGCGGGCTGGAAGAGCCGGGTCGCCACGGTGGCCGCGGCGCCCGCCGAGGGCATCGACGCCGCCGCGCTGCTCGTGCGCCCCGACGGCTATGTCGCCTGGGCCGGTTCGCCCGAGGAGGACGCCGCGGGCCTCGACGCCGCGCTGCGCACCTGGTTCGGCGCGCCCTCCGAGTGAGGTGGCGGGGGTCGCGCGCCGCGGGACACCGCATCTGACGGCATCTCACATCCCCCCACTCGCCCCAGTTTTCAGGCCGGACGGGCGTACCGATTGAAAAACGTAGGCTGCCTCCGTATCGTAAACAGAGCCACCCTCCGTTTAGCGGTGGCCCGTCCGGCGGGCTTCTTGCTGTCCCCGTTTTCCTGTCCGCCCGCCCATATCCCCTCGCGCCCGAAATTCACATGGAGGAACCATGTCGACTCAGTCGACAGTGGGAGCACCGTCCGGCTCCGGAGCCACCGAAGCCCCGCGGCACCACCCCGGACTCGCGCTCACGGTCATCCTGGCCTGCCAGTTGATGGTCATCCTGGACGCCACGATCGTGAACATCGCCCTGCCCGACATCCAGGGCGACCTCGAATTCTCGCCGGCCAAGCTGGCCTGGGTGGTCAACGCCTACACGCTGGCGTTCGGCGGTCTCCTGCTGCTCGGCGGACGGGCCGGTGACATCCTGGGCCGCCGCAAGGTGTTCACGCTCGGCATCGTGGTCTTCACGGTCGCCTCCTTCGTGGGCGGTTTCGCCACCAACGACACCTGGCTGCTCGCCGCCCGGGCGCTCCAGGGAGCCGGTGCCGCGTTCGCCGCGCCCAGCACCCTGGCCCTCCTGAACACCAACTTCGAGGGCGCCGAGCGCACCAAGGCGCTCTCCATCTACTCCGCGGTCTCCGGCGCGGGCATGGCCTTCGGCCTGATCGTCGGCGGTCTGCTCACCGACTGGTTGTCCTGGCGCTCGGTGCTCTTCATCAACGTGCCGATCGGCCTTGCGATCCTGGTGCTCGCCCCGCTGTACGTGCGCCAGCCCGAGCGGCACCCCGGCCGCTTCGACCTGGGCGGCGCGCTGACCTCCACGCTCGGCATGGTCTCGCTGGTGTACGGCTTCATCCGCGCCTCCGAGGAGGGCTGGAGCGACGGCATCACCATCGGCTCCTTCGCCGCCGCCGTCATCCTGCTCGCCGCGTTCCTGGTCGTCGAGACCAAGGCGGAGCAGCCGATCACCCCGCTGAAGCTGCTCCTGCACCGCAACCGGGCCGCCGCGTACACCAACATGCTCCTGCTGCCCGCGACCATGTTCGCGCTGTTCTTCTTCCTCACCCAGTTCCTGCAGGAAGTCCTCGAATACAGCGCGGTGCAGACCGGATTCGCCTTCCTGCCGATGGCGCTCACCCAGTTCGGCATGGCCCGCGCCACCCCGAAGCTGCTGCCCAAGTTCGGCCCCAAGCCCCTGCTCGTGGTCGGCGGCATCCTGGTGACGGCCGGCATCGTCTGGCTGACCCAGATCGACGCGGACAGCAGCTACGCGGCCGCCGTCGTCGGCCCGATGCTGCTCTTCGGCACCGGCTCCGGCATGAGCTTCCTGCCGCTGAACATCGTCATCCTCTCCGAGGTCCAGCCCCAGGACGCCGGTGCCGCCTCCGGTCTGCTGCAGGCGATGCAGCAGGTCGGCGCCACGCTCGGCCTCGCCATCCTGGTCAACCTGTTCGAGACCGCCCGCAGGGACGCCACTCCGGCGGCCGGTTCGACTCCCACCGAGGCCAAGCACCACGTACTCAGTGAGGGCATCGCCTCCGCGGCCGTGGGCGGCGCCGCCTTCGCGGTGGCCGCGCTGCTGATCTCACTGTTCGCAGTCAAACTGCCCAAGCCGCCCGCCAAGCCGGCCGCCTGAGGCCGCCAGGCGCCCATCGATCGGAAGCGAGCGAGAGCATGACCGAAACCCAGCCGGACGCGATACCCCTGTCGGTACTGGACTTCTCCCCCGTGGTGAGCGGTTCGGACCCCGGCCAGGCCCTGCGGGACACCATCACCATCGCGGAACGCGTCGACCGGCTCGGCTATCTGCGGTACTGGATGGCGGAGCACCACAACGCCCCCAACATCGCCAGCTGTGCACCGCCGATCCTGATGGACCGGATCGCGAGCGCCACCACCCGGCTGCGGGTGGGCTCGGGCGGCGTCATGCTGCCCAACCACTCCCCGCTGGTGGTCGCCGAGCAGTTCGGCACCCTGGAGGCCCTGCACCCGGGCCGGATCGACATGGGCATCGGCAGGGCCGCGGGCACCGACCCCGTCACCGCCCGCGCCCTGCGCCGTGACACCAGCAACGACGACTTCGGCGAGCGCCTGGCCGAACTCATCGGCTACTTCGAGGGTTCGGAGCCCGGCGGCCCCGTCCTGCCGGTCTCCGCGACCCCCGCGGAGGGCAACCGCCCGCCGCTGTGGCTCCTCGGATCCAGCGGCAACAGCGCGCGTACGGCGGCCATGCTCGGCCTGCCGTTCGCCTTCGCGCACCACTTCAGCGCGGAGAACACCATCCCCGCGCTGAAGCTCTACCGGGAGAACTTCCGCCCCTCGGCCCAGCTCGACCGGCCGTACGCGATCGTCGCGGCGATCGTCATCGCGGCGGACACCGACGAGCGCGCCGAGTACCTCGCGGGGCCGATGGCGCTCTCCTCGCTGCTCCAGCGGACCACCGGCATAACGGGTCCCTACCCGAGCCCGGAGGAGGCCGCGGCCCACCCGTACAGCCCGCAGGAGCTCCAGTACGTGCGCGAGCGCGTGCAGGCGCACCTGGTCGGCGGCCCCGAGACGCTGGAGAAGAAGGTCTCGGCCTTCCTCGAGCGCACCGGCGCCGACGAGCTGATGTCGCTCACGCTGGTGCACGGCGTCGAGGACCGGATCAGGTCCTTCGAGATCCTCGCCGAGACCGGCAAGCGGCTCGCGCCGCGCCTGGCCGCCCAGCGCGCCGCAGGCTGATCCACAGTCCACCGGGCCCGGCAATTCCCCCGACCGGGCCCGGTTCAGCCATGTCCCGGGCCGTCAGGCGCGCGGCACCAGGCCCCACAGGGCCAGTTCGAGGAGCCGGTCGGTGCGGTCGGCGCCCGCCGGGGAGCGGCGCGCCGCCCAGGCAAGTCCGTTGACCAGCCTGAGCAGTTCGGCGATCTCGACGTCCGCGCGGATCGAACCGCTCTCCTGGGCCCTGGCAAGCAGCGACTCCCCGGCGGTGAGCAGCCGCCGGTGACAGTCGGAGGGCTGCGTCATCGTCTCGCCGAGCATGGTCGTCATCAGCGATCCGGCGAGGCCGCGGTAGGTGGTCGCGTGCTCGGCGATGGCCCGCAGCCAGTCCATCAGGGCGGCGCCGGGCTCGGGGTCGTCGAGGCGGGCGAGCGCCTGGGCCTGGAGGTCCTCGACGGAGTCGTGGAAGACCGCTTCCAGCAGGTCGTCGCGGGTCGGAAAGTGCCGGTACAGCGTGCCGACGCCCAGGCCCGCGCGGCGGGCGATGTCCTCCAGGGACGCGTCGGTGCCGTGTTCGGCGAACGCCGTTCTGGCCGCGGTGAGCAGCCGGTCGTAGTTGCGGCGCGCGTCCGCACGCATAGGACGCCGTGCGGTAGACGTCTGTGTCGCGTCCATCGGAAGAACTCCCCTCGGCAGTGACGGCCGGCAGTCTCCGCCCGGCCAGGGACCGACAAACGGAGACCCCCTCAGCTTACGTGGTTGTTTAAGCCACCGCTAAGCACCGCCTCAGTAACTCTCGGGATCCTGCGCGGAAGCGAGCCAACCGCCTCGCCACGAACGGCGAAAGGGAACACACCGCCATGACAGCAACCGCTCCCGTGGCCGGCGGCAGCCGGCTGCCCACCCTCACCGGAATGAGGTTCATCGCCGCACTCATGGTCTTCCTCGGCCATGCGTCGGCCCAGCACCTCTTCGCCGACCCCGACATCGACAGCAAGTACGCCAGGATCGTGGAGGGCGCCGGATACGTCGGCGTCTCCTTCTTCTTCATCCTCAGCGGCTTCGTCCTGACCTGGTCGGCCCGGCCCGGCGACACCGTCACCAAGTTCTGGCGGCGCCGCGCGGCGAAGATCTACCCGAGCACCGTGGCGGCCGTGCTCCTCGCCTGGCTCTGCCTGAGCATCACCGACCAGGCCGTCGAGGCCGACGTCCTGGTGCCCAACCTGCTGCTCGTGCACACCTGGGTGCCGGACATCCCGACCTTCCTCGGGGTCAACGCCCCGACCTGGTCGCTGGGTTGCGAGGTCTTCTTCTACGCGCTCTTCCCGCTGCTGCTCCCCCTGCTGCGGCGGATCCCGGCCCGGCACCTGTGGACGGCGGCCGTGCTCGTGGTCGCCGCGATCGCCGCGCTGCCGCTGGTCGCCCAACTGCTGCCCGGCACCCCGATGTTCCCGCCGCCGGTCTCCGAGTCCTTCCCCCGCTTCTGGTTCGTGTACGGCTTCCCGCCCGCCCGGATCCTGGAGTTCGTCCTCGGCATCGTCATGGCGCTCATCGTCCACTCGGGCCGCTGGGTCCGGATCGGCATGGGCCCGGCCGCGCTGCTCGCCCTCGCGGCCTTCGTGGCGCTGAAGTACACCTCGATCCTCTACACGATCGTGGCCGTCAGCGTCGCGCCGCTCGCGCTGCTCGTCGCCGCGGCCGCGGTCGCCGACATCGAGGAACGGCGCTCCCCCTTCCGGGGCCGCGTCGCGCTCTGGCTCGGTGAGGCGTCGTTCGCGTTCTACCTGATCCATCAGCTGGTACTTACGTACGGACACCGGGCGTTGGGCCTTGGCCGTACCTGGAGCACGCCCGGCGCGATCGGCATCCTGGTCTTCCTGCTCGCGGTGTCCGTGGCCGTGGCCGGAGTCCTCTACACCGCGGTCGAACGCCCCTCGGTGCGGTATCTCGCCCGCTCCCGCAAGGACCGCGCGAGCCGGGAGACGAGGCTGCGGCCGGTCGCCGCCGCACCGGCCCCCGTCGTGCCCGCGCCCGGGGAGGAGAGCGAGGTACGTACCCCCCACTGAGTTCGTTTCAGGTTGTACGTAGTTTCCCCGATGGCGTCGCCATCGAGACCTGGCAGCATCTTCACCGGACGGGCGCCGCGACGCGGTGCCCGTCCGGTGAGACATATCCCTTGGAGGAGTCTTGAATGGCTATCGTCCCGTGCTGGTGGAACCCGCGCTGTTCCGCAGCGTGTTCCGTCGGCACGCGGCCGGGGTGGCCATAGTCACCGCGCAGGGCGAACACCCTGTCGGCTTCACCGCCACCTCGCTCACCTCCTTGTCGGCCCAGCCGCCGCTGCTCACCTTCGGGATCAGTGCCACCGCCTCCTCCTGGCCCACCGTCAACTCGGCGGAACACGTGGGGGTTCATCTGCTGGGAGAAGAACAGAAGGGGCTCGCGGCGACGTTCGCGCGCAGCGGCGCGGACCGCTTCGCCCCGCCCACCTCCTGGCACCGGGGACCCGAGGGCGTCCCCGTCCTCGACGGCGTCCTTGCGCTGCTGATCTGCCGTGTGGTCAGCCGCGTGCCCGCCGGGGACCACACCCTGGTCATCGCGGAGCCGGTGCACGTGCGGCACGGCGAGCCGGGGCAGCCACTGCTCTACCACGACGGCGGGTACGCGGCGCTGCGTACCTGAGCAACACGTCGTACAGCACCACCATCACGGGTCCGGCGATGAAGGCGGATCCGCACGTCACGCGCGGCCTCGGCCGCTTCGTCTTCATCACAGGGGGATGCGAGATGCGCTACGAAGTCCTGGGCAATCTGCGAATATCGGACGGGGACGAGGTCGCCGTCCTCCGAGCGCGCAAGATCGAGCCACTGCTCGCCACCCTGCTGATCCGCAGCGGCCAGGTCGTGTCGGCGTCCCACCTGATCACCGAGATCTGGGGGGACGAGCCGCCCCGTCGCGCCACGGCCACGCTGCACGTATACATCTCCCAGCTGCGCAAGTTCCTCACCACGCCCGGCGATACGCGCAGTCCCATCGTCACCCGCGCCCCCGGCTATGTGCTCCAGCTCGGCGAATCCACCCTCGACGTGCACGAGTTCCAGCAGCTGGTGCGCGAGGGGCGCGGCCACGCCAAGGCCCGCCGGCACGCGGACGCGTCGCGCGCCTTCTCCGCGGCGCTCGCCCTGTGGCGCGGTGACGTCCTCGGTGATCTGCACGGCGGCCCCACCATCGAGTCCTTCACCACCTGGGCCGAGGAGGCCAGGCTGGAGTGCACCGAGATGCTGTTCGAGGCGGACCTGGCCCAGGGCGCCCACCGCGAACTGGTCGCCAGGCTCTACCAGATCACCCTGGAGCACCCGCTGCGGGAGACCTTCCACCGGCTCCTGATGCTGGCCCTCTACCGCTCTGGGCGCACCGGTGAGGCGCTGATGGCGTACGAGTCCGTGCGGGCCAAGCTCGACACCGAACTCGGCATCACGCCCTGCCGCGCGCTGAACGAACTCCGTCAGGCGATCCTCCTGTCGGACCCCGCGCTGGATCACGCCATCGCGGCCTGAGTGCCGTGTTCGCGTTTTCGCAACCTGTTTCGGCGTGATTTCACAATGCAGAAATATAACCGCGTGAATGTCTTTCGCGATCCAATAGCAGAGGTTCATCCGGAGGCAAGCATTCCGCCATCCGACAGGACACCCGTCGCGATCTTTGCCAGTGATTTACGCTGAAGAAACCCTTGAAAGTTACACTCGAACATCACAATTCCGCTTGCCAGCGACGCGAGTTGCTCACGTCCGCCCGAGCCCCCGTCCACCGGGAGCTCGGGCGCGCTGCGGAGGCCGGTGTTGAAGGGAGTGCAAACTGTGGTTCCGACAGATGTCGTAACCGATAATCGGGGACAGTTCTGCGATATCCGGGCTGACCAGATGGGTCAGTTCACCACCATTTTGGGGAACCTGGAAGAGACGGGCGGCCTGGTCGTCGAGCTGGCGGGCGACCCCGGCGCGGGGAAGACCCGGCTGCTGACGCGGTTCGCCGACGAAGCGCGACGCCAGGGGTACCAAGTACTCCGCACCGGCTGTACGACAGTTACCCAGAACCACCCCTTCCGGGCACTTGCGCAACTCCTCAATACCAACCCCGCCGACTATTCCGACAGCCAGTCGGATGAATTGGTCGCGCTGCTGAGGGATTTGGCCACTTCGCCTTCCCAGGACGTCCCGGATTCTCCCCCGCACACACCGGGGGGTTCCCGCTGCCTGCTCCTGCACCGGGTCAGGCATCTTCTCGAAGGACGCGCGAGGGCGGGACTCGTCCTTCTCATCGACGACCTCCAGTGGGCCGACCCCGGCACGCTCGAAGTGGTGGACTACCTGCTGAGCTGGCCGGTGAACGCCCCCCTGCTCCTCGTCGCGGCCCACCGCCCGCGCCAGTCCGCCCTGCGGCTGCACGACGCACTCGGGCACGCCGTCGCGCTCGGCACGGCACGGCGCATCGAACTCCCCCCGCTCACGCTCGCCGAGAGCGCCTTCCTCACCGGACTGAGCAAGGACAACCCGGCCCTGCTCGGACTCCACCAGGACAGCCACGGCAACCCCCTGTACCTCCAGGCGCTCGCGGAGTCCGCGCAGCAGCCGGTGGACGCCGTCTTCGACGCCCGGGGACTGCCGCCCGGCTGGTTCGCCAGCCGGGTCCTCGCCGAGCTCGCCCAGCTCACCCCGGACGAGACCTCGATCATCTCGGCGGCCGCCATGCTCGGCGACCGCTTCGTGCTCGAGGACCTGACCGAGGTGGCCGCCATGGACCCCGACCGCGCCTGCCGCGCCAGCGCGAGCCTGTGCGACCGGGACCTGTTCCGCCGCGCGGGCCCCGGCCTCCAGCTGACGTTCCGTCACCCCCTGATGCGCCAGGTGGTGTTCGCCGATCTCGACCACTGCTGGCGGCGGACCGCCCGCGGCCATGTGGTCGCCATGCGGGCCAGGGCGGGCACCCCCGCGGTGGAGCTGGCCCCGCTGGTCGAGGAGGTGCCGCCCGCCTCCGGCGACGAGGACCGGCACGTACTCGCCCAGGCGGCGCACGACATCATGGCCGACGACCCCGCCGCGGCGGTCCGCTGGATCAGGATCGCCCTGCGCGCGGTGCCCGAGGGCGGCGAGTTCTCGGCCGAGCGCGTCGAACTCCTCATGGCGCTCGCCCGCGCCCAGGGGCTCGCCGACGCGCCGCAGAGCACCCTCGAAGTGAGCGACGAGATGCTCGCGCTCGTCCCCGCCGAACCCCGCGCCCCCCGCGTACGGATGGTCGTCTACACCGCGCTCCTCGACTGCTCGCTCGGCAGACACGGGCGCGCCGACGAACTCCTGGGCGCGGAGCTGCGACAGGTGGGCGAACCCGAGACGGACGAGGCGGCCGCCCTGGCCGCCTCGCTCGCGGTCGCGCGCGAGCTGGTCGCCTGTGTCTCCGGGACCCTGCCGGACGCCGAGCAGCTGCGCGCCGCGGTGCGCTGGGCCCGCCGCGGCGGCGACCGGGCCGACGAGCTGGGCGCGCTGTCCCTGCTCGCCGCCCGCCAGGTGACGCTGGGACAGTCCGCGCAGGCCGAGGCGGCCGTCGACGCCTGCGCGGGAGCCGCCGACGCCCTCGTCGACGCGGAGCTGGCCGCGCACCCCGAGTACCTCGGGATCCTGGGCTGGGCCGAGTGCATGCTGGGCCGGCCCGCGGAGGCCGAGAGCCATCTGCAGCGCGGCGTCCGGCTCGCCGAGCGCTCCCACGAGACCCATCTGCTGCCCACCCTCCTCAATCAACTCGCCACCGTCCGCTATCAGTCGGGCCGGTACGTCGAGGCCCGCAAGGCCGCGGCGAACGCCCAGCGCGTCGCCCCGCGGACCGGCTCCGCCCACGCGGTGCGCCTGGCCGCGACCCTGGAGGCGGTGACCAGCGCCCAGACCACGCACGACGGCCGGGCCGCGCAACGGGCCGCCGAACTCAGCGAGCAGCTCATGCCGACCCAGCTGGGACCCGTCTCCCGGGACGGGCACTGGCACGTCTCCGCCGCGCTCTGGCTCGCCGACGCGGTGCGCGACTGCGTGAACCCGGCGCAGTGGGCGACCACGGCCATCGCCGCGTTCGGCGGGCCCGAACTCCCCCGCGTACCCGCCGCGTTGCGGCCGCTCGCCTGCGAGATGCTCGCGGAGGCCGCGGTGCGCGCCGGACGTCCCAACCCCGGCTGGGCCGACCGGGCCGAGGCCGCCGCCAGACCGTCCTCGCCCGCCCACCGGGCGCACGCGCTCGCCGCACGGGCCCACGTCCTGACGGGACCTGACGCGGCACGCCAGGCGGCGGACCGCTATCAGGAGGCCGCCCGGCTGTTCGCGTCGGCGGGGATGACCGGGCAGCAGGCAAGAACGCTGCTGCTCGCCGCGCCACGACTCGCCGAGGCGGGACACCCGCTGCGCGCCCTCGCCCTCCTTGAACGGGCGTACGAACTCGCCGAGTGGTGCGGTTCGCTGGCCCTGCAGAAGCGCATCGTCCAACAGCGGCTGCGGCTCCCGAAGGCCAGGCCCCAGCAGCGCACGCCGGTGTCCCCACCGGATCCGGTGAGACCGCCGCACCCGCCCACGTCGGCGACGGCGCCAAGGACGCCCCGGACACCCGCTCCACCTGTCACACCCGCCACCGCACCCACCACGACGCCGCTCACGCCGCTGACCGACCGTGAACGCCAGGTCGCCGTCATCGCGGGAACCGGCCTGCGCACCCGGGAGATCGCCGAGCAGCTCCGGCTGAGCCCGCGCACCATCGACGTACACCTCACACGGATCTACCGGAAGCTCGGCATCAACTCGCGGGCCGCGCTGGTGCACTTCATGGCCGAGACGGGCTGAGGGGTCCGCTGCTCAGCGCCTGCTTCTGCGGCCGGGGCCACGGGGAGATCCCCGTGGCCCCCGGCCGATTTTTTTTGTTGGGTGGGGGGAATCGGACCAGGTGTGTCGCGGGCGGCCGCAACGGGAATTGGCGGCGGACAGCAGGCGGATGGC
>NZ_JBHYJI010000029.1:0-83481 GCF_042740435.1 Streptomyces sp. NPDC059002 | reverse complement strand
ACCCGGACGCTCGGCATCTCCTGGCGGGCGGGGGGGTTGATGTTCGGGGCGGCGTGGGGGTGTGGGGCCCGGTGCACTCGGACTGTTCCGGGGGCCGGGTCCCGGGGGAGATCGCGGGGCCCCCGGCCCTTTTGTTCTGCTGTCGTGCTGTCCTGCTCTCCTGCTTCGTCGCGGCAGGCCCTACGCGATGTGCGCGTCCTCCTCCAGGAGGATCGCCCGCTCGGGGCAGGCCCTCGCGCCGCGCCGCGCGGCGTCCTCGGAGCCTGCCGTCACCACGAACTCCCCCATGTCGTTCGTGCCGAGGTCGCTCACCTCGTAGACGCCGGGAGCCAGTGCGGCACACATGCCGTGGCCCATGCACAGGTCCTCTTCAACACGGCCTTTCATCCCCACGGTCCTTCCCAGTCGGGCTTGTTCGTCTTCGGGTTCAGGCGGTCGGGGCGGCCTCGTCGAAGACGAGGTCGAGGTTGAGCAGACCGCGGGTCGGCGAGTAGTGCCGGATCGGACGGCTGTCCGGCGCCTGCCGGTAGGCGGGCAGCCGGGTGTGCCACTCCTCCAGGGCGATCTGGATGATGCGGCGCGCCACGTGCATGCCGAGGCAGCGGTGCGGGCCGACGCCGAACGCGAGCTGACGGGTCGTCTCGCGCTCGAAGTTGACCTCGTGCGGGTTCTCGAAGACGTCCGGGTCGAGGCCCGACATGCCCCAGGACAGGAGCACGCGGTCGCCCTTGCGCATCGTGACGCCGTGCCGCTCCACGTCCTGGGTGACCAGGCGCCCGGTGGAGGACACCGGCTCGTGGCGGATCAGCTCCTGGACGATGGCGGGGATCTTCTCCGGCTCGGCGACGACCAGCTTCTGCGTCTCGGGGTGCCTGCTCAGATAGTCGAAGACCATGCTCAGCGCGGCCGTCGTGCTGTCCAGGCTGGCCAGCATGGAGACGAAGAGGGCGTTGACCATCTCGTCCTGGGTGGGCAGCCGGCCGTCGTACGTGGTGCGCAGCATCTGGCTGATGACGTCGCGGCGGCCCTCGGTGCCCTCCGCCCTGCGCCGGTCGATCGCGTCGCTGAAGAACTTCCACAGCGGCTGGTTGGCCTCGCGCAGCTCCGCGTCGGTGCGGGCGTTGGGGATGCCCTCGCGGCGCAGCCAGGTCTTGTGGTCGAGGAGCGGCTTGAGGTACTCGCGGCCGATCCCGAAGTTGATGAGGAAGGTCTCGGCGGGCAGCGCGACGGCGAACTCGGAGACGAACTCGCACGAGGAGCGGCCCTGGATGGCCTCGATGGCGTCCGCGGCCGCCTGGCGTATCTGCGGGGTGAAGTGGTTGACCACACCCGGGTTGAACAGGCTCGACAGGGTCTGGCGCCACTTGCGGTGCTCTTCGCCGTCGAGCTGGATCGGGATCTGCTTCTCGGGGAAGATCTGCCGGTGCGGGATGGCCAGTTCGGCGCTGGAGAAGATCTCCGGGGTGCGCGCCGCCCATTCGATGTCCTCGTAGCGGGTCAGGATCCAGAAGCCGCCCGCCTCGTCGGAGCGGAAGATGGGTCCCGCCTCGCGCAGCTCCTCCCAATGGGAGACCGGGTCCTGCTGGAGCCAGGGCTGGTAGAGGCTCCAGGCCTTGGCCCGGTCCTCGACCGAGACCGGGCACTTGGGCGCGGCGCTCTGGTCCTGGGCTGTGTCCGTCATCTTCTATTCCTTTCCTGTCGCGGGCCCGCCGGGTTCGCCGAACCAGGCCCGCAGCGCGGATTCGAGTCCCTTGCCGTCCGATCCCCCGCCGTCGGCCCACGCGATGTGCCCGTCGGGACGGAGCAGCACCGCCGTGGCCCCGATCTCCGGTGCCGGCTGTGCCGTCACCGTGTCCACCCGGTCCGCCCAGCCGTCGGGCCAGGGCCCGGCCGCCGTGCCGCCGGTGAGGTCGAGCAGCAGGCCGCGGCCGCGCCGCAGCAGCTGTCCGACGCTGCTTTCGCCCGCCGTCGTGGTCAGGGCCACGTCGCGGACGGGCTCGCCCACCAGGGGATGCGGGTCGCCCTCGACCGGTTCGCCGGCCGGGACGGTCCGCTCGGGCGGGTAGCCGAAGGCGGCGGTCGCCTCCATCAGGTGCTGGTTCACCGAGCCGTGGCGGGTGAGTTCGGTGAGCATGTCCCGCAGCGGCGTCATCTCGGCCAGCGGGTGCATGAGGCTCATCTGGGCCCGGGAGTGGCGGGCGACGCGCTCGCCGACCGGGTGCCGTTCGGCCTCGTAGGTGTCGAGCAGTGCGGGCGGTGCCCAGCCGTGCAGGGTGGCGGCGAGCTTCCAGCCGAGGTTGAACGCGTCGTGCAGGCCGGTGTTGAGGCCCTGCGTGCCGGAGATGAACAGCTGGTGCGCGGCCTCGCCCGCCAGGAAGACATTGCCTTCGCGGTAGCGCTCGGCCAGCCGCGTACGGCCTCCGTAGCGGTACGAGAAGTGGGTGGCGGCGATCTCCACCTCGCGCCCCCGCACACGGCGCACGCTGGCGAGGAGTTCCTCGGTGGTCACGGCGCCCGCGTCCGCGTCGGGCTCGGTGTCGAACTCGATCGTCATGAGGCGGGTCATGCCGGGCCGCAGCGGCAGGGCGCCGAAGACGCCCGTCTCGTGCAGGCCGCTCTCGAACAAGTCGTGGTCGCCGCCGGTCAGTTCGACGTCGGCGAGGACGCCGTAGTAGCTCTTGCCGCTGCCCGGGAAGGGGATGCCCGCGAGGCGGCGCACGGTGCTGTCCGGGCCGTCGCAGCCCACCAGGTAGCGGCCGTCGATCCGGTACGTGCCGTCCGCGGACCCGACCTCCACGCTCACCCCGGCGTCGTCCTGGGTGAACCCGGTGACCTCGCTGCCCCTGCGCACCTCGACGCCGAGCTCGGTGACCCACTGTTCGAGGAGGCGCTCGGCGCGCCACTGCGGATACGCGTGGGTGTACTCGCGCTCGTCGACCTCGGTGAGGTCGAGCCACAGGAAGCCGAACGGGGTGCGCGGCCAGGCGAAGATCTCGTCGGGGGCGATGCGGTCGGCGAGGCCGCGCAGTCTCAGCAGGTCGAGGGAGCGGCTGTGGATCGCCATGCCCGCCGAGAACTCCTCGATCCCCTCTCTCTTGTCCAGGACGACGGCCTGGATTCCCGCCAGCGCCAGTTCGCCTGCCAGCAGCAGGCCGGTGGGGCCGCCGCCGGCGATGACGACCCTCTCGCTCGTTTCCGTCATTCGGGCTCCTCAGAGGTTGTGCGGTCGAGGCGGGCCTCAGGAGAGGCCGAGCTCCGAGTCGATGAAGTCGAAGATCTCGTCGTCGGTGGCCTGGTCGATCGCGGCTCCGACGGGCTCGCCCGGGGCGCCGGGTGCCCCGAGCGCCTCCAGGGTCAGCAGGGCCTCCCGCATCCGGGCGGCCAGCAGGTCCCTGGTCTCCGGGTCGGGTGCGTCGGCGCCGGCCGCGGTCAGCCGTTCGAGGCCCGCGATGACCGCCTTGACGTCGGCGGGCGCGTCGTCCTGGCCGCCGTCCGGCAGGAGTTCGGCGAGCAGTCGCTCGGCCAGTGCCGTGGGCGTCGGGAAGTCGAAGACGACCGTGGCCGCCAGGCGCAGTCCCGTCGCCGAGTTGAGCCGGTTGCGCAGCTCGACCGCGGTGAGGGAGTCGAAGCCGATCTGCTTGAACGCCTTGCCCGTCGACACCGCCTCGGGTCCGGTGAGGCCGAGGACGGCGGCGACCTGTCGGCGTACGAGTTCCAGGAGCCGCTGCGGCCGGTCCGCCGCGGGCAGGGCGGCGAGGTCGGCGGCGAGCGAGGCGGGTGCCGCGGTGTCGGCGCCGCCCGCGGCCGCCGCGGCGCGGCGGACCGGGGTGCGGACCAGGCCGCTCAGGAGCGGCGGCAGTGTTCCTTCCCTGGCGTGCCCGCGCAGTGCGGGCAGGTCGAGCGGCACGGGCAGCAGGACGGGTTCGGCGGCCGCGAGCGCGCGGTCGTAGAGATCGAGGCCCTGTTCGGTGGTGATGGGGGCGAGTCCGAGGCGGGACATCCGGGCCAGGTCGGCGTCGTCCAGGTGTCCGGTCATGCCGCTGGACTCGGCCCACAGGCCCCAGGCGAGGGACGTGGCGGGCAGGCCCGACGCGTGCCGGTACTGCGCGAGGGCGTCCAGGAAGGTGTTGGCCGCCGCGTAGTTGGCCTGCCCGGGGTTGCCGAGCGTGCCCGCCATCGAGGAGAACAGCACGAACGAGGAGAGGTCGAGGCCCTGGGTGGCCCGGTGCAGGTGCCAGGCCGCGGCCACCTTGGGCGCCATCACCCGCAGCACCTGCTCCTGCGTGAGTCCGGCGAGCACCGCGTCGTCCAGGACACCGGCCGTGTGGACCACGGACGTGACCGGGTGGGCGGGGTCGATGCCCGCGAACAGGGCCTGCACGGACGCCTCGTCGGCGACGTCGCACGCCACCACGGACACCTGCGCGCCCAGCGTCGTGAGTTCCCGCGCCAGTTCGTCGGCGCCCTCCGCCGCGGGCCCGCGCCGGGATGCGAGCACCAGGTGACGTGCCCCGTGCTCGGCCGCGAGGTGCCGTGCCACGCGTGCGCCCAGCGTGCCGGAGGCGCCGGTGACGACCACCGTGCCCTCGGGGTCCTGCGGGGCGGGCAGGGTGAGGACGACCTTGCCGATCTGGCGTGCCTGGCTGAGGAACCGGAAGGCCTCGGGGGCGCGCCGGATGTCCCAGGCCGTCGAGGGCAGCGGGCCGAGCGCGCCGCTGTCGAACAGCTCGCGCAGCTCCTCCAGCATCTCCTTGACCCGGTCGGGTCCGGCGTCGAGGACGTCGAACGCCTGGTAGCGGATGCCCGGGTAGGCGCTCTCGACCTCGGCGGCGTCACGGATGTCGGTCTTGCCCATCTCGATGAACCGGCCGCCGGGGGCGAGCAGGCGCAGCGAGGCGTCCACGTACTCCTGGGCGAGCGAGTTGAGCACGATGTCCACGCCCCGGCCGTCGGAGGCGTCCCGGAAGCGGTCCTCGAAGTCGAGGTCGCGCGAGGAGGCGATCCGGTCGTCGGGCAGCCCCTCGGCGCGCAGCACACGCCACTTGCCGGGGCTCGCGGTGCCGTACACCGTCAGGCCCCAGTGCTCGGCGAGCTGGAGCGTGGCGAGGCCGACGCCGCCGGTCGCGGCGTGCAGCAGCAGGGATTCGCCGCGGCGCACCTGGGCCAGGTCCTTCAGGCCGTAGTACGCGGTGAGGTACACCACCGGGATGCCGGCCGCCTGCGCGAAGGTCCAGCCGCGCGGCATCTGCGTGAGCACCCGCTGGTCGGCCACGGTGACCGGTCCCACGCCCTCGGGCAGCAGTCCCATCACGCGGTCGCCGGGGGCGATTCCGGTGACGCCGGGGCCGGTCTCCAGGACGATGCCGGAGCCCTCGCCGCCCGGCGGGCGCGCGTCGTTGGCGACCATGCCGAGGGCGATGAGGATGTCGCGGAAGTTGATGCCCGCCGCGCGTACCTCAACCCTGACCTCGCCCTCGCCCAGCGGCCGCGCCGCGTCGGGCGCGGGGGCGAGCCACAGGCCGTCGGGCGAGCCCGTGCCCTTGCTGGCGAGCCGCCAGTGCGGATCGTCGGCGGGCGCGGCGAGCAGCTGTCCGGTGGCCGCCCTGCCGAGGCGCGGGACGAGGATCTCGCCCTTGCGCACGGCGAGTTGGGCCTCGCCGCTGTCCAGGGCCGCGTGCAGGGAGTCCGCGTCGAGCGGCTCCCCGTCGAGGTCGATCAGCAGGAACCGGTCGGGGTTCTCGGACTGGGCCGAGCGCAGCAGCCCCCACAGGGAGGCGCCTGCCAGGTGCCGTACGTGGTCGCCGGGGCCGGTGGACACGGCGTTGCGGGTGGCCACCACGAGGGTGGTCCCGGCGAGCCGCTCGTCGGCGAGCCAGCTCTGCAGCAGGCCGAGGAAGCGGGGCACGATGGTCTGTGCCGTCTGCGCGGGCCCTTCCTCGCCGTCGATGTCGGTGTCCGTGCCGTTCGCCGCGGGGACGGCGGTGACCAGCAGGGCGCGGGGTGCGGGCCCGCCCGATTCGATGGCGTCCTGCAGGGCGAGCAGGCTCTCGTGGACGGTGATGTCCATGTCGCCGGAGGCGAGCAGTCCCGCGCTGTGGCCGCCGAGGAGCGCGAACGCTCCGGTGTCCGTGTCCGCCGCCGGGGTGAGCGGGGCGGTGACCCACTCGGTGTGCAGCAGGTCGTCGTCGCCCGCGGTGCGGGCCGAGGAGGCGATGAGCTCCGCGAGGTCGGCCGGGCGCACGGCGAGGGTGTCCACGGCGGCGACCGGGGCGCCGGTCGCGTCGGCGGCCCGCAGCGCGATGGTGTCGTCGCCGGTCCTGGTGAGCCGGACGCGCAGCAGCGATGCCCCTGCCGCGTACAGCCGTGCGCCGCTCCAGCTGAAGGGGAGGCGGACCTGCCAGGCGGCGTCCGATCCCTCGGCGGGCGCGCCGTCGAGGGCGAGGGCGTGCAGGGCGGCGTCGAGCAGCGCCGGGTGCACCCCGAACCGCTCGCCCTCGCCGCGTACGTCCTCGGAGAGACGCACCTCGACGTAGAGGTCGTCGCCGTCCCGCCAGGCCGACTTGAGGCCCTGGAAGACGGGTCCGTAGACATAGCCGTGTCCGGCGAGGCGCTCGTACACGTCGCCCAGCGGGTACGGCTGCGCGTTCGGCGGCGGCCAGGCCGCCAGGTCGAACCCGGCGCCCTGCCCCGCGGCGCCCGGCGCGAGGACGCCGGTGGCGTGCCGGGTCCAGCCCTCGCCCGCCACGGGCTCCTCGCGGTGTTCGCGCGAGTGGATGTGGACGGCGCGGACTCCCGCGTCGTCGGCCGGGTCCACGGCGACCTGGAGGTCGTACGAGACTCCGGCCGCGAGGATCAGCGGCGCCTCCAGGGTGAGGTCGTCGACCTCGTCGGCGCCGACGTGCCGGCCCGCGTGCAGGGCCAGTTCGAGGAGCGCGGTGCCCGGGAGGAGCACGGTGTCGAGCACCGCGTGGTCGGTGAGCCAGGGGTGGGTGGTCGTCGAGACGCGGCCGGTGAACAGCAGTCCGGCGCCGGAGGCGACCTCCACGGCGGCGCTCAGGAGCGGGTGGTCGGCGGTGTGCTGGCCGAGCCCGGAGGCGTCGCTGATGGTCGTCTCGGGCTCCAGCCAGTAGCGGCGGCGCTGGAACGCGTAGGTGGGCAGGTCGAGTCGGCGGTACGGGGCCCGGCCGCCGGGCAGCGCGTCCGGCCAGTCGGCGGGGCCGCCGCCGGTCCACACGGTGGCCAGCGAGGTCAGGAACCGGTGTGCGGTGCCCTGGTCGCGGCGGAGCGTGCCGGTCGCGGTGGCGGGGGTGCCGGTGGACTCGATGATGTCCTGCAGGCCGACGGTGAGGACCGGGTGCGGGCTGGTCTCGATGAACCGGGTGTGCCCGTCCTCGACGAGCCGCCGCGCGGTCTCCTCGAAGCGCACCGTGTGCCGCAGGTTGCGGTACCAGTAGTCGACGTCGAGCGTCGCGGTGTCGACCGGCTCCGCCTCGACCGTCGAATAGAAGGCGATCGACGCGGACTTGGGGGTGATCCCGGCGAGCTGCTCGATGAGCGTCTCGTGCAGGGCCTCGACGTGCGGGTGGTGCGAGGCGTAGCTCACCGGGATGCGGCGCGCCCTGATCTCCCGCTCGGCGCAGTGCGCGAGGAGTTCGTCGAGGGCGGCCGCGGCGCCGGACACCACGGTCGCGCCGGGTCCGTTGACCGCGGCGATCTGCACGTCGCCCCGCCAGGGGCCGATGAGCGCCTCGGTGGTGTCGGCCGCCAGGGGTACGGAGACCATGCCGCCGGTGCCTTCGAGCACGGTGATCGCCTTGCTGCGCAGCGCGGCGATCCGCGCGGCGTCGGCCAGGTCGAGCGCGCCCGCGATGTACGCGGCGGCGATCTCGCCCTGGCTGTGTCCGAGCACGGCGTCCGGCTGGACGCCATGGGCCTGCCAGAGCCGGGCGAGCGAGGTCATGACGGCGAACAGGGCGGGCTGGACGACGTCGACGCGGTCGAGGTCCGGTGCGCCGGGCGCCTGGGTGACCAGGTCGCGCAGGCTCCAGTCGGTGTACGGCGCGAGGGCGTCGGCGCAGGCGTCGATGTGGTCGCGGAAGGGGGCCGATGTGGCGTAGAGCGAGGCGGCCATGGCGGGCCACTGCGAGCCCTGGCCCGGGAAGACGAAGACCGTGCGGCCGCCGGTGGCGGTCGCGGCGCCGGTCACCGCCGCGGAGCTCTCGTGGCCTTCGGCGAGGGCGCCGAGCCCGGCGAGGAGGGTGTCGCGGTCCTCGCCGAGCACCACGGCACGGCTTTCGAGCGCGGCACGGTGCGTCGCGAGGGCGTACGCCACGTCGCGGGGGTCCGCGTTCGCGGCTTCGTTCTCGGTGTCGGTGAGGAACTCCCGGAGGCGGTCGGCCTGTTCGCGCAGGGCCACGTCATCGGCGGCGGAGAGGATCCAGGGCACGACGGGCGCGGCATCCGCGGTCTCGGCGCCGACGGTCTCGGAAGCAGTCGACTCAGAAGCAGTCGGCTCGGAAGCGGTCAGCTCGGGCGTGCTCGGCTCGGGTGCCTGCTCCACGATCACGTGCGCATTGGTCCCGCTGACACCGAACGAGGAGACGCCCGCGCGGCGCGGATGCCCGTTCTCCTCCCACGGCCTGGCCTCGTCGAGCAGCGAGACGGCTCCGGCCTCCCAGTCCACGTGCGGCGAAGGAGCGTCCACGTGAAGGGACTTGGGCAGCACGCCCTCGCGCATCGCCATCACCATCTTGATGACGCCCGCGACACCGGCCGCGGCCTGCGTGTGACCGATGTTGGACTTCACCGAACCGAGCCACAGCGGCCGGTCCGCCGGGCGGTCCTGCCCGTACGTCGCGATGAGCGCCTGCGCCTCGATCGGGTCGCCCAGCGTCGTGCCGGTGCCGTGCGCCTCGACGACGTCCACCTCGCCGGGCTCCAGGCGGGCGTTGGCGAGGGCCTGCCGGATCACCCGCTGCTGGGAGGGGCCGTTGGGCGCGGTGAGGCCGTTGCTCGCGCCGTCCTGGTTGGTGGCGGTGCCGCGCAGCACGGCGAGGACGGGGTGCCCGTTCTTGCGCGCGTCGGAGAGCCGCTCAAGGACGAGCAGACCGACACCCTCACCCCAGCCGGTGCCGTCGGCGGCAGCGGCGAACGGCTTGCAGCGGCCGTCCGCCGACAGCGCCTTCTGGCGGCTGAACTCGATGAACGTCAGCGGCGTCGACATGACGGTGACGCCGCCCGCGAGGGCCAGCGAGCACTCGCCCTGCCGCAGCGCCTGCGCCGCCAGGTGCAGGGCGACCAGCGACGACGAGCACGCCGTGTCCACGGAGACCGCGGGGCCTTCGAGTCCGAAGGTGTACGACACGCGGCCCGAGGCCACACTGCCCGCGCTGCCGTTGCCGAGGTAGCCCTCGAAGCCTTCCGGCGCACGGCCCGACAGACGTGAGCCGTAGTCGTTGTACATCACGCCCGCGAACACACCGGTGCGGCTGCCGCGCAGTCCTGCCGCGTCGATGCCGGCCCGCTCGAACGCCTCCCAGGCGGTCTCCAGGAGCAGTCGCTGCTGCGGGTCCGTCGCCAGCGCCTCGCGCGGCGATATCCCGAAGAACTCGGCGTCGAACTCCGCGGCGTCGTAGAGGAATCCGCCGTGCCGCGTCAGGCTCGTGCCCTCCCGGCCCGACTCCGGGTCGTAGAGGGACTCGACGTCCCAGCCGCGGTCCTCGGGGAACTCCCCCACCGCGTCGACGCCTTCGGCGACCACGCGCCAGAGGTCCTCGGGCCGCCGCACGCCACCGGGGTAGCGGCACGCCATCGACACGATGGCGATGGGGTCGTCGGCGGTGTCCGCCGACACGACCACGGCGGCCTGCGGGGCCGCGGAGCCCACCGTCTCCTCGACGAGGTGCCGGGCGAGGGCCGCCGGGCTCGGGTGGTCGAAGACGAGGGTGGCGCTCAGCCGCCTGCCGGTCAGCGAGGCAAGGGTGTTGCGCAGTTCCACGGCCATGAGCGAGTCGAAGCCGAGATCCTTGAAGGCGCGGTCGGCCTCGATCGCGGCCGGTGTGGCGTGTCCGAGCGTGGTCGCCACGGCCGAACGGACCAGCTCCAGGGCCGCGTTGTACCGCTCGGCCTCGGGGAGCGCGATCAGCCGCTCGGCCCAGGGCGAGCCGCCGCCCCGCGCCGGGGACGCCGCCGCGCGCCGCGCGCGGGTGCGCACCAGCCCCCGGAAGAGGGCGGGCAGTTCACCGTCCGCCGCCTTGCCGCGCAGGACCGTGAGGTCGAGGCGCGTGGCGACCAGGACGGGGCTCGGCGCGGCGAGCGCGGTGTCGAGCAGGGCGAGGCCCTGGTCGGTGGTGATGGGGGCGAGTCCGAGCCGGGAGACGCGGGCCAGGTCGGCGTCGTCCAGGTGTCCTGTCATGCCGCTGGACTCGGCCCACAGGCCCCAGGCCACCGATGTGGCGGGCAGTCCGGTGGCGTGCCGGTGCTGGGCGAGCGCGTCCAGGAAGGTGTTGGCCGCGGCGTAGTTGGCCTGTCCCGCGTTGCCGAGCGTGCCCGCGACGGAGGAGAACAGGACGAAGGCGGCGAGGTCGAGGCCCTGGGTGGCCCGGTGCAGGTTCCAGGCGGCGGCCGCCTTGGGCGCCATCACCCGTCGTACCTGCTCCACCGTGAGTCCGGCGAGCACCGCGTCGTCCAGGACACCGGCCGCGTGCACCACGGCGGTCACCGGGTGGTCGGCGTCGACGCCCGCGAACAGCGCGTCCACGGCGGCCGCGTCGGCGGCGTCGCAGGCCACGACCGACACGGTGGCGCCCAGGCCGGTGAGCTCCGCCGCCAGCTCGGCGGCGCCTTCCGCGCCGGGCCCGCGCCGCGATGCGAGCACCAGGTGGCGCACGCCGTGTGCGGTGACCAGGTGCCGGGCCACGCGTGCGCCCAGCGTGCCGGAGGCGCCGGTGACGACGACCGTGCCGTTCGGGTCGAGCGCGGCGGGCTCGGCGGAGGCGTCCGCCCTGACCAGCCGGGGCGCGAGGAACTGTCCGTCGCGCAGGGCGAGTTGGGGCTCGCCGACGGTCAGCGCGCGGCGCACGGCGTCGGCCACGTCGCCCGCGGCGGATCCGGCACCGAGGTCGAGCAGCGTGACGCGCCCGGGGTACTCCGACTGCGCGGTGCGCGCGAGGCCCCAGACCGGTGCCGCAGCGAGGTCGCTGACGTCCTCGTCGGGGCGCGCGGCGACGGCGCCCCTGGTGACGACCACCAGGCGGGTGTCGTCGAACCGTTCGTCGGCCAGCAGAAGCTTGAGCTGTTCAAGGGCTCCGCCGGTCACGTCGTACGCGTCCTGCGGAACGTCGCCGGAGAGGTCGCTCTCCCCGCCCACGGTCAGGAACAGCACGCCCGGCAGCGGCGCGCCGCCGTCGACCGTGCCCGCCACCGCGGACCACGGCTCGGGCGCACCGGCGTCGGCGGCGGACCCCGCGGGTTCCTGCACCTCCGTCCATGCGACGCCGAACAGCGCGTCGTCGGCCGCGTTCCTGCTCCGTACGAGATCGTCCGGCGCCACCGGACGTACGGCGAGCGTCTCGACCTCGGCGACCGCGCGGCCCTCGTGGTCGGCGAGCGTCAGCGCCATCGAGTCGTCGCCGGTCCGGGTCAGGCGCACCCTGAGCGCGGTCGCGCCCGTCGCGCCGAGCCGTACGCCGTGCCAGGCGAACGGCAGCCGTACCGAGGCGTCCGAGGTGCCGAGCGCGGCGGCGAGCGGGTGCAGGGCGGCGTCGAGCAGGGCCGGGTGGATGCCGAAGCGGTCGGCGGACTCGGCGGCGTCGTCCGGGAGGCGCACCTCTGCGTAGAGGTCGTCGCCGCCGTCCGCGTGCCAGAGCGCCGTGAGGTTCTGGAACTCGGGGCCGTAGTCGTAGCCCAGGGAGGCGAGCCGGTCGTAGAGGCCGTCGAGGCTTTCGGCGCGGGCCCCCGCGGGCGGCCAGGCGGCCGCGTCATCGGTGCCGGTGAGCCAGGAGTCGGGTCCGGCGGCGATGAGGGTGCCGGTGGCGAGGAGGGTCCACTCCTCGTCCGCGCCCTGGGCGTCGGCGGGCCTCGCATGGCAGGTCAGGGCCCGGCGCCCGGCGTCGTCGGGGGCGCCGAGCACGAGCTGGAGCTGGACGGCGCCCTGCTCGGGCAGGACGAGCGGGGCCTGCAGGGTGAGGTCGTCGAGGGTGTCGCAGCCGACCTGTTCGCCGGCGTGCAGCGCCAGGTCGACCAGGGCGGTGCCGGGCAGCACGGGGTGGCCGCTGATCGCGTGGTCGGCCAGCCAGGCGTGGGTGGCGAGGGAGAGCCTGCCGGTGAGCAGCACGCTGTCGTCGGCGGCGAGGGTGACGGCGGCGCCGAGCAGCGGGTGGCCCGCGGCGTCGATCCCCGCGGTCACCAGGTCGGCGGTGCCCGCGGCGGGCGCCAGCCAGTAGCGGCGGCGCTCGAAGGCGTAGGTGGGCAGGGCGGCCGCGGTGTGCGGCTCCTCGGCGGCGTGCAGCCCGGCGAGGGCGAGCGGGGTGCCGCCGGTGTGCAGTCGGCCGAGCGCGGTGGTGTAGCTCTCCGGCTCGGGGTGGCCGGAGCGCAGGGTGGCGACGGCCACGGCCGCGTCGGCGGCGGCATCCGCGTCGTGGCGCAGCGTCTCCAGGGCGGCGGCGGTCAGCACGGCGTCCGGGCCGAGTTCGAGGAAGCGGGTGACGCCGTCGGCGTGCAGCGCGGTGATGCCGTCGTGGAAGAGCACGGGCCGCCGGATGTGCTCGGTCCAGTAGTCGGGGCTGGTGAGCTGCTCCGTGGTGGCGAGTTCACCGGTGACGTCGGAGATGACGGGGACGGTCGGCTCGGCGTACGTCACGGTCGCCGCGGCCGCCCTGAACTCCGCGAGCACGGGCTCCATGTGCGGGGAGTGGAAGGCGTGCGAGACCGCGAGTTCCTTGGTCTTGGTGCCCTGGTCGGCGAAGTGCCTGCCGATGGCCCGCACCGCGTCCGCGTCGCCCGACACGACCGTGGCGGCGGGTCCGTTGACCGCGGCGATCGACACCAGGTGCTCCTGGCCCTCGATGTGCGGCGCGATCTCGTCCCGGGGCGCGGCGACGGCCAGCATGATGCCGCCGGTGGGCGCGGACTGCATCAGGCGGGCGCGGGTGGCCACCAGGCGTGCGGCGTCGGGGAGTTCGAGCACTCCGGCGAGGTGGGCCGCGGTGAGTTCGCCGATCGAGTGGCCGATGAGGACGTCGGGGGCGGCGCCGTGGTGGGTGAGCAGGGCGTGCAGCGCGGTCTGCAGGGCGAAGAGCGCGGGCTGGGCGTACCGCGTCGTGTCGAGCAGCGCGGCGGCCTTGGTGCCGGGCTCGGCGAAGACGATGTCGCGCAGCGGGTGGTCGAGGTGGGGGTCGAGATGGCGTACGGCCTCGTCGAAGGCGCGCGCGAACACGGGGTGCGCGGCGTGGAGTTCGCGGCCCATCCCGGGGCGCTGGCTGCCCTGTCCGGTCAGCATCCAGGCGGTGCGGCCGCCGGTGGTGTCCGCGGTGCCCTGGGCCAGGCGCGGGTGCGGGGCACCGGCGGCGAGGGCGTCGAGGGCGGCGCACGCCTCGTCGTGGGTGCGGGCGGTGACGGTGGCGCGGTGGGTGAAGTGGGTCCTCGCGGTGGCGAGCGCGTGGGCGGTGTCGGCGAGCGGCGCGTCGGGCGCGGCCCGCAGATGGGCGGCGAGCCGTTCGGCCTGGCCGCGCAGCGCGGCTTCGGTGCGGGCCGACAGGGCGAGCAGCGCGGGCAGTTCGCCCCGCTCGGTGACGGCGGTCGTGGCGGCGGTCGCGGGCTCGTCGTCGGTACCGGCCTCGGCCTCGTCGTCGGCCTCGGCCGCTTCCGGGGCCTGCTCGACGATCACGTGCGCGTTGGTGCCGCTGATCCCGAAGGAGGAGACGCCCGCGCGGCGCGGATGCCCGTTCTCCTCCCAGGGCCTGGCCTCGTCCAGGAGCGAGACGGCTCCGGCCTCCCAGTCCACGTGCGGCGAAGGAGCGTCCACGTGAAGGGACTTGGGCAGCACGCCCTCACGCATCGCCATCACCATCTTGATGACGCCCGCGACACCGGCCGCGGCCTGGGTGTGACCGATGTTGGACTTCACCGAGCCGAGCCACAGCGGCCGGTCGGCGGGGCGGTCCTGCCCGTACGTGGCCAGCAGTGCCTGTGCCTCGATCGGGTCGCCCAGCGTCGTGCCGGTGCCGTGCGCCTCGACGACGTCCACCTCGGCCGGCTTGAGCCGCGCGTTGGCGAGGGCCTGCCGGATCACCCGCTGCTGGGAGGGCCCGTTCGGGGCGCTCAACTGGCTGCTCGCGCCGTCCTGGTTGACGGCGGTGCCGCGCAGCACGGCGAGGACGGGGTGGCCGTTCTTGCGCGCGTCGGAGAGCCGCTCAAGGACGAGCAGACCGACGCCTTCACCCCATCCGGTGCCGTCGGCGGCCGCGGCGAACGGCTTGCAGCGGCCGTCGGCGGCCAGGCCCTTCTGACGGCTGAACTCCACGAAGGTGGACGGGGTGGACATGACGGTGACGCCGCCCGCGAGCGCGAGCGTGCACTCGCCCTGCCGCAGCGCCTGCGCCGCCAGGTGCAGGGCGACCAGCGACGACGAGCACGCCGTGTCCACGGACACGGCGGGGCCTTCGAGACCGAAGGTGTACGACACGCGGCCCGAGGCCACACTGCCCGCGCTGCCGCTGACCAGATAGCCCTCGAAGCCCTCGGGGGAACGGCCGAACAGGCGCGAGCCGTAGTCGTTGTACATCACGCCCGCGAACACACCGGTACGGCTGCCGCGCAGGCTCCCGGGCTCCAGTCCGGCGCGCTCGAAGGCCTCCCACGCGGTCTCCAGGAGCAGTCGCTGCTGCGGGTCGGTCGCCAGCGCCTCGCGCGGCGATATCCCGAAGAACTCCGCGTCGAACTCCGCGGCGTCCTGGAGGAATCCGCCGTGCCGCGTGTAGCTGGTGCCCTCGTGCTCGGGGTCCGGGTCGTAGAGGGACTCGACGTCCCAGCCGCGGTCCTCGGGGAACTCCCCCACCGCGTCGACGCCTTCGGACACCACCCGCCACAGGTCCTCGGGCCGCCGCACCCCACCGGGATAACGGCACGCCATCGACACGATCGCGATCGGCTCCTTGTACTCGCTCAGCCTCCGGCGCGCCTGGCGCAGATCGGCCGTGGCGCGCTTGAGGTAGTCGCGAAGGCGCTCATCGTTGTTCGTCATTCGACGCGTACTCCCTTGGGGCAAGTCCGGCTGGGGTGGCGGTGGAAGCCAGCCTCGCCAAGGGCTCTTACGCGCACCTTTGCACGTCCTAAAGCGCACATCGCGAGACGCCGTGGCGGGTGGCGGGACGCGGTCGCGTCAGCTCATCAGGAGGGCGGCGTCCCAGGCACCGGCGTCGGGCCCGAGCGCCCTGCCGCGCCGGACGTCGGCGTACGAGGCGAGGGCGAGGGCCGCGCCCGCCGCGCCGTCCAGCAGCGCGGGGCTCTCGATCTCATGGACGGCGCCGGGTGTCTCCACGTACTGGCGGAACCCGAAGGCGGCGCTCTCGTCGAAGCAGTCGACGAGCCCGCGCACGGCACGGTCCACGCCGTCCCACAGCTCAGGGTCGCCCGTCGCCTCGACCATCCGGAGCCCGGCCTGCACCAGACCCGCCCTGCCGTGGCAGAGCCCGGGGTCGCGCTCCATGGCGGCGGGCACCGGGCGCCGCAGCGCGGCCCGCACCGCGTCGGCCGCGCGGCACTGCACGGCGATGTCGCCGAGCGCCCGGCCCGCCAGGTGCAGGGACCCTGCGATGCCGGTGGCGCCGTAGCACCAGCCGGCCCGCGCCGTCCGCGCCGCCTGGACGGGGGTGCGTCCCGTCTCCTCGTCGTACGAGACGCGTCCCGGCCAGTACGTGCCCCACTGGTCGGTGTGTTCCTTGCCGAGGACCCAGTCGGTGATGGCCCTGATGGCCTCGGGCCCGCCCGGCACCCGGTGTCCTGCCAGGCCGGCGAGGGACAGCAGGGCGAGGGGGCCCGAAATGCCGTGCGCCACCCCGACGTTGAGGTCGCCGCGCGGGAAGGCGTGGCGGTCGTGGGGCACCACGTAGCGGTCCGGGTCGCACCACCAGCCGGGCACGTCGCGGCCCGCGACACGGACCGGGCGGGCGAGCCCGGCGAGCAGGCCGAGCACATCGGCGAGGACCTGGGCGCTGCGTTCGTGGCCCGCGTCCGCGGCGCACAGCAGGAGGCGCCCCTGCCGGGTGAGTCCGGCGATCGCGTCGTACTCCAGATAGGAGAGCCCCGGCCCGCTCCGCGCGAGCCGCGCGGCCAGGCGCCGGGCGCCCGCCTCGGTGAAGGCGGCATGCGCGGCCGCGCTGCGCGCGAGCAGCTTCGCGTATCCGCCGGAGTCCCTGGCGTGCAGCCGTGCGGGCAGGATCAGATCGCCCGCGGCGGCCGCGCCGAGCCCGGCGACCCCCGCGGCCGCGGCGGCCAGGTGGGCGTGGGCCACCTCGGCCCACGCGGTGTCGCCGCGGGCCGCCCTGCGGGTGTGCAGCAGGGCGACCCCGGCATGCCCGAGCAGCACGGACGCGGGCTGCCAGCCGGGCAGCATCAGGTCGGGCGGTGCTGCGGCGAAGGCGTGCCGTGCGGTGTCGGCGACGCGCCGGGGCTCGCGCAGCCGGTCGCCGACCTCGTGGGCGATCTCCAGCGCCCGGTCGGGGAGCAGCGCCTCGTCGGGGAGTTCGGCCAGGGTCGTCATCTGCCGTGCCGCTTCCTGTCGATGCGCAGCGCGAGCGCCTCGCGCGCGACGGTGTGGGCGAGCACTTCCTCGTCCTGCCGGGTCCCGAGGAGCCGGTTGCAGTGCATGTGCGCGAGGCTCATGGCCACCGAGGCCCGGCGGTCCGGGGGCACGCCCTCGGCGGTGAGGGCGGCGCGCAGGCCGTCGAGGGCCGTGGCGCGCTCCGCCCAGCGGGCGGGCAGCGCGCCGGGCTGCTGTCCGGGCGGCGCGTCGGGCCCCGGCGGGCGCACGCGGCAGCCCTCTTCGAGGTCGAGAAGGGCGGCCGCCGTGTTCTTCCAGTCCCGCGGCACGTCGCCGCGCCGGGCGAGGATCCGTTCGCCGCCGAGCCAGCCGAGCACCTCGTCCGGGGTGCCGAGCCCGGTGAGGACGTCGAGGATGCCGAGGGCGGCGAGCACCTCTTCCGGCAGGTCACCCGTCTCCTTGGCGGGCAGGGCGAGTTGGGCCACGACGGCCGCGCTGTCGGTGTGGAAGACGCGCTCCGCGTGCCCGTGCACGGCGGCGCCGCCGTAGCGTTCGAGTTCGGGGTCGTAGGTGTCGAGGACGAGGCGCTGCACGAGCCCTGCGTCGCGCAGCCGCTCCGTCCAGCGGTTGAGCACGGGAAGCAGGACGGACCAGAGCCGTGCGGGGTCGCCGTGGAAGCGGACCCGCAGGTGCGGGTCGGGGTCGGCGTAGCGCAGCAGGAACCAGTTGTCGACACCGGCCGCGGCGAGCGCCTCCGGGTCGGTGATCTCCGGCACGTGCCGGGTGAGGACGGTGACTTGGTGGGCGTCGGGCAGATAGATCTTGGCGTAGAGCCACTCGCCGCCGGGGAGGTGCGTGGCGCGGGCGCGGGCCGCTCCGGCGGGCTCCGGCGCCGCGAAGGCCGCCCGGCCCGCCGCACCGGAAGGCGCCCGGTTCTCCGCGGCGGCCCGCTCCCCCGCGACGAGCGGGAAGACGAACTCCGCCGCATGGGCGCCGTCCGGCCCCGTGAACCACGACGTGCCCCACTCCGCGCCGTACCGTTCCACGACCGAGAGGCCGCGGGACTTCTTCAACTCCTCGCGCAGCACCCGCAGATGGAGCGGCTCTTCGAGGTCGACGGCGATGCGGTTGTCGGCGCGGGTGAGCAGGACGTGGCGTGGCACGCCCCAGCGGCGCCGCCACGCCGCGGCACGGCGGAACCAGTCCCGGTCCCCCGCCGACCCCGCGGCGGCGTCGAGCAGTTCGCGGTCGGGCAGCCAGCGGGCGGCGGCGAGCACGGTCCTGCCGCGGGCCACCCGGGGCTGGGCGGGCGCCGACGACCAGGCGCCCCAGTTCCAGGGGATGCACCAGTCGTGGCCCTCCTGCCCGAGTTCGAGCAGGAAGCGGGCGACGTGCGGCACGTGCCCGGTGGCGGGGTTGAGCATGGAGTACGACACCGGGCGCACCCGGCGGCCGCTGACCGTGTCGTACAGCCGGAGCCCTTCGAGGTCGGCGTGGACCGCGAGGTGCGCCACGTCCAGGTCCGTCACCCCGGGTCGGGCCGCGGGTCCGACGCCGAGCGGGATGCGGTGGGCGGGCCACTGGGGCACGGCGGCGACATTGGCGGAGCGGATGACGCGGGGGCGGTACGCGACGGTGGCGACGAGTTCGTCCGCGGGACCGGCGGCCGTGCCGCGCAGCGCCAGCTCCCGTACGCGGGCGCTCTCTTCACCCAGGACGGAGGCGAACCGGCTGAAGGTGGCGCCGCCGAGCGGTGAGCCGGGGTTGGCGCCGAGGAGCAGCCGGAAGTCCCCGTCGCACAGCTCCTGCCAGTCGCGGGCCAGGAGTTCGGCGCCGATCTCCAGGGAGCCGGGCAGCCGGCGCCCCTCCGGCGGGGCGAGGGCGTCGAGCGCGGCGTCGTCCAGTTCGACCTCCGCGGGTCCTTCGCCGCCGCGCCGGACGGCGCCGAGGAAGAGTTCGGCGAGGGCGCGGTCGCGCCGGTCCGCGTCGGGGTGCGGTTCGGGCCGGGCCGCCGAGCCCTTGCGGTAGGCGTCGGGCAGGCCCAACCCCCGTCCCTCGTCGAGGAGTTCGAGGACGGGCACGAGCCGGTCGGTGCCGTACCGCTCCAGGAAGGCGAGGTGGTAGTCGCGCAGCTGCGGACTGCCGGGGCGGATCAGCGAGGTGCGCCACAGCGCGCTCGCCGCCCGCTCCGCCTCGCGCTCCACCTCCCGCGGCAGCACGAGGTCCGCGTCCAGGCGCAGATCGGACTGGATGACGTCGTCGACGGTGTGCAGCGCGCGCATCCGGTCGGTGACGGCGGCCAGGGTGCGGCCCCGGGTGGCCGGGGGCGCGGCGTCGAGGGCGGCGAGTTCCGCGCCGATCTCCCGCAGGGCGTCGGCGAGGGGGTGGTCCCAGCCGTCGAGCCGCTCCAGGACATGGCTGAGCGGGTGGGTGCAGTCGGGCGGCGGCGTGAGGTCGCTGAGCAGGAAGTGGCCCTGGGTGAGCTGGGTGATGCAGCGGTCCACGGCGTCGGCGGAGGCGTCGGGGAAGCGCGCGGAGAGCCGGGCGGCGAGGTCGTCCCAGGTGATCGGTGCGGCCGCGCACTCCAGGGCGTGGCGCACGACGGGGGCGTGGCGCACCGAGTGGGCCAGGCGCTGCGATCCGGCGCCGTCGTGGAAGTCCACGAGCACGAGCCTGCCGTCCCGCTCCGTGCGCAGGCCGTTGGCGACGAGGCGGGTGCGCCGCAGCGCCCCCGGTGTGGCCCGCAGGGTGGCGAGCACGGCGTCGAGCCAGGCCGCGTCGGGCCTGCTCACGGCGTGGTGGCCGGTGCCGAGCCGGTGCCGCGGCGCCGGGCCGAACCCGGCGAGCGCGACGCCCGCGAAGAGTCCGAAGGGGGTGGCGCGATAGGTCATCCGCAGGTGGTACTTGACCAGGGAGACCACGAGCCGCCGCAGCCGCCGCTCCTTGAGCGGTTCGCCCGCGACCGCCCTGCGGGCCTCGCCCGCGAGGCTGGGGCTGGCCAGCTCGACCGCGGCCATGAAGGCGGGGTCGGCGGTGAGCCGCGCGAGCTCGGCACGGAGCGCGCCCTCCGACCGCTCCGGCTCAGGACCGGCCCCTCGACCCGGATCCGGCTCCGGCTCCGGCCCGGCGGGCACGCCCCCGCCGCCGGACCCCGGGCCCAGTGGCAGTACCGCCGCGCGCAGCAGTGCCACTCCCGCTGAATCGAATTCGACCTTGCCCTTCACGCGCACCCGCCCACTCGTCCCGGTCCCGGCTCCGTCTTGATACGCCCGTGCCGGGCGGCGCGCAGCAAGTGCGCACCGCCCGGCACGAGTCGGGTGGATCAGCAGTGCCAGGAGGTCACCGGGCAGGAGAGACACGTGCCGGTACCCGTGAAGGACTTGGCCTCCATGGCGGGAGCGTCCTCGAAGGCGGTGTCGAGGTCGAGGTCCAGGTCGAACTCGGTCTCGGCGGCGCTGATGTTGTTCATCTACGTCCCTTTCGTCGAAAGTCACGGCGGCTCGGCGGCCCGCTGAACGGCGGCTGCCGGGCACACCTTCAACACAACGCTCCGTTTGTAACGAGGCGGTCTAATCCATTCCTTAAGAGCCCCTGAACCGGCGGACGTCGATGCCACCTGGCACTTCAATTGGTCCATACCTATTGACGCTCTGGTCTAGTCCTCTTAACGTCTGCGTCACTCCCAGGAGAGGCCCGCCCGGTGTGCGCACACCAGGGGCCGCCGCCCTTGTTCGCCCCGTCGCCCCGCGACACCGAGCCTCCCCAGGAGGAACCGACGTGCCCCTCGTACGACCCAGGACCACACTCCTCGCCACCGCCGCAGCCGTCGCGGGACTGCTGCTCGGCGGATTCACCGCGAGTACCTCCCACGCCGCCGACAACGAGTCCTGCAGACCCGACGGCCTGTACAAGACCCCGGGCGTGGACGTCCCCTACTGTTCCGTCTACGACAGCGCGGGCCGCGAGAAGATGGGCGCCGACCACCAGCGGCGCGTCATCGGCTACTTCACCGGCTGGCGCACCGGCAAGAACGGCGAGCCCGCCTATCTGGCGTCCGACATCCCCTGGGACAAGGTCACCCACCTCAACTACGCCTTCGCGCACGTCGACAAGGACAACAAGCTGTCCGTCGGCCCCGACGGCGAGAAGAACGCCGCCACCGGCATGACCTGGCCGGGCGTCGCGGGCGCCGAGATGGACCCCGCGTACTCCTACAAGGGCCACTTCAACCTCCTGAACAAGTTCAAGAAGCAGCACCCGGACGTCAAGACCCTCGTCTCGGTGGGCGGTTGGGCCGAGACCGGCGGCTACTTCGGCGACGACGGCAAGCGCGTGGACTCCGGCGGCTTCTACTCGATGGCCACCAACGCGGACGGCTCCGTGAACCAGGCGGGCATCGACACCTTCGCCGATTCCACCGTCGCGTTCCTCAAGAAGTACGGCTTCAACGGCGTCGACATCGACTACGAGTACCCGACGACGATGAAGGACTCCGGCAACCCGCTCGACTGGCAGCTCTCCAACGGCCGCCGCGCGGGCCTGGTCAAGGGCTACGCCGCGCTCATGAAGACGCTGCGCGAGAAGCTCGACCGGGCGGGCGCCGCCGACGGGAAGCACTACCTGCTGACCGTCGCCGCCCCCTCGTCCGGCTATCTGCTGCGCGGCATGGAGACCTTCCAGGTGCAGAAGTACCTGGACTACGTCAACATCATGTCGTACGACCTGCACGGCGCCTGGAACGAGTACGTGGGCCCCAACGCCTCGCTGTACGACGACGGGAAGGACGCCGAGCTCGCCGCGGCGGGCGTGTACGGCAGCCAGCAGTACGGCGGCATCGGCTATCTCAACACCGACTGGGCCTACCACTACTTCCGCGGCTCGATGCCCGCGGGACGCATCAACATCGGACTGCCGTACTACACCCGCGGGTTCAAGAACGTGCAGGGCGGCACGGACGGGCTCTGGGGCAAGGCGGCCACCACGGACTGCCCGGCCGGTGCCGGACTCACCAAGTGCGGTGACGGCGCCGTCGGCATCGACAACCTGTGGCACGACAAGGACGCGGGCGGCAAGGAGTCACCGGCGGGTTCGAACCCGATGTGGCACGCCAAGAACCTGGAGAAGGGCGTCGTCGGCGACTACGTGACCAAGTACGGCTTCCCCGCCGACACCAAGCTGACCGGCACCTACGCCCGCAAGTACGACTCCACCCTGGTCGCGCCCTGGCTGTGGAACGCCGACAAGAAGGTCTTCCTGTCCACCGAGGACGAGCAGTCGGTGAAGGCCAAGGCCGACTACGTGGTCGACAAGGGCATCGGCGGCACGATGGTGTGGGAGCTCGCGGGCGACTACACGTTCAACTCCGCCAAGGGCCAGTACGAGATCGGCGACACCCTCACCACCGCGATGTACGACAAGTTCAAGGCCGCGGCCCCGTACGGCGCGAAGGTCGCGGGCAAGGAGCTGCCCGCCAAGGCCGTCGACATCGGCGTGCAGTTCGGCGAGTTCAAGCTCGGCGACTCCAACTACCCGATCACGCCCAAGCTGAAGATCACCAACAACACGAAGACGACGCTGCCCGGCGGCACGGAGTTCCAGTTCGACTACGCCACCTCGGCCCCCGGCAACGCGTCCGACCAGTCCGGCTTCGGCACGAAGGTGATCAGCAGCGACCACACGGGCAGCAACGTCGGCGGCCTGAAGGGCGACTTCCACCGCGTCTCCCTGAAGCTGCCCGCCTGGCAGACGCTGGCCCCCGGCGCCTCCGTCGACCTGTCCTTCAACTACTACCTGCCGGTGTCGACCCCGTCGAACTGGACGGTGAACATCGGCGGCACGACGTACGCGCTCGCCGGTGACCTGGCGCGCGGCAGCACGCTCGTCGAGCCCGGCACGGGCACGGGTCCCACCGACCCGCCCGGCCCCACCGACCCGCCCACGCCCGGCACCTGCACGCCCGCCGCCTGGAGCGCGACGGCCGAGTACGGCACCGGGGCCGTCGTGTCGCAGGACGGGCACACCTGGAAGGCCAAGTGGTGGACGAAGGGCGAGAAGCCCGGCACCACCGGCGACTGGGGGGTCTGGCAGGACCTGGGCGCCTGCTGACGCCTCCCCCACGAGTGCCCGGCGGCGGGTTGACGTGCCCTTGCCCCGCCCCCGGGTCCCCGGGCGGTCCGGCCCCGACGGGCCGGGCCGCTCTCCCCTCTGACAGGCTTGTGTGGTGACCACAGCTACCGTCCTCGCAGAGGAGTTCGAGTCCCACCGCCCCCGCATGTTCGGCATCGCCTACCGCATGCTCGGCTCCGCGCAGGAGGCGGAGGACGCCGTCCAGGACGCGTATCTGCGCTGGAACGGCGCCCGCCGCGAGGACATCGCGCAGCCCGCCGCCTGGCTGGCGAAGATCGTCACCAACCTCTGTCTGAACCGGCTCACCTCCGCCCGCGCCCGCCGCGAGGAGTACGTGGGGACCTGGCTGCCCGAGCCCGTCGTCACCTCCGGCGGCACGCTCGGCCCCCTGGAGTCGGCGGAGCAGCGGGACGCGGTGTCGATCGCGCTCCTGGTCGTCCTCGAACGGCTCACCCCGACGGAGCGCGCGGTGTACGTGCTGCGCGAGGCGTTCGCGTACAGCCACCGCGAGATCGCCGCCGTCCTCGACACGACCGAGGCCAACTGCCGCCAGCTGTACCGCAGGGCGGGGCGTGCGGTGGCCGGGGAGCGGCCCCGCTTCGAGCCGGGGCACGAGCTGCGCCAGGAGTTCATCGAGTCGTTCATCGCCGCGGCGAGGGACGGGGACGTCGCGGGCCTGGAGAAGATGCTGGCCGCCGACGTGACCTGGTGGGGCGACGGCGGCGGCAAGGTCACCGCGGCCCGCAGGCCGATCCTGGGCCGCGCCAAGGTGGTCCGGTTCCTGGTGGGCGGCATGGAGAACTTCGGCGCGCTGATGGACTTCTCGTACGCCGAGGTCAACGGCGCCCCCGCGCTGGTCGCGCACGTCGACGGGACGCTGATGGGGATCGCCTCGTTCGAGCTGTCCGACGGCGTGGTCGTCGGGGTGCGGGCCGTGGTCAACCCGGACAAGCTGACGTTCATGGAGCGCCAGCTGGCCTCGCGCTGACCCGGCTGTCACATTCCCGGCGGCTGTTCGGTTCTCAGCTGGTGAGGGACGCGTTCAGGGCGTCCCGCACTGCGAAGGAGCCTTGCAATGACCACGATCCTGGTGACCGGCGGCACCGGAACCCTCGGCCGCCTCGTGACCGAACGGCTGCGCGCGCAGGGGCACGAGGTGCGCGTGCTCAGCCGCCGCACCCCGCCGTACGCCGTCGATCTGCGCGAGGGCACCGGCCTGGACGCGGCGGTGGCGGGCGTGGACGTCATCGTGCACTGCGCGAGCACACCGCGCGGGGGCGACGAACAAGCGGCACGGAACCTGATCGAGGCGGCGCGCGAGGCGGGCGTCGGGCACCTGGTGTACATCTCGATCGTCGGCATCGACCGGGTGCCGCTCGGCTACTACAAGGCGAAGCTCGCCGTGGAGCGGCTGATCGAGGAGTCCGGGATCGGCTGGACGGTGCTGCGGACCACGCAGTTCCACGACCTGGTCCTGCGGATCCTCCAGGCGTCGGCGAAGCTGCCCGTGATGCTGCTGCCCGCCGGGGTCAGCGACCAGCCGATCGAGGTCGGCGAGGTCGCGGACCGCCTGACGGAACTGGCGACGGCGCCACCGGCCGGCCGGGTCCCCGACATGGGAGGCCCCGAGGTCCGCACCTTCCCCGACCTGGCCCGCGCCTATCTGCGGGCGGACGGCAAGCGGCGCCCGGTGCTGCCGGTGCGGCTCGCGGGCGGCACGTACCGCGCGGCCCGCGCGGGCGGCCACCTCACGCCCGAACGGGCCGTGGGGAAGGGCACGTTCGAGCAGTACCTGGCGGCCCGTACCGGCGGACAGCGGTGAACGGGCGGGAAGCCGCGGTGCTCCGCGGCGGCCTCGCGTTCCTCGCGGTCGCGCACGTCGCCGTCGGCCTGTGGCAACTGCTCGCGCCCCACTCCTTCTTCGGCGTGCTGTGGGTGAACACGCTGCCGCCCTACAACGAACACCTGATGCGCGACCTGGGCTCGATGGTGCTCGGCCAGGCGGTGCTCATGGCCGCGGCGGCGCACGCCCTGGAGCCGCGTCTGGTCTCCGTGGCACTCGCCGTCGAACTGACCTTCGCCGTGCCCCATCTGGTCTTCCACTCGGGCCATTCGGGGCAGTTGGCGGCCTGGGAGACGCTGATCCTGCTCGGGCTGCTCGGGATGGCGGTGCTGCTCCCCGCCTGGCTGCTGTGGCTCAGCGCCCGGGTCCGAACAGCTCGTCCTGCGCCGCGTCCCTAGCGGCGAGCAGCGCGCCCCGCAGGACCGCGGAGCCGCCCAGCGTGCTCGCACGGACCTCGGTGCGCAGCGGCGACATCGCGCCGACGCGGGCCGTGACGCGGTCGGCGAGCGCGGGGCCGCCCGCGCGGCCGATCTCGCCGCCGAGCACGACACAGCCGGGGTCGAGGATCGCGGCCATCGCGGCGGCGCCGACGGCGATCCGGTCGGCGGCGGCGTCGAGGTAGGCGCCCGCGTCGGTCTCGACCGCGTGCCGCATCACGTCGGCGGCGGACATGCCGGGCTTGGACAGGCCGTGTTCCGCGGCCAGTTCGCGCAGCGCGGCGGCGCAGGCCAGCGAGTGGAAGCCGCCGTCGCAGCCGGTGGCGGACGGCAGGGAGCCCGTGCCGGGCACCGGCAGGAAACCGATCTCGCCGGTGCCTCCCGAGGCGCCCCTGCGCAGCACTCCGTCGAGCACGACGGCGGCGCCGACCCCGTCGCCGAGCCAGAGCAGCACGAACGTGTCCCGGTCGTGCGCGGCGCCGTCGCGCCGCTCGGCGCGGGCCGCGAGGTTGGTCTCGTTCTCCACCAGGACGCGGGCGCCGAGCCTCTCCTGGAGGGCCCCGGCGAGGCGGCGGTGCCAGGCGGGCAGCGAGGTCGTGTCGTGCAGGTCTCCGGTGGCCGGGTCGATGAGTCCGGGGGCGCCGATGCCGACGGTGTGCAGCCGCTGGACGCCGCCTTCCCGCGCCGTGCGCTCGACGAGGGCGACGGCGCGCTCCACCGCGGGTCCGGTGTCGCCGCCGATGGGCGCGGAGTCCTCGGCGAGCACCGCGCCGAGCAGATCGGTGACGACGACGGAGACGCTCTCGGTGCGCACGTCGAGCGCGGCGAGGTGGGCGCGGTCGGCCACTATGCCGTAGAGCCGGGCGTTCGGGCCGCGCCGCCGGGCGCCCGCCTCCCCGACGACGGTGATGAGCCCGGACCCCTGGAGCCGCTCGACGAGGTCGGCCACCGAGGGCCTGGACAGGCCGGTGAGCTGCTTCAACTGATTGGCGGTCAGGGGCCCTTCGCTCTGCAGGAGGCCCAGCGCGAGCCGGTCGTTGATGGCCCGGGCGGTGCTCGGTGAGGCGGGCGAGAGGGGCATGTCCGGATCCTCCCACAGAATCTCTTCTATTTATCAGGCAGGGTTCCTGATAGTTTACGTCGCCGTATCGCGCAGCACTCGGGAGGGGCGGAGCGGAATGAGTGAAGTGGTCTACGACAAGCACCGGTTGAGGAGGGCGCGGATCGCCGTGGCGACCGTGTTCTGCGTGCACGGCGCGGTCGCCGGATCCTTCGCGACCCGGGTGCCCTGGATCCAGGAGCACGCCGACGTCAGCGCGGGCATGCTCGGCCTCGCCCTCGCCTTCCCCGCGATCGGCGCCTCCGTCGCGATGCCGCTCGCGAGCCGCATCAGCCACCGCTTCGGCGCCCGCAACGCGCTGCGCGGGCTGCTCGCGATGTGGACGCTCGCCCTGATCCTGCCGTCGCTCGCACCGAACCTGCCCACGCTCTGTCTCGCGCTCTTCGTGTACGGCGCGACATCGGGCATGTCGGACGTGACGATGAACGCGATCGGCGTCGAGACCGAGACCCGGATCGGCAAGTCGATCATGTCGGGCCTGCACGGCATGTGGAGCGTCGGCGCCCTGATCGGCTCCGCGGCAGGCACGGTCGCCGCCCACCTGGGCTCGGACGCCCGGCTGCACCACGCACTCGCCGCAGCGGCGCTCACCGCGATCGGCCTCACCGTCTGCCAGGGCGTCCTCGACCTGCAGGCGGAGGCCGACGAGGAGGCGCCGCCGCGGTTCTCGCTGCCGCCCAAGTCGGCGCTGCTCATCGGCGCCGTCGGCTTCTGCGCGGTCTTCGCGGAGGGCGCGAGCCTGGACTGGTCGGCGGTCTATCTGCGCGACATCCTGGACAGCTCGGCCGGGGTCGCCGCCGCCTGCACCACCGGCTTCACCCTCACCATGGCGATCGCGCGGCTCGTGGGCGACGCGGTGGTGAACCGGTTCGGCGCGGTGCGCACGGTGCGGATGGGCGGTGTCCTCGCGGCGCTCGGCGGGCTGCTCGTGGTCCTCGCCTCGCATCCGGCGATGGCCATGGGCGGCTTCGCGCTGATGGGCCTCGGCATCGCGGTCGTGGTGCCGCTCGCCTTCGCCGCGGCCGGGCACAGCGGCCCCAACCCCAGCCAGGCCATCGCGGGCGTCGCCACCATCACGTACACCTCCAGCCTGATCGCCCCCTCGGCGATCGGTGCCCTGGCCCAGGCCACCAGCCTGGTGACCTCCTTCGGCCTGGTGACGCTGCTCGCCTGCGGCCTCACGGTCTTCGCGGGCGTCCTGCGCACGGGCGGCCGCAAGGCCGCGCAGGCCAGGACCACGGACGCGGCGGCGCCCGGACCGAGGTCCTGACCCGGCGGGGCGACCGTCCCGACCTGAGGACGGTCGCCCGGCACCGGGGAGAAGGCGCACTTACGTCGCATTAACATGGCGTCGATCATTTCCGGCCACCCGGCACGGGCCCGGTTCGGCGCACAGAAAGCGACAAACTCACCATGGATCTCGGCGTGCGCTGGAAACTGCACGGCGACGGGCGCACCCCCGCCCCCGGAGCCGTCGTCCGCCCCGACGAGCGGCTCTCCTGGCCGCGCACCTTCGGGCTCGGCGCCCAGCACGTGGTCGCCATGTTCGGGGCGTCTTTTGTCGCCCCTCTGCTCATGGGTCTCGACCCGAACCTCGCCATCATGATGTCGGGCGTCGCGACCGCCATCTTCCTGCTCGCCACCCGCGGCCGGGTGCCCAGTTACCTGGGCTGCTCGCTCTCCTTCGTGGGCGTCGCCGCCGTCATCCGCGCGCAGGGCGGCTCCAGCGCGACCGTGACCGGCGCGGTCTTCGTGGTCGGTGCCGCGCTGTTCCTCGTGGGCCTCGCGGTACGGAAGTTCGGGGCGCGGATCATCCATGCCGTGATGCCGCCGATCGTCACCGGCGCGGTCGTCATGCTGATCGGCTTCAACCTCGCGCCGGTCACCGCGTCGACGTACTGGCCGCAGGACCAGTGGACGGCGCTCCTGGTAATGCTGTTCACCGGTCTGGCCGTGGTGTGCCTGCGCGGCTTCTGGTCGCGCATCGCGATCTTCCTCGGCCTCGTCTTCGGCTACGCCGTCTCCTGGCTCCTCGACCAGGTCTTCGGCAAGATCCACTCGGCGGACGCCTCGGGCAAGGTCGTCGACCACTGGCGCCTCGACCTGTCCGCCGTCGGCAACGCCGACTGGATCGGCCTGCCCTCCTTCCACGCGCCGAGCTTCGAGTGGTCGGCGATCCTCGTCGCGCTGCCCGTCGTCATCGCGCTGATCGCGGAGAACGCGGGCCACGTCAAGGCCGTCGGCGAGATGACCGGCGACAACCTCGACGACAAGCTCGGCACCGCGATCTCCGCCGACGGCGCCGCCTCGATGCTCTCCACCGCGGTCGGCGGCCCGCCCAACACCACGTACTCCGAGAACATCGGCGTGATGGCCGCGACCCGCGTCTACTCGACGGCCGCGTACTGGACGGCGGCCTGCTTCGCGCTGCTCTTCGGCCTCTGCCCCAAGTTCGGCGCGGTCGTGGCCGCGATCCCCGGCGGCGTGCTCGGCGGCATCACCGTCATCCTGTACGGCATGATCGGCCTGCTCGGCGCCCAGATCTGGATCAACGCCAAGGTGGATCTGCGCAATCCGCTGAACCTGGTCCCCGCCGCCGCGGGCATCATCATCGGCGTCGGCGGCGTCTCGCTGAAGTTCACCGACAACTTCGAGCTGAGCGGCATCGCGCTCGGCACCATCGTCGTCATCACCGGCTACCACGTGCTGCGCGCCTTCGCCCCGCCGCACCTCAAGTCCCAGGCACCGCTGCTCGATTCGGGCACGTCGACGTACGACGAAGAGGGCGCCGAGGACGGCGAGCCGCGCAAGGGGAAGTGACGGGGACGTTAATCAGCTGGACGTGGTGCGCGGCCGCTGCTTAAGGTGCGCACCATGTCCACTCCCGAGTCCGACAGACTCCGGCCACCGGTCGTCCGGTGGCCTTTCGTGCGCTCGCACTGACGCTCTCGCTGCGCTTTCGCAGCCGTCCGCGACCGTGGCACCGCCACCGCCGGATCACCGCTCCCGTGTCCTGATCTTTCGATCCACACCGTGGTTGCGGAGTTTCGCTGTGCCCTTTGCCCTCTACCTCCTCGGACTTGCCGTGTTCGCGCAAGGCACCTCCGAGTTCATGCTGTCCGGCCTGGTGTCGGACATCGCCCGGGACCTGGACGTGTCCATCCCGGCGGCCGGCCATCTCACCTCGGCGTTCGCCGTGGGCATGGTCGTCGGCGCGCCGCTGATGGCCGTCCTGAGCCGCCGCTTCTCGCGCCGGAGCGCGCTCCTCGTCTTCCTGCTCACCTTCCTGCTCGTCCACGTCATCGGCGCGCTCACCACGAGCTTCCCCGTGCTGCTCGCGACCCGCGTCGTCGGCGCCCTCGCCAACGCCGGGTTCCTCGCGGTCGCCCTGGTGACCGCCACCTCCATGGTCGGCCCCGACGCCAAGGGGCGGGCCACGTCGGCGCTGCTCGGCGGCGTGACCATCGCCTGTGTCGCGGGCGTGCCCGCGGGCGCCCTGCTCGGCGAAGTGTGGGGCTGGCGCTCGGCGTTCTGGGCCGTGGCCCTGATCTCCGTGCCCGCCGTCTTCGCCATCGCGCGGGCCGTGCCGCCGGGCGCCCCGGCCGCGGGCGGGACGGCCGCGGCGGGACCGGGCGTGCGCGGTGAACTGCGTGCCCTCCGTGAGCCCCGGCTCCTGGTGACCCTGCTGCTCGGCGCCCTGGTGAACGGCGCGACGTTCTGCTCCTTCACCTATCTGGCGCCGCTGGTCACCAACGTCACGGATCTGGGCTCCGGTTGGGTGCCGGTGATGCTCGCGCTGTTCGGCGTCGGGTCGTTCCTCGGCGTCGGCGCGGCAGGACGCGTGGCCGACGTACGGCCCATGCCGCTCCTGGTGTTCGGCTCGCTCACGCTGCTCGGCGGCTGGGTCCTCTTCGCGGCGACCGCCGCGCACCCGGTGGCGACGGTCGTGCTGGTCCTCGTCCAGGGCGCGCTGTCGTTCGGCGTCGGCTCCACGCTCATCTCCCAGGTCCTGTACGCCGCTTCGGGCGCCCCGAACCTGGCGGGCGGCTTCGCGACGGCCGCCTTCAACGTGGGTGCCGCGCTCGGCCCCTGGTGCGGCGGCCTCGCGATCTCCGCGGGGCTCGGCTACCGCGCGCCGCTCTGGGTCAGCGCGCTGCTCGTGGCGCTGGCGCTCGCCGTCGGCGGCGCGGCACTCGGCCTGCGCCGCACGGCGCCCGCACCGGCCGTGGCTCAGTCCCGCGCCAGTTCGTAGGCGTAGCCAGGAGAGAAGGTGCCGGGCGAGCCCTTGCAGCCGTCGGACTCGCCCGGCAGCTTGATCCACAGGTAGGCGTCGATCCGTGCCTCTCCGGTACGCAGGGTCGGCGCCCGCCCCAGTTTCCTTCCGTCGGGATCGCACCACGCGCCGTCGGCCGGGGCGCCGTTGCCGTTGCGGCTGGTGTCGATGACGGCGCCCAGCTCCCGCGGCCCGCCGAGCGCGGCAAGGACGCGGCGGGCGTAGGCGGCCTCGTCCGCGGTGCGGTGGAAGTTGGACACGTTGGTGAAGACGCCGTCCGACGAGGCGGCGGACGCGGCGCCCGCCTGCCGCAGCCGGGCGGCCTGTCGGCGCGGGGCGTTCCAGCCGGAGTGCCCGGCGTCGTAGTAGACCCGGGCCTTGGGGTCGGCGGCCTTCAGGACGCGGCCCGCGCGGGCCAACGACGCGTACCGCTCTCCCCGTTGACCGGCGGAGAGACACTCGGACAGCGCGATGGCGTCGGGTTCCAGGATCACGATGACCTCTCCGGTGCCGAGTCCCGCGGCGAAGCGGTCGATCCACGCGTCGTACGCGGCGAGGTCGGGCGCGCCGCCCCGCGAGGCCCCTGCGCAGTCCCGGTCCGGTATCGCGTACGGCACGAGCACCGGTACCCGGTCACCCGCCGCGGACGTCACCGCCCTGACCCTGGACCTGATGGTCTCCGGCGAGGGGTCGGCGAACCACACGGCGGCGGGCCGGTCGGCGATGCGGGACTCGATGAGCGGGCGCCGCGGGTCGCCGCGGTGCGCCCTGACCCAGTCGAGCACCTGCGAATCGCCGTGCCGGTAGAGCCGCCCGGCAGCGGGCGGGGACGGCTTCGGGCGCGGTGCCGGTTGCGTCGGCGAGGGGCGCGCGGACGACTCCTCGGAGGAGGTCGCCGAAGGGGACGGCGGCGCGGGAGTCGGCGTCGCAGGAGTCGGCGTCGCGGGGGACGGCGCCGGTGTCGGCACGGCGGGCAGCGGCTCCAGCGTCGGCGACCCGGTCGCCTTCGGGCGTGCCTGTGCCCCGCCCGCCCGGTCGTCGAGCGCGGACACCACGCCCGCGACGGTGCCGACGGCCGCGACCACCGACGCCACCGCGACCATCACGCCCCTGCGGGCGGCCCGTCTGCGCTCGGCGCGCCGCTCGGCCCTGCGCTGTGCACGGAAGCCTGACACCGTGTCACTCCCTCCCCCGCGCCTCGCTACTCCCCCGTGTCTCCCCCCCCCGGCACGGCGGTGGTGCGTCGCCTCGGCGCGCGCCCCGCCCGAGCGCCGTTCCCTCGTTTCGGGGAAGCCTCCGGTGCGCTGACGCCCGGGCCAGCCTAGGACTGGGACGCTGCCCCCATGGCGCAGTTGGAGCGGTTCGCAGAGTTCACGACCCCGGCGCACGGAGTCCACGGCGTGCTGGCGCGGATGCGCGCACTGGGCGCCGACCTGCCGCCGCGCGACGGCGTCGCCGTCTTCAACCGCGTCTATCTCTCGGTCACCGAAGAGGTCGGCAGGCGCATCGACGTCGGCGCCTTCCCCGACGCGACGGCCGCGGCCACCCTGGACGTCCGGTTCGCCGAGCGCTATCTGCGGGCCGTCCACGCGGCGACGACCGGGCGCCGCACACCCGCCTGCTGGCGCCCGCTGTTCCAGTACCGCCGCCATCCCGGCGTACGCCCGCTGCAGTTCGCGCTCGCGGGCATCAACGCGCACATCGGGCACGACCTCGCGCTGGCCGTCGTGGACACCTGTCGTACGCTCCGTTGCGAACCGGCCGACCTGGAGGACGAGTTCGACCACGTGGGCGACGTCCTCGTCTCGCTGGAGGAGCGCATCCGCGAGGAACTGATGCCGGGCCCCGACCTCCTCCAGGTCGCCGATCCCCTCACGCATCTGGCCGGTTCCTGGAGTCTTGAGCGCGCCAGGGACGGCGCGTGGGCGGCGGCGCGCACACTGTGGGCGCTGCGCGATCTGCCGGGCGTCGCCGAGGAGTTCGGCGAGCGGCTCGACGGGGCGGTGGGCCTGGTGGGCCGGATCCTGCTGACGCCGCTGCCGGACTGACAAGCCCCCGACCGCCGGAACCGACCGGCACCGACGGACCCCAACCACCCCCGCTGCCCGAGCATTTCGGCCACCCCACGGCCTGCCGCCTGGAAGTCTCCGACGATCGTTGTACGTTGAAATGACCGATCCCGACCCGAAGGAGCACCGGCATGGCGACCAGACTCGGACTGAGTCTTCCGCAGGGCAGTCACTACGCCATCGGACGCGACGTCCCCGCGGTGGCCCGGGCCGCCGAGGACATCGGCTACGAGAGTCTGTGGGTGTTCGAGCGGATCCTCTTCCCCGAGCCCGCCACCCAGGGCCTGTACGGCGTCCCCGGCCTCCCCTGGCCCGACTACTACCGCTCGGTCGCCGACCCGCTGGTCACCCTGACGCTCGCCGCGGCGGCCACCGACACGGCCCGCCTCGGCACCAGCGTGCTGATCGCCCCGCTGCACGTGCCGTTCCAACTCGCGCGCTCGCTGGCCTCGTTGGACGCGGCGAGCGGCGGCCGGGTCGTCGCGGGCCTCGGCACGGGCTGGTCCCACGACGAGTACGCGGCCGCGTCGGTGGCCCCCTTCAAGCAGCGCGGCAAGGTCCTCGACGAGCTGATCGACGTCTGCCACGCGGTCTGGGGCCCGGACCCGGTGACGTACGAAGGGGAACTGACCACCATCGCGCCGTCCGTGGTCGGCCCCAAGCCCGCGGGTCAGATCCCGATCCTGCTCCCCGCCAACAGCCCGCGCGCACTGCGCAGGCTGGTGGACCGCGCCGACGGCTGGATGCCGGTGGCCACCGGCGCCGCGGCCCTCACCGAACAGTGGGCCAAGATCCGCGAGGCGGCCGCCGAACAGGGCCGCGAGCGCCCGGTGCAGAGCGTGCTGCGGGCCAACACGCGCTACACACCCGCGGCGTACGACGGCGCGGACCGCGCCCCGTTCCAGGGCAACGTCGCCCAGATCACCGAGGACCTCGCGGCCCACGCCGAGGTGGGCGTCGACGAGATCATCATCGAACTCGCCGGGTCGACGCGCGACGCGCAGGAACTCAAGGACGTGGCGGCCCAGGTGTACGAGACGGCACGAGCGGCAGGAATCTGAGCAACGCCCCGTCAGGGGCGCGGGGAACTGCGCGACCAGCCACGAAGCACCCGCAGACTCCCCCGCGCCCGCGGGGCCACGACGCGACCGAGTCAGTCCTCCGGCAGCTCGACGGGCGCGATCTCGTCGTACACATCCCCGGGACCGGGGTTGGTCGCGTCCGTGGCCCCGCCGAAGTGCCGCATGACGCCCCACACCGCGTTCAGAGCGGTCTGCACCGCACCCTCGGCCCACCCGGCCGTCCACGAGATGTCGTCGCCCGCGAGGAAGATCCCCCGCTTGTCGGCGGGCAGCTGCTCCTGCATGAAGTGCGTGAACAGGCGCCGCTGGTAGCGGTAGTGACCCGGCAGGTTCGCCTTGAACGCCCCCATGAAGTAGGGCTCGTTCTCCCAGGACACGGTCACCGGGTTGCCGATGATGTGCTTCCGGATGTCGACGTTCGGGTAGATCTCGCCGAGCGACTTGAGCATGACCTCCATGCGCTCGTTCGCCGAGAGCGGCAGCCACTTCAGGCTGTCGTCGCACCAGGTGTAGGAGAGGCAGATGACGGCGGGCTTGTCCGGCCCGTCGTCGAGCAGGTAAGTGCCGCGCGTCATGCGGTCGGTGAGGGTCATGGACATCACGTCACGCCCCGTCGTCTCGTCCTTGTCCAGCCAGAACGGCCGGTCCACCGGCACGAAGAGCTTGGAGCTCTCCATGTAGTGGGTGCGCTCCATCGCCGTCCAGTGGTCGATGGGGAAGAGCGAGTCGTCGCAGTCGATCTTGGAGAGCAGCAGCCAGGACTGCGCCGTGAAGATCGCCGCCTGGTAGGTGCGGATGTCGCCGGACGCGTCGGTGACCGTGACGCGGTTGCCCGCGGTGCGGTTGAGGCGGGTCACGGCGGGCTTGGGCACGCCGCCCTCGTGCAGCGACTTCAGGGACGTGCCCGGCTCCCAGTGCACGATCTTCCGCGGCTCGCGCTCCCACAGGCGGAGCGGCAGCTGCTGGCTGCCGCCGACGATGCCGCGGTGGTGGTCGTCGGCCTCGGTGTAGACGACGCGCAGGATCTCCAGGATGGAGTTCGGGAAGTCGGTGTCCCAGCCGCCGGTGCCGAAGCCGACCTGGCCGAAGATCTCGCGGTGCCGGAAGGACTTGAAGGCCTCGGACTCGCAGAGGAAGCCGTAGAAGGTCTGGTTGTCGAGCTTCTCGACGAGCCTCGACCAGATCTCGCGGATCTTCGGCACGTCGCGCTCGCGCAGGGCGCGGTTCATGTCGGAGAAGTCCGCGCCCTCCTCCAGGCAGGCGTTCCAGGCGTTCATCACGTCGCGGTAGACCTGCGGCAGGTCGTCGACGGTGGTGGCGTAGTGCGACTCGCCCTTGAGGTCCACGACCGTCGAAGGGGTGGACTCCGCCAGGGGGTTGGGGAACGCCTTGGTCTCCAGGCCCACCAGGTCGATGTAGTGCTGGAGCGCCGTCGAGGACGGCGGGAAGCGCATCGCGCCCATCTCGGCGGTCAGCTCGTCCGTGCCGGTGCCCTCGAACCCGACGGTGCGAAGGCGCCCGCCGATCTGGTCGGCCTCGTAGATGACGGGCTTGAGGCCCATCTTCATCAGCTCGTACGCGGCGATGATGCCGGACAGGCCGCCGCCGATGACCGCGACCTCGGTGCCGTGCTCACCGGCGGGTATCTGGCCGAGGCCCGCGGGGTGCGCGAGGAAGTCGTCGTACGCGTAGGGGAAGTCCGGCCCGAACATGGTGATCGGCGGCTGAGCGTCGGTGTGCTGGACGGCGGTGGGCACCGTGGACGTCATGAGGTACGGACTCCTTGCGGGGAACTCAGAAAGAGGGGGAGCTGGAGGGGGAGGGCTCAGACGAGGGAGGCGTACAGGCCGGGGCGGCGGTCGCGCAGATACGGGTTGTCCTCGCGCGAGGCGCTCAGGAACTCCGGGTCGACGTCGCCGAGGACGAGTTCGTCGCCGCGGCCCGCGCGGGCGCGCGCCACACCGTCGGGCCCGGCGAGCGTGGAGAGCCCGACGAACTCGAACTCCCCTTCCTGGCCGACCCGGTTGACGTACGCGACGTACATCTGGTTCTCGAAGGCGCGCACCGGCACGACGGACTCGGCGACGAACTGGAAGGGGTGCATCTGCGCGGTCGGGACGACCAGGAGGTCGGTGCCCGCGAGGGCGTGCGCGCGGACGTTCTCCGGGAACTCCACGTCGTAGCAGATCATGAGACCGATGCGTACGCCGCCCAACTCGGCCTGCACGACCGGCCGTTCGCCCGGGGTGAAGGAGTCGCGCTCGAAGCAGCCGAAGAGGTGGGTCTTGCGGTAGTTGGCGAGATGGGCGCCGTCCGGGCCGATCAGCTGGGCGGAGTTGAAGACGGTCTCGCCCTCGCGCTCCGGGTAGCCGTAGACGACACCGACCCCGTGGCGCACGGCGATCGCGGCGATCGCGGTGGCGGACGCGCCGTCGGCGGGCTCGGCGAGGCGGGCCACGTCGTCGCCGATCGCGTACCCGGTGAGGAAGAGCTCGGGCGTCACGAGGAGCCCGGCCCCCCCGGCGGCGGCACGGCCCGCGGCGTCGTCGATGGCCTTGAGGTTCTCGGCGACGGATCCGAGCTGCCCGGAACTCTGGAGCAGGGCGGTGCGCAGCGCAGGCATGGCGGATCCTCGGGGCGTGCGAAGGGACAGGCGGGGGTCCGTTAGACGGTACGGTCGGCGGCCCGGCCCGGACAAGGCGCGAGCGTTGCGGGCAGACACATGATCCGTTGCGCGTGGGGGGCCCGGAGCGGCGATTCGTTGCGCGCCGCGCGGGGCCCTGGTGTGCGGTGCCGTGCGCCCTGGGTATCGGGGGGGCGTCCACCCTGAGGCGCAGGGCGGACGGGACGGCCCCCGCCGCGCGGCGGAAGCGCGGTGCCGCCCGTGGCCGGACGTGCCGCACCCCCCTTCCGCGAGAGCGTGATCCCACCCGGAAAGGCCGGGCGAACGCCTCGCAGACGGAGGGCCTCCGATGACCCGCACGACGATCACCCGCAGCCACACCCGCGCCCTGGCCGTGGGCGCCGCACTCCTGCTGACCGCCGGTGCGGCGGGAGCGGCCGTGGCGTCCGGCGACGACGCGGCGCATCCCCTCCGGGGCGCGGCGGCGTCCGCTGCCGCCGCCGCGACGGGCGCCGCGACCGGCGAGCACGCGAAGTCCCGCGAGGCCGCCGCCCTCACCGGCTCGGCGAAGCTGTACCGCAAGACCACCGAGGACGTGACGTTCACCTTCGACGCCCACCTCGCGGCGGAGAACAACAACGACCCGACCAAGGCGACCGGCACCTTCCGCTTCGTCCACCTCGACCGGCCGGGCGGCGACGGCGGCTGGGCGAAGGGCCGCATCGACTGCCTGATGACCGGCGGCAAGGTGGCCACGGCGACCGGGGTCATCACCGAGACCAATGTGAAGGAGATCAAGGGCGGCCGCGTCGGCTTCAGCGTCCACGACCAGGGCAAGCAGGACCGCGTCGGCTACAGCTGGGCCGCGACGGGCGCCCCCGACGGCACCAAGAAGCTGACCAAGTGCACCAGCTCGGCACCGCACGAGAAGGTCAGGGCGGGCACCGGCGACTTCCGGGTGGTGCCGTGGCAGGTCCCGTACCCGACGGACTGACCCGGGACCGCCCCTGAGCGGGAGTCGCCCGGACGGGGGTCGGGCGGCTCCTCCCCCGGGTGGGCCGCAGGACCGGCGCCCCCGCCGCGCGGCGGAGGCGGTCACCGCCTCTCGCGCGATGTGCGGGGCCCCGGTTCACGGGAGTGTTGATCCCGCCCGGAGGAACCGGGCGCGGACACCGCAGACGGAGGATCTCCCATGAACCGCATGAACCGCCTCGCCGCCACGGGCGCCGCACTCCTGCTCGCCGCGGGTGCCGCGGGCTCCGCGACGGCGTCCGAGTCGGGGTGGGACGGCTCCGGGCCCCACCCGTCCAAGGAACGCGAGGCGGCCGCCCTGACCGGCACCGCGATGATCGACCGGCCGAAGGGCGACGAGATCACGTTCACCTTCGACGCCCATCTGGACGCCAAGGACGAGAAGGACCCGGGCAAGGCCCACGGCACCATCAAGTTCAGCCACTACATGGAGCAGCCCCAGTGGGGCGGCGCCGGCGAGGCGAAGGTGGACTGCCTGATGACCGGCGGAAAGGTCGCCACGGTCTCCGCGGTGATCACCAGAGCGGACGGCGACCTCAAGAACACGGTCGGCAAGCGCGTCGGCCTGACCATCCACGACCAGGGCAAGCAGGACCGCTTCGGCTACAGCTGGGCCATGGTCGGCCTGCCCAGCGAACTCCCGGACGACATGCCCAAGTGCGTGAGCGCGGCCCCGTTCGAGAAGACGAGGCCGGGCTCGGGCACGTTCCACGTACTCCCGATGAAGGACCGCTCATAAGGAGCGCCCCATAGGGACTAGGCCGGGGACCCCGAAGAGAATCGCCGCATGAGCGGCGAAAGCACCAGCACGGACTTGGTCCGCTCCACGAACGGCTCCCCCGCAATACGCTCGAGGACCCGCTCGAAATGCCGCATGTCCGCGGCGAAGACCTGGACGATCGCGTCCGCGTCACCGGTCACGGTGGACGCGGACGCGATCTCCGGATACCGCTCAAGCCCCCGCTGAATCGCCTCCGGCGAGGTATTGCGGCGACAGTAGATCTCGATGAACCCCTCGGTCTCCCACCCGAGGGCCGCGGGATCGACCCGCACCGTGAACCCCGTGATCGCTCCGGTGGCCCGCAGCCGGTCCACGCGCCGTTTCACGGCGGGCGCGGAGAGCCCGACCAGCTGGCCGATGTCGGCATAGGAGCGGCGGGCGTCCTCGGCGAGGGCGTGCACGATGCGTTCGTCGAGATCGTTCAGTCGCACGGGGGGTGGATCACTTCTCTGCTGTGGCCAATCGGGAGCGGCGCATGCCGTACAGGAAGTAGAACACGAGGCCGACGGCCATCCAGACACCGAACACGACCCAGGTGATGGAGTCGAGGCTGAACATGTTGTACGCGCAGAAGCCGAAGCCGAGGACCGGGAAGAGCCAGCCGAGCGGCACCCGGAAGGTGCGCGGCATGTCGGGGCGGGTCCTGCGCAGCACGATGACGGCGATGTTGACCAGTCCGAAGGCGAAGAGCGTGCCGATGCTGGTGGCGTCGACGAGCTTGCCGAGCGGGATGACCGAGGCGAGCGCGGCGCAGAACAGGGAGACGATGACGGTGTTCACGCGGGGCGTGCCGGTCTTCTTGCTGACCTTGCCGAACGCCTTGGGGACCAGTCCGTCGCGGGACATCGCGAACAGGACGCGGGTCTGGCCGTAGAGGACGGTCAGGACGACGGACGCGATGGAGATGACGGCACCGGCGGCGAGGATCGTGCCCCACATGCTCTGCCCGGTGACGTCGTTCATGATCGCGGCGAGCGTGGCCTCGGAGCCCTCGAAGTCCTTCCAGTTCCAGGCGCCGACCGCGACGGCCGCGACCAGGACGTAGAGCGCCGTGACGATGACCAGCGAGAGCATGATCGCGCGGGGCAGGTCGCGCTGCGGGTTCTTGGCCTCCTCGCCGGCGGTGGAGGCGGCGTCGAAGCCGATGTACGAGAAGAAGAGGCTGGCCGCGGCGGCGCTGACACCGGCGGTGCCGAGCGGCATGAAGTCCGAGTAGTTGCCGGACTTGAAGCCCATGAAGCCGATGGTGCAGAAGAGCACGAGCGCGGCGATCTTCACGATGACCATGATCGTGTTGGCCGTCGCCGACTCCTTGGCGCCGCCGAGCAGGAACACCATGGCGAGCAGCACGACGATCAGACCCGGCAGGTTGATCACGCCGCCCTCGCCGGGCGCCGAGGAGAGCACATCGGGGATGGTGACGCCGATGGTCCCGTCGAGGAGTTCGTTGAGGTACTCGCCCCAGCCGACCGCGACGGCCGCGACGGAGACGCCGTACTCCAGGACCAGGCACCAGCCGCAGACCCAGGCGATGAGTTCACCCATCGTTGCGTACGCGTATGAGTACGAGGATCCGGCGACCGGTATGGAGCCGGCCAGTTCGGCGTACGAGAGGGCCGAGAAGAGCGCGGTGAGTCCGGCGATCACGAAGGAGATCGTCACGGCGGGCCCGGCCTTGGGGACGCTCTCGCCGAGGACGACGAAGATGCCGGTGCCTAGCGTGGCGCCGATGCTGATCATGGTCAGCTGCCACATGCCGAGGGAGCGCCGCAGCTGGCCGCCCTCGCCGTGGCCACCCTCCGCGACCAGGCGTTCCACCGGCTTGCGCCGCATGAGACGGCTGCCGAGGCCGGTGCCGCCCTGAGGACTCGGGCGGTTCTGCGGGGGTGCGCCTTGGTCGAGCACGCGCTGGCTCCTTCATCGCTGCCGGTCAGGGCGGCGAGGACCGCGGCAGTCGCCCGCGACAACGGGGACCACCGAGCAGGCAGTCCCCGCCACACCACGTACAGCGGATGACTCTAGAGTCAGCGCCTTCCCGACCGTAATGCAGCAACCTTGCGCAACCCCGGATGATCATTGCGCACTTCCGTCATATACGTGCCTTCGTTGCGCGGTCCGTTTCGTCCGTTGCGTTCCACGGCCCTTCGCGCATGGTTGACACTTCGTCAGATCTGCCGCATCGTGCACGCCTCCCGGTGGAGACGGAGGCACCGCATGGACCTCGACGTCCTGTACGAGATCGACGTACCGAAACCCTGGAACGCGCCCCACCCGCACGGTCAGCGCACCGCCGAGCAGCGCGCCTACCGCGAGGCCGTCGAGCAGATCCGCCTGGCGGACCGGGTCGGCTTCCGCACCGTGTGGGCAGTCGAGCACCACTTCCGCGAGGGCCGCTCGCACTGCCCGGCGCCGGAGGTCCTGCTCGGCCATCTCGCGGCCCTGACCGAACGCATCCGCCTCGGCTTCGGCGTCACGCTCACCCCCTTCGGCTTCACCCCGCCCCAGCGCATCGCGGAGAAGGTCGCGGCCGTGGACGTGCTCTCCGACGGCCGGGTCGAATGGGGCACCGGGCGGTCGACCCCCATGGAACAGACGGCCTTCGGCGTCGACAAGGAGCAGTCGCGGGCCGACTGGCGCGAGGCGATCCGGATCGTCACCGGCATGTGGCGCGAGGAGTACTTCGCGTACGAGTCGGAACGCTTCACGTTCCCGCGCCGGATGGTCACCCCGAAGCCGGTCCAGGATCCCCACCCGCCGTGCTGGATGGCGGCCACCTCACCGGGCTCGGCGGAGGTGGCGGGCGCGACGGGCCTCGGGCTGCTCTCGTTCTCGATCATGCAGCCCCTCGACGCGATGGCACGGCAGGTGACCGCCTACCGCGAGGCCGCCCGCACACCGACCCCCATCACGGACGTCACGACCGACCGCGTCAGCGCGTACACCCTCGTCCATGCGACGGACCGCCCCTCGCCCCGCGTCTGGGACTCGGTCGCCTGGTGGTACCGCAACCTCGCCCAGTTCACGCTCGACTGGGAGCTGCCGCACCTGTCCCCCGAGGAGCGCGAGCGGACCTTCCCCTATCTCACACCAATCATCGAAGGGAGCGTCCCCGTACGGGAGTTCAGCGACGGCGACATGATCCTCATCGGCGACGCGGAGACCATCGTCCGCAAGGCCAAGCGCTATGCCGACCTCGGCGTCGACCAGCTCATCTGCTACGTCCAGTGGGGCTATCTGGAACACCGGGAGATCCTGCGGACCATCGAGATCCTGGGCAAGGAAGTCATCCCGGAACTGGCGTCGTACGTGCCGAGGAGGACCCCCGCGTGACCGAGCCCCTCGACCACTCCCCCGTCCCCGACTACGCCGCCCTGCACCGCCTGGACGGCCGGACCTTCGTCCTGCTCGGCGCGGGCAACGGCATCGGCCGCCAGACCGCCCACGCGCTCACGGCGGCGGGCGCCCGGGTGCTGTGCGTGGACATCGACGAGGGGCGCGCGGCGGCGGTCGCCGCCGAGACGGGCGGCACCGCGTACCCGGCCGACGTGACCCGGCGTACCGAGGTGCGTGAGCTCTTCGCGTACGCACAAAGGGAGTCGGGCCCGCTCGGCGGCGTCGTCGACATCGTCGGCATGGCCCGCTACGCGCCCCTCGCCGAGCTGGACGACGAGGCGTGGGACTGGCACTTCTCGATGGTCCTGCGGCACGCCGTGCTCGCCGTGCGGTACGGCGCCGAGGCACTCGCCGACGCGGGCGGCGGCCCGATGGTGTTCGTCGCGTCGGTGTCGGGCCTGACGGCGGCCCCGCTGCACGCGGCATACGGCGCGGCCAAGGCGGGCCTGGTCTCCCTGGTCCGCTCGGCGGCGGTGGAGTACGGCCCGCGCGGCGTCCGGGTCAACGCGGTCGCACCCGGCGTCGTCCGGACCCCACGGGTGGCGGCCCTGCTCGGCGAAGAGGGCCGCGAACGCAACGCCCGCAACGCGCCGCTGGCCCGCGTCGCCGAGACCTCGGACATCGCCTCGGCGCTCCTCTTCCTCGCCTCGCCACTCTCGTCGTACGTCACCGGGCAGACGCTCGTCGTGGACGGCGGGGTCGGCGTGAAGTTTCCCTACCCGACACCGGGCGACCCGCGGTGAGGGACGGCGGCGGCCCCGCAGAAGAAGGACCGCCGAGACCCGGCGGAGCGCCTAGCTCCAGCTGGCGTGCAGCGGCTTGCCCTCGGCGTAGCCCGCCGCGCTCTGGATGCCGACCGTCGCCTTCTCGGCGAACTCTTCGAGGGAGCCTGCACCGGCGTACGTGCAGGAGGAGCGGACGCCCGCGATGATCGAGTCGATCAGGTCCTCGACGCCGGGACGGGCCGGGTCGAGGAACATGCGGGAGGTCGAGATGCCCTCCTCGAAGAGCGCCTTGCGGGCACGGTCGTAGGCCGACTCGTCGCTCGTGCGGTTCTTCACCGCGCGGGCGGACGCCATGCCGAACGACTCCTTGTAGAGGCGGCCGTTGGCGTCCTGCTGGAGGTCGCCCGGGGACTCGTACGTCCCGGCGAACCACGAGCCGATCATCACGTTCGACGCACCGGCGGCCAGCGCCATGGCGACGTCGCGCGGGTGACGGACACCGCCGTCGGCCCAGACGTGCTTGCCGAACTTCTTGGCCTCGGCGGCACATTCGAGGACCGCGGAGAACTGCGGCCTGCCGACGCCGGTCATCATGCGGGTGGTGCACATGGCGCCGGGTCCGACGCCGACCTTGATGATGTCGGCACCGGCCTCGATCAGGTCGCGCACGCCCTCGGCGGCGACGATGTTGCCCGCGACGATCGGCACCTGCGGGTCGAGACCGCGGACGGCCTTGATCGCCGAGATCATCGACTCCTGGTGGCCGTGCGCGGTGTCCACGACGATCGTGTCCGCACCCGCGTCGAGGAGCTGCTTGGCCTTGCCCGCCACGTCGCCGTTGATGCCGACGGCGGCGGCGATGCGCAGGCCGCCCTTGGCGTCCACGGCCGGGGTGTACAGGGTCGCGCGCAGGGCACCCGTGCGGGTGAGGATGCCGGCGAGGCGGCCGTCCTTGTCCACGGCGGGGGCGTAGCGGCGGTTGGCGCCGTCCAGCTTGTTGAAGGCGTCGCGCGGCTCGATGTCGGCGTCCAGGAGCAGCAGGTCCTTGGACATGACCTCGGAGAGCTGCGTGAAGCGGTCGACACCGCTCAGGTCGGCGTCCGTGACGACACCGATCGGCTTCTGGTCGGCGTCGACGACCACACCGGCGTTGTGCGCGCGCTTGGGCAGCAGGGCCAGCGCGTCGGCGACGGTCTGCGTGGGGGCGAGCACGATCGGGGTGTCGAGCACGTGGTGGCGCGTCTTGACCCAGGAGATGACCTCGGTGACGACCTCGATCGGGATGTCCTGGGGGATGACCACGATGCCGCCGCGGCGGGCCACGGTCTCGGCCATGCGGCGGCCCGCGATCGCGGTCATGTTGGCGACGACCAGCGGGATCGTGGTGCCGGTGCCGTCGGGCGAGGAGAGGTCCACGCCCTGGCGGGAACCGACGGCGGAGCGCCTCGGGACCATGAAGACGTCGTCGTACGTCAGGTCGTACGCAGGCTGGATGTCATTGAGGAAGCGCACGTGCTGCTCATCCCAGTCGATCAGAGGTGGCCCCCGGACAGTTAGCCCGAGGGAAAAGCACGTACTTCAGTGTCCCATGCCGCGAGGGTTGCGCCGCCTGGGACGATCACCCAGGCAGGTCACGGACCCGCTGGTCGGATCGTCCAAGCAGGGGCCCCGGGGGCCACCGTCGGTTCACCCGCCACGACTGTCCGTGGCGGCGGGCCCGAGCGCGAGGACGATCTCCAGACCGGTCTCCGCGCCCCGCCAGTGCTCGACCGCCGAGGAGAACACCTCCTGCGCGATCTCCCACTCCCCCGGCTCGGCCCGCGCGTACTCCTGCCACCCGGAGACGACCAGCAGCCGCCCCCGCGCGCGGGGCGCCCACGACAGATCGGTGAGGCAGTCGGCGAGGGCGTCCCAGTTGTGCCCGAACCACTCGGGAAGCCCGAGCCCGCGGGCACACCGCTCCATGAAGGCGGCCTTGTCCCGCACCCCCGCCAGGGACAGCGCCGCGGTGGTCCAGCCCGCGCCCCGCGCCGCGTCGAGCACGGGCGCGAGCGGATCGGGCGTCTGCTCGGTCATGGCCTCAGCACCGCCTTGAAGGACGCGTAGTGGTCATCGGTGTAGTAGACCTCGTCACCGCTCCCGGTGACGATCCGCCGGGCCCCGCGGTCGCGCTCACCCGGCGTACGAACGGTGTACTCGTGGTAGTACCCGCGCTTGCGCTGCGGCAGCTCCCGCTCGAAGTTGCTGAAGACGCTGCCGTCCTTGGCGTACGGATACGGCCCCCCGTCATCGATGCGCCGCAGAGTCTGCCGCGCCTCAGCAGGCAGCCGCCCGGCCTCCACGGTCGCCATGCCACGGGCCCAGCCGGGCACGGAGGCAGAGGCAGAGGCCGAAGCGGACGAACCTCCCTCGCCGCCCGAGGAACACCCGGTCACCAGAACGGCGAAGCAGAACAGCAGCGCCCCCAGGGCACGGGGGAAGAACCGGGCGATCATGTGAAAGATGCTGCCACACCACCCTGAAGCGGGCACGCGGATCCCAGGCCCCGTAGGGGGTGCGGGGGGGAAGCCCCGTCAGGGGCGCGGGGCTGTGTCGATTTGCGGCTCCGCCGCGTGGGCGCGACAAGCCCCCACGCACCCGCAGGGACTCATCCACCGCCCCGCGGGGACTCAGTTCCCGTCCGGGTCCGCCCGATTGAGCGCGGGCCGAGGCGCAGGCCCAGCCACAAGAAGCTGATCAGCCGCAGCAGTGTCCGTCACCAGACTGGTGACAAGGCCGGACCGCAGCACCGCGTCAATCGCGGCAGCCTTCCGCTGCCCACCGGCGATGGCGACCACCTCAGGAATCCGCCGAAGCCGATCCGCCTCGACGGTGATGCACCGCTCCCCGAGATCCCGCCCCACCCGACGCCCCTCGGCGTCGAAGAGATGCGCGGACATCTCGGCGGCCACTCCCAGCGAGGCGTAATGCGCACGCTCCTCGTCGCTGAGCATGTCGTGGACCGTGGAGATGCCCGGCTCCCAGGAGCCGATGGACACCGCGGCGACGGTGACCTTGTCGAAGTACTCGAAGGCCCGCGCGATCCCGGTCTGGTTGCGCAGCGCCGCCGCCGTCGCGGGGTCGGGCAGCAGCATCGGCGCGTAGATGGGGTGCGCCTCGCCGCCGGAGACCTGCGCGGCACGCCGCACGGCCTCGACGGAGCCGCGCTCCGCGGTGCCCGCGTCGTACACGCCGGTCAGCTGCACGACGGTGCACGGCGGCAGCGCGTCGAGCGCCGCCGCCATGTGGATCGTGGAGCGCCCCCAGGCGAGGCCGAGCACATCGCCCTCGTTCACGAGTTCGCCGAGCAGTCCGGCCGCGACCTCGCCGAGGTTCTCCGGGTCGGGCGACTCGTCGATCTCGTCGGTGGGCGCGGGCGACTCCACGACGACCGCGTGCCGCAGGCCGTAGCGGGCGCGCAGCGCGTCCGAACGCTCGGCGTCCAGCTCCGCAGGGACCCGGATCTCGATGCGTACGAGATCCCGCTCGAGGGCGGTCTCCAGGACCCGGGCCACCTTGAAGCGGCTGACGCCGAACTCCTCGGCGATCTGGATCTTGGACTTGCCCTCGAGGTAGAAGCGGCGGGCCATGGCCGCCGCCTGCACCAGCTCCGCGGGTCCCATCCGCATGGCTGACCGACCCGCCGACATGGCCGACACGGCGCTCTCCTCACTGCTGTTCACAAACTGGGTTCGCCGTTCATCCTTGCAGATCCGGCCTAGTTGATCAGCCCTGAAGGACTGCGTTCACGTTCCCTTGGCTCAGTGGCCGCATGCCCAGGCGCTTGACGCCGTCTTTGCCTCGGCTTGGCTGCGCAATGAACGTACCGCCTCCGCGGGATCCTCGGCGCCGTAGACGGCGGAGCCCGCGACGAAGACATCGGCGCCCGCCTCGGCGCAGCGCTCGATGGTGGAGGCCGAGACACCGCCGTCGACCTGCAGCCAGAGTTCGAGGCCGTGCTTGCCGATCAGCTCCCGGGTGCGGCGGATCTTGGGCAGCATGATGTCCAGGAAGGCCTGGCCGCCGAAGCCCGGCTCGACCGTCATGATCAGCAGCATGTCGAGCTCGGGGAGCAGGTCCTCGTACGGCTCGATGGGCGTCGCCGGCTTCAGCGCCATGGAGGCGCGGGCGCCCTTGGCGCGGATCTCGCGCGCGAGGCGGACGGGTGCGGCCGCGGCCTCCGCGTGGAAGGTGACCGATCCCGCGCCCGCTTCGACGTACTGCGGTGCCCAGCGATCGGGGTCCTCGATCATCAGATGGCAGTCCAGCGGCGTGTCCGTCGCGCGCGCCAGCGACTCTACGACCGGCACCCCGAGGGTGAGGTTCGGGACGAAGTGGTTGTCCATCACGTCGACATGGAGCCAGTCGGCGCCTTCGACGGCCTTTGCCTCCTCGGCAAGATGGGCGAAGTCCGCGGACAGGATGCTGGGGTTGATCTGCACGGCCATGCCCCAAGCCTGCCATGCCTGGCGCCGGTTGCTGACCGCAGTCCAAGCCATGGGCACAGCGGCTCCCGCGGCCGCACACCGCGTGTCATGCTGGTCGGTCCGAACGGCACCGCGCACGGCAGGCGGGGGGAAGCCATGGGGGACGTACAGCGGGAGAGCCGGCGCGGAATCGCGTGGCTGGTGTGCGGGCGCCGCTCCAAGTGGCTGGTAGTGCTGTTCTGGCTGGTGGTGATCGTGGTCGCGGCGCCGCTCGCCCAGAAGCTCACCGACGCCCAGGAGAACGACGCCGAGTCATGGCTGCCCGGCTCCGCCGAATCCACCCAAGTCCTCGATCTCGCGGACGGGTTCAGGCCGGAGACGATCCCGGCCGTCGTCGTGTACGCCCGCGAAGGCGGCCTCACCGCACGGGACCGCGCCCAGATCTCCGACGACGTACGCCAGGCCAAGCAGCTGCGCGACCACGGGATCCGCGGCGCGCAGACCCGCGGTCCCGTGTACGACAAGAAGGCGGGCGCGCGGGCCGCCCAGGTCTTCGTGCCGATCACGATGGACGCGGAGGGCTGGGAGCGGATCGGGCCCGCCGTCGACTCCATCAGGGCGCGGGTGGGCGACGGCGGTGACGGACTGAGCGTGCACATCACCGGCCCCGGCGGGACGGCCGCGGACTCCGCCGAGGCATTCGAGGGCATCGACTCGACGCTGCTGTTCTCGGCGGCGGGCATCGTCGTGGTGATCCTGCTGTTCACCTACCGCAGCCCCACCCTGCTGCTCGCCCCGCTGGTCGCCGTGATCACCGCGCTGTTCACGGCGCAGGCCCTCATCTATCTGCTCGCCACGCACGCCGACCTCACCGTCAACGGCCAGAGCGCGGGCATCCTCACGGTGCTCGTCTTCGGCGCGGGGACGGACTATGCCCTGCTCCTGGTCGCTCGCTATCGCGAAGAGCTGCGCCGCCACGAGGACCGACACGAGGCGATGGCCCTCGCCCTGCACCGGGCGGGGCCCGCGGTGCTCGCGTCGGGCGCGACGGTCGTCCTGAGCATGCTCGTGCTCCTGGCCGCCGAGATGAACTCCACCCGGGGCCTCGGTCCGGTCGCCGCGATCGGCGTCGCCGTCGGGCTGCTCGCGATGCTGTCGCTCTTCCCCGCCCTCCTGGTGATCTTCGGCCGGTGGTTCTTCTGGCCGCTCATCCCGCACCTCGGCTCCCCCGAGCCGACCGAGCGCGGCGTGTGGGCCCGCACGGGCCGGCGCATCGCCCGCCGCCCGCGCCTCGTGTGGGGCGTCACCGCGGCGGTCCTCGCCCTGCTCTCGCTCGGCCTGTTCCAGCTGCGGGCCGAGGGGCTCAGCAACGCCGACGCCTTCACCGACAAGCCGGACTCGATCACCGGCCAGGAGGTGCAGGCGAAGTACTTCCCTGCGGGTTCCGGCGACCCGCTGGTGATCGTTGCGGACAAGGCGCGGCACGACGCGGTCGCCCGGGCCGTCCGGGGCACCCGGGGCGTGGTGCCCGACAGCGTCGCCCGGCCGCCGGGCACGAAGGACGAGCACGACGGCATGGTCCTCATCGAGGCGACGCCCGCCGACCCGGCCGACAGCCCGGCCGCCAAGCGGACCGTGGAGCGGGTGCGCGACGCCGTGCACGCCGTCCCCGACGCGGACGCGAAGGTGGGCGGCGGCACCGCGGCGCTGCTCGACATGGACCACGCCACGGCCCACGACAACAAGCTGGTCATCCCGCTGGTCCTGGTCGTGGTCCTGCTGACCCTCGCCGTCCTGCTGCGCGCGGTGGTCGCCCCGCTGCTCCTGATCGCGACGGTGGCCCTGTCGTTCGCCACCGCCCTCGGCCTGAGCGCGCTCGCCTTCCGCCATCTCTTCGACTACGCGGGCGAATCCACCGACTTCCCGCTCTTCGTCTTCGTGTTCCTGGTGGCGCTCGGCATCGACTACAACATCTTCCTGTCGACCCGCGTCCGTGAGGAGGCGGCCCGCCAGGGCACCCGTGCGGGCGTCCGGACCGGTCTCGCCGCGACCGGCGCGGTGATCACCTCGGCCGGTCTGGTCCTCGCGGGCACGTTCGCGGCGCTCGGCACGCTCCCGATGGTGGCGTTCGCCGAGATCGGCTTCGCGGTCGCGCTCGGCGTGCTCCTCGACACCTTCGTCGTACGGTCCGTCCTGGTCACGTCGTTGTTCCTGGACGTGGGCCCGAAGGTGTGGTGGCCGCACGCGCTGTCCCGGCGCGCCGAACCGGAGCGTACGGAACCGGTGTAGGCCCGCGAGGGGAAGGCCCCGGCGTGGCACGGGGCCGCAGGACACTGTGGCGATCACGCCCGGCGACGGGCCACACTGGATACCCCCGCGAGGTGGCCCCCGGTTCAGCCGAGCCGGATCGGTGACGGGGCGTCAATGTGCGTGCCCCGCACTGGACTTCAGGCTCATCGCGTCAGCTTCGTCCCTCGCGGGACGCGGCGCAGGCCGTTCGAGGTAACGCCCATGAACCCGTCTCCGATCGCCGCGCATCTGCCCCTCGCGCACTTCGCACGACTGCACACCCAGGACGTGGACCAGGCCCGGCACGTCGTGGCCGATGCCTTCTGTCCGCACCGGCTGACCCCCCTGGACCGCGCACGGGAGTTCGAGACCAGGTTCCACTCGGTACGCACCAGTGAAGTGAGCCTGTGCTACCTGGACTACGGCGGCAGCGTGCACATCGCGCCCGAAGCCCAGGAGGAGTTCTATCTGGTGCTGATCCCGCTGGCCGGGCGGGCGGAACTCGGCCACGGCCGCGAACAGGCGCACTACGACTGCACCGCCGCGTCCGTGCCCCCGGTGGACCGCGGGTACACCATCCGGGTGGACGCGGGCAGCCCGCATCTCGTGGTGTGGATCGCGCGGGACCGTCTGGAGGAGCGGCTGCGCCTGATGCTGGCGGACTCGGTCCGTGCACCGGTGCGGTTCGCCCTCAGGATGGACATGACGGTGCCCGCGGTCCGGTCCTGGCGCAACGTGGTCGACCTGCTGCTCCACGAACTCGACGGCGCGAGCGGCAGCGGCGGCCCGCCGCCGGACCCGCCGCTGGCCATGCCGGACCTGGAGCGGCTGCTCCTGGGCCGGTTGCTGCTCGCACAGCCCAACAACTACTCCGCCCGGCTCCACGAGCAGCCGAGAAGCACGACGCCCAAGGTGATCCGGCACGCCGTCGAACTCATCGAGGACCACGCCGCCGAACGTCTCGGTGTCGAGGACGTCGCCGTCGCCCTGGGCATCAGCGTCCGCGCGCTGCAGGAGGGCTTCCGGCGGTTCAAGGACCACACGCCGAGCGGCTATCTGCGCGAAGTGCGGCTCCGGAGAGCGCGGGAGGAACTCGCCCTGGCCGATCCGACCGCCACATCGGTGACCACGGTCGCCAGGAACTGGTGCTTCGACCACCCCGGCCGCTTCGCGGCGATGTACCGCGAGCGGTTTGGTGAACTGCCGTCGGTGACGCTGAAGCACTGACGTGATCGGTCGGTGCCGCTGCAGCGCCGACGGTGATCCGTCGGCACCGCGCATGCCGTACAGGAGGCGCGCCCAGTGGATGGTGGGGCGTCGGGCCCGGGCTCGACAATGACCGGTGGGGGACGGGCCGTTGGCGCATCCGCGGGTGCGCCGACGGCTCCGCACGGCACACTCGACGCCTCGCCCCCGAGGCACGACGACCCGGCGATGGGACACCCCATGGACACATGGATCGCACTCGGGAGCGCCCTGGTGGCCGTCGCCGCGCTGGCGGTCGCGTTCACCACCCACCGGGTGGAGGGCCGCGCCCTCGTCATCTCCCACGAGCAGCAGTTGTGGAGCCTGTTCGACCGCATTCACCAGGGGCTCGTCGAGGGAGGCGCGGATCGGCTGCCCTGGGCGCATGCCGCCGCGGAACACGACCCCGCCCAGGTGGAGGCGGTGTACCGGCTCGCCCTGCAGGCCGAGAACCTGGCCGTGGGGGCGCGGATCGAACTCGACTGGCTCCAGCGCATGAACCTCGCCCTCGCCTTCAGCAACACCTTGGACCCCCGGCGAGCGGCGCGCTATTGGAACTCGCTGCAGGCGGACGCGGACCGCGGCGTCATCGCCGGTGAACCTCTCGTACGCCTCAAGGGGGCGCTGGCCCACTTCTACTGCAGGCGCGGCTCCCCCGACGACACGACCCGGTACCGCGAGGCGCTGGCCGACGCGATCCGGGTGTCGTCCCACGAGGCGAGCGGCCTGGGGACGGACTTCGGCAGGGACAAGCACGCACAGCTGGTCGTCTACGCGGCCCGGCTCGAACTCCTGGCGGGCGACGACTCCAAGGCGGTCACGCGGCTCGTCGAAGCCTGCCGGATCTCCACGGCGATCACATCGGGTCTCGTGCGGGCCAACGCCCTGGGCGGGATCGGCGGGTTCGTCGCGACACACCCCGACGGCGAGCGGCTCGCCTCCCTGGTGGCCGCCGGCCTGGCGGAGCAACGGGACCCGGCCGGCGCGGCGGCGTTCGCGGAGTCCTTCCGGGCGGCCGCGGCGCAGCGGGCCGCCACCCGGCCCCTGCCCAACAGGCAGCCTCCGCACCCCCGTTCGTGACGGCGCCCCACCCGAGGAACACAGACATGACCGACGACCCGACACGCCCGACATCCCTCGAGGACGCCCTCGGCCAGGCCGTGCGGAGCACCCGTTCCGCCATGGACGACCTGCACGGCCAGGTCGGCGAGCTCCTGGACCGCCTGGGCGCCGAGGACTACGGGCCGCCGACCGGGATCAGCAGCCGGGGCGAAGAGCTCCTGGAGTGCAGGCGCGCCATCGTCGAGCGGACGAGGCGGCGGGCGGGCGATCTGCTGGAGCGGCGGCGCCAGGACTTCGACACGTTCACCATCGCGCTCTTCGGCCGCACAGGAACCGGCAAGAGCAGCCTCGTCGAGGCGCTCACCAGCGGTTCCGGCGTGACGGTGTCGGACGGGGCGGCCGACTGGACCACCGAGGTGCGCGTCACGCGGTGGGCCGACTGCCGGCTCCTCGACACCCCGGGCACCTGCGGGTACGGCCGCACACGCCCCAGGGAGGAACTCGAACGCGCCGCCCAGGACGTGGTGATCGCGGCGGACCTCGTGATCCTCTGCTTCTCCGACCACAGCCAGCAGGAGTCGGAGTTCCAGAAGGTCGCCGAGTGGATCCGCGACTACGGCAAGCCGACGGTCGCCGCCCTGAACGTCCACACCTCCGCATGGCACCTGTCCCCGCGGGTCACCACCCGCGACGCGCGTGAGCGGCTGTCGAAGGCCGTGGGCGACCATGCGTCCCGTATCCGCGCCCAGTTGGAGGCCCTCGGACTGCCGTGGATCCCGGTGGTCGCGGTGAGCGCACTGCGCGCGGTCCTGTCCCGCTGCACCCCGTACCAAGGCCCCGACCCGGAGCTGTGCTCCGAGCTCGTCGGCTTGTACGGGCGCGACGCGCTCCTGGCCTGGTCGCGGCTGCGCGTCCTTGAGGACCTCCTGGTGACGGTCATCGAAAGGGACCCGGTGGGCCTGCGGCTCGGCGCCCTCGCCCTTGAGGTGCGCGGTGCGCTGCAGCACGCCTCCGACCGGCTGCGCAGCGCACTGGAGGAGCCCGCGGTGGCGGACGCGGAGGCGGTGGAGGAGACGATCCGGCGCGAGTTGGAGATGTTCGGAGTCCCCGTGGCGCGCGGACGCCCGGAGTTCGACCGGCTCGCGGCCGACGTCCGGGCCCTGTCGGCGGAGAGCCGCTGCCCCCTGGAGATCCCGGAGAGCGGCAGCGCGCACGAGCACGCCGCCACCGTGATCTCGGACCGGCTGCGCCTGCTGCGCTCCGAGGCGCTGTCCCGCGCACAGACGGCGGTCGAGGACGCGTTCGGCACGAAGAAGAACCTCGACAACAACGCCTTCGAGAAGCAGGTGTTCGACAAGAAGGCCCTGGAGCAGGCCGCCGAGGACATCGTGGCGGAGATCAACTCCTTCGTCGACAGGCGCCAGGCGATCATCGCCGACGACTTCAAGGAGAGGGTGAGCGCGTTCACCGGTGAGCTGGGCGGCGTGCACGGCACGGCCGGGCGGGCGCGCCGCGTCGTGTCCGGCGTGGGTTCGGTCACCTCGGCGGGGATCGGCGCGTTCGCGGTCGACCTGGCCGCGGAGATCACCGCCGTCACCGTGTGGAACCCGGCTCTCGTCGTCGGCGGCCTCGTGGTCGGCGCGGTGGTGCTGGCCTTCGCGGCCGTGTGGCAGCGGCGCAAGGCGAAGGAGGCCCGCGCCGCCCAACTGCGCGAGGCCCACAAGAACGCGCGCACCGCGGTCACGGATGCCTTCGCGCAGTACGAGAAGCAGCTCCTGACGGCCATCGACGAGATCCTCGCCGGTCAACTCCTCGACCGCGTCGGCCCGTCGGTGCGCGAGGCGCGGGTCCTGCGCCGCGTGGCGACCTCCGCCGTCCGGTCCCGCGAGGACGTCGACAAGGTCCGGGCGGGCGTCCGGGTTCCCGAGCAGTCTCCCGACCGCATCGTCACCGCGGCCGCGGCGCACTGCCGGAAACGGGCCGGCGCGGCGCGGGCCCCGGACGGCTGGTGGCTGGGGCACGCATGGTGCACGGAGCGGGACGGCTGGCTGGAAGAAGGGGACCGCCGTACGCCCCCGGAGCAGGACGCGGCCCCCGTCGCCCGCCGAGTGCCGCGCGAACCGGCGACGGCCGATCCGCACTTCCTGCGGCGTGTCCGCGGTGTCGTGCGCGCCGCCTTCCACCGTGACCGCCCCGGCGCCGGAGACGGCAGGGCCTGGCTGAAGCGGGTCGCCGACGCGCTGGATCCGCAGGGCGACGAGCGCGAGCGCGAGGTCGTGGACACGCTGCGCGCCCTGGCCGCCCGGCGGCGCTCACGGGTCGTCGTCTGCGGCGACTACAACTCCGGCAAGTCCTCGCTGATCAGGCGACTGCTCGTCGACGCCGGCCTCGCGGAGCCCGAATGTCTCGCGGTGGGCGCGGCGCCCACCACGGCAGCGGTCGCCGAGTACGCGTACGGCGACCTGGTGCTCGTGGACACCCCGGGCTTCCAGAGCGGACTGCCGGGTCACACGGAGCAGGCGATGGCGGCCGTGTGCGATGCGAGCGCGGTCCTGTACGTGTTCGGGCCCGTGTCGGTCGGCGGCGACCGCGACGTGCTGCGGCGGATCCTGCGCGGCGACGCCGGCACCCGGTCCCTGGGGCGCGCGCCGGACACGCTCTACGTCATCAACCGCATGGACCTGTTCGTCTCGTACGCGTGGGTGTCCAGGCCGACCGCGCAGGCCAAGGTGACCGGCAAGCAGCGCGAGCTGTCCGACGTCCTGCGCGGCGCCGCCGGAGGCAGGCGATACGTGGACGTGGACGTCCCGCCCGAGCGCATCCTGTGTGTCGCGAGCGCACCGGACGGCATCCCCGTCGACGTGGACCACCCGCCCGACGACGACCGCGACTGGGACGGCATGGCGGACCTCGCCCGGGTCCTGAGCGACATCGCGGACGGCCTGGCCCGCAACGGCACGGCCATCGCCGTACTGCACGGCGGCCACAGCCGGATCAGCCGGCTGCTCGGCGAGCGGCGGGCCGAGGCGGACCTGCTCGACGACCGGCTCACCGCGGTGCTGCAGCTCACCGGCGAGGTCGAGAGCGCGGTGCGCGAGGGGCGCGGCCGGCTCCGGGCGATCGAGGCGGAGCTCACCACGAAGGTGCGGACGTTCCTGCGTGGCCTCGTCGACGCCCCCGCGTGCGACCCGGACCTCGGCCCTGCGACCGCCCGGCGGCTGAGCGCCTGGTCCCGCGACGAGGAACTCGTGGCGCTGGTGGACGACTTCATCGAGCGGTCCCAGGAGTCCTTCCTGGCCTGGGGCGGCGCGGCCTCCCGCTTCCTGGCGGATCTGGTGGCCGGATCCCCCCGCATCGCGGGGGCGTTGAGCGCCGATGCCGCTGCCGCCGGCTCCGTACGGCCCTTCGACCCCACCCTCGGCGAGGCCCGCGACATCCTGCAGACCAGTCTTGCCGGTCTGTCGCGGGCGGCCCCGGAGATCCAGGGGGCGTCGGGCGCGCTGGCCGCGGCGGCACGGTTCGCGGGCCCCGCCGCGGTCGGTCTTTCCGTGGTCGGGGTCGTCCAGGACCAGGCCGCGGACCGCAAGGCCGCCAAGCAGCGCCGTGCGCAGCTGCGGTCCCTCGACCAGGATGCCGCCGACTGGGTACGGCGCATCCTCCGCCATCCGAGCGCGGACCCCGGCCTGCACACCGTGTGGAACGCCCGCATCGACGCCCTCGACGCGTTCGTCCGCCGACAGCAGGAGGACGCGGTGCGGCTGCGCGCGCAACGCGACGGCCTCCACACCAAGGTGCGGACCTACCAGCGGCTCCTGAGCGACGCACGTCGCCGCCTGCGGATCCCGGACGAACCGGCGCTCGAAGCCGTCGCCGACGAGGAGGAAGCGACATGACCCCACTGGATGATCTGCGCGGCGCCCTCAGGGAGATCGCCGGGCAGGAGTGGCTCGACGAGGCCGACGCGACATGGTCACAGGCCGAGCGCCGCCCCACGACCGCCGTCGCCTTCATCGGTCCCTACGACACGGGGAAGACCACCCTGATCCGGCGGCTCCTCGTCGAGGAGGGCCTGCCCGTCCCCGGCCATCTCGCCGTGGGCGCGCTGCCCACCACGGACCGCCGCACCGAAGTCGCGGCCGGGGACCTCGTGTTCATCGACTTCCCGGGGCTCGGCACCGGACGCGGAGACCAGGAGCAGGAGACCTGGCAGGCCCTCGGGGCGTACGACGCCGTGGTCTTCGTCGTCCACCCCGGACTGCTCGACAGCGCGGACCTGGAGCGCCTGCTGGGTCTCGTCGACGGTTCGGCGTTCAGCCCGCACCGTCCCCGCCCACCGGCCGACGGCGCCCTGCTCCTCGTCATCGGCCGCGCCGACCTGATGCGGGACCCCTGCCACTCCCCGGCCGGTTTCCGTGCGGCCGCCGACGGCAAGGCGGCCGAGCTGGCCGAGGCGCTCAGGTCCCGCGGCGCGGGGGACGCGGTGCCGCCCGTGCACACGGTCGTCGCGGATCACAGCGGCATGGTCGGCGACCGGCCCGGCGCCCGGCCGGACTCCTACGCCTTCTTCCCCGACGCGCCCGATGCCCACCGCGAGGTCGACGGGATCGACGGTCTGCGTGCCGCGCTGCGCTCCCTGGCCCCGCGCCGCGCGGAGCTGCGCGCACGGGCGTGCACGCGGTTCTGGGAGCAGTTGGGCACGGCCGCTCTCCTGCGGGCCGACCAGCAGCTGAAGGACCTGGCCGCCGAGTCCGACGCCGCCGACGCGGAGCGCGACCGCCTCGACGGACTCGCCCACCGCCTGGACGGGCTGGACCAGAGGGCCACGGGCAACCTCCGTGCAGGCGTCACCGACGCCCTCGCCTCGGTTGCGCGGAGCGTGCCGCTGGACAGCGACGAGGAAGCCGTGACGGCCCAGCTCCTCGCGGCGCTGCGCACGCCCGTCGACGTATGGCTCGCCTCCCACATCGAACGGCTCAGGCGTCTGCTGGCGGAGGCACAGGCCGTCGCGCCCACGCCCGAGTCCGGCTCACCGGCCGACGCGCTGGGCCCGGTCACCGATGCGCTGAGGACGACGCCGGGCCTCCAGGGACTCGTACCGCCGCACCTGGTGCAGGGCCTCCTCAAGGGCGCGGGCCCCGCGCTCTCCCAGGCGGCCGACTTCGCCTTCCGGCACCGCTACAAGGTGGGTCCCGAGGTGGTCAGTACGGCGATCGGCCACCCGACGGGCCGCCAGTACATGACCCAACTCCTCGACGGCGAGGAGAAGTTGAACGAGGCCATCGACAGCCTGGAGACCCTGAAGTGGCTCAAGCGGGGCGCGGCGGCCCTCCAGGTCCTCGGCACGGTCGGCGGCGGCCTGCTCCAGCGGCGCCAGGAGAAGCAGGCGGCCGAGGCACGGGCCCGACTGCGCGACACCCTCCTGGAACGCACCGACGACGTGGTGCGGGACATCCTCAACGGCACGGAGGACGCCCCGGGCTGGAGCGACGCGATCACCCGGGCCCACGCCGCCCTTGCGGCCTGCGCGCCCCCTTCCCCCGACCACTTCGAGGCACGCCGCACCGCTCTGTCGGGAACCGTCGAACGGCTGCAGCGGGCGCTCGGTGCCGGGGACGCCCCCGTGTGAGGCCCCCGGCACCCGGCGAGGGTCAGGCAGTCCGCCGGATGAGCGCCAGATACATGGCGTCCGTCCCGTGCAGATGCGGCCACAGCTGTACGTCGGGTCCGTCGCCCAGCGCCGGAACACCCGGCATCAGCGGGCGGGCGTCGATCAGTTCGGCGCCCCCGGTGTGCTTGAGCACGTCGTCGACGACCGCGCGGGTCTCCGCCAGATGCGGCGAGCAGGTGGCGTAGCCGACGACGCCGCCCACCCGCACGGACTCCAACGCCGTACGCAGCAGGGCGCGTTGGAGCGGCGCGAAGCCGTCCAGGTCCTGCGGGCGGCGGCGCCAGCGGGCCTCGGGGCGGCGGCGCAGCGCGCCGAGTCCCGTGCAGGGCACGTCCATCAGGACCCGGTCGAAGGTGCCGGGCCGCCACGGCGGCCGGGTCCCGTCGGCCGCGATGACCTGGTAGGGGCCGGGGTTCCCGGCGAGCGCCTGCGCGACGAGACCCGCCCGGTGCGGCTGCTTCTCGGAGGCGAGCAGGACGGCATCGCGCTGCGCGGCGAGCCCGGCGAGCAGCGCGGCCTTGCCGCCGGGTCCCGCACAGCCGTCCAGCCACTTCGCGTCGGGTCCGCCGTCGAGCGGGGCGTTCGCGAGTGCAAGCGCGACGAGCTGGCTGCCCTCGTCCTGCACGCCCGCGCGCCCCTCGCGCACGGCATCGAGGGATCCGGGTTCGCCGCCCTCGCTGAGCCGTACGGCATAGGGCGACCAGCGCCCGGGCAGCGCCGAGTCCTCCCCCACGGAGTCGAGGAGCTCGTCGGCGGTGGCGCGTCCCGGCCTGGCCACCAGGGTGACCTCGGGCCGTTCGTTGTCCGCCTCCAGCAGGTCCTCGATGCCGGCGCGGCCGCCGCCGAGCGAGTCCCAGAGCGCGGAGACGACCCAGCGGGGGTGGGCGTGCACGACGGCGAGGTGGTCCTCGGCGTCCTCGTCGTAGGGCGGCGCGACCTTCTCCACCCAGCCGTCCAGATCGTCCTGCGCGACCTTGCGCAGCACGGCGTTGACGAACTTGGCCCGGCCGTCGCCGAGCACGACGCGCGCCAGCTCCACCGAGGCGGACACGGCGGCGTGCGTCGGGATGCGGGTGCCGAGCAGCTGGTGCACGCCCAGGTTCAGCACGTCGAGGACCGGCGGGTCCACCTCGCGCAGCGGCCGGTCGATGCAGGCCGCCACGATCGCGTCGTACGTCCCCTGGCGGCGCAGCGTCCCGTAGACCAGCTCGGTGGCGAGCGCCGCGTCGCGCGCGTCGAAGCCCTCGCCCTTCTCCCTGGCCTTGCGCAGCAGGGGCGGCAGGACGAGGTTCGCGTACGCGTCGCGCTCGTCCACGGCCCGCAGCGCCTCGAAGGCGAGGATGCGGACGGGGTCCTTCTGGGGCCGGCGGTAGGGCTTGCCCGACTTGGGCTTGCCGGGCTTGCGGGGACGCCGGTTCGGCTGGTCGTTCAAAGGTGCTCCGCTGCTGAAATCGGTCAGAACCCAAGGGGACTGGGTCAGAACTCAAGGAAAAGGTCGAACAGACTCGCTACTCAGCGTACGTCGCCGTCGCCCACTCGCTCGCCGGGGGCAATCCGCACCCCGCGCGCCCAGTCCGCGCCGCGCATCGGCTTCTTGCCCTGCGGCTGGACCCAGAGCAGCTCCACGGCGTGCGAGCCGGACCCCACGTACACATTGTTCTTGGCGGCGGACAGCTCACCGGGCGCGAGATCCGTGCGGTCCGTGACGAGCGCCGCCTGGATGATCTTCAGCCGCTCGCCGCGGAAGACGGTCCACGCCCCGGGCGCGGGCGTGCAGCCGCGCACCACGCGGTCGACACGGAGCGCGGGCGCCGCCCAGTCCACCTGCGCGTCCTCGACGGTGATCTTCGGGGCGAGGGTGACGCCGTCGGCGGGCTGCGGCACCGCCTTCAGGCTGCCGTCCTCGATGCCGTCCATGGTCGCGACGAGCAGCCCCGAACCCGCGAAGGCCAGCCTGGTCAGCAGATCCCCGCTGGTGTCGGTCGAGCGGACCTCCTCGGTGACCGTCCCGTACACCGGCCCCGAGTCGAGCCCCTGCTCGATCAGGAAGGTGGAGGCGCCGGTGATCGCGTCACCCGCCATGACCGCGTGCTGCACGGGCGCGGCACCGCGCCAGGCGGGCAGCAGCGAGAAGTGCAGATTGACCCAGCCATGCGCCGGTACGTCGAGGGCGACCTTGGGAAGCAGCGCGCCGTACGCGACGACGGGGCAGCAGTCGGGCCCGATCTCCCGCAGCCGCGCCAGGAACTCCTCGTCCCGCGGCTTCGCGGGCTTGAGCACCTCGATGCCCGCCTCCTCCGCGCGCTCGGCGACCGGGCTCGCGACGAGCCTGCGGCCACGGCCCGCGGGCGCGTCGGGGCGGGTGACGACGGCGGCCACCTCGTGCCGGTCGGAGGCGATCAGGGCGTCCAGCGCGGGGACGGCGACCTCGGGGGTGCCTGCGAAGACGAGCTTCACTGGGGGGTACCTCGGATCTCTGGTGGGCGGCGACGGCGGTCTGCGGCGGCTGCCGACGACGGTCCACTTCGACTGCGTCGGGCGGCCGCCACGGCAGCGCACCAGTCTATGGGCCACTCTCCGACCCCGCTCAGGACGGTCTTCCCGATGCCTCTCCCGGACCGCCTCGGGGGCGTACGAACTTCCGCGCGCCCTGTGCATATGCGCATACGCCCCTGCACCGTGACCCCACACGAACTAGCGCGTTGGTCAAGAAAGAGTTGACCACAATGGGCCGCGGTTGCGGCCCGATCCTTTTCAACGCCGGTTCGAGAGGCTTGTTCATGGCCGACCACGCAACCCACGACGCCCAGGCACGGGCCAGCCTGCACCTCCTGGTGCGGGACATCGAGCGGGTCCGCCGGCAGGTGGACGCACTGCGTACGCTCACCGCCCAGCTCGGTAACGTCTACCGCCCGCGCCGCTCCAGCCCGTCCGCGGGCTTCGTCGTGTACGGGCGGGCCCCCGCCCCGACCGTCCGTCTCGCCCAGGAACTGCGGGACAGCGTCGAGACACTGGTCACCGCGGCGGTGGACTTCGACCGCTCGCTCGGGTTCTCGTGGGACGCGGTGGGCTCGGCCCTCGGGGTCACCAAGCAGGCGGTGCACCGCCGATACGGCGCACGCCGCGCCACCACCCAGGCGGCGGCCGATGCGGAGCGCGCCACGGAAACCGCACCGCCCGCCACCCGCCCGGTCCCGGTCGGCGCCCCCCTGCCGTCCGTCCCCGCGGCCCGCGCCATGCCCACCCAGCCGACAGCGGGGAGCCCCGCCCTCCGCGAGGACCCAAGGCCAAGCGCCTTCCCCGGCCCCCGCAACGGCTAACCCACCCGCACCCCACAACCGCCCCCTGCCACCCTGCTTGCCATGGGTCAGGGGGCGGTTGTGTGTGTGTGGGGGGGGTGGGCAGGTGTGCACGCTCACGTGCGCGAGGGCTGTACGTCCGGGCGTACGCCCCCTCCCCCGTCCTCAGCCGATGTCCAACGGATCCACCCGAATCCGCACCGCCTCAGCCGCACCCCCGGCCTCACGCGCCCCCCTGCCACCTCCAGCGCCTCCGGCTCCGGCACCCCTGCCACTCCCCGCCCCCCTGGCGCCCCGCGCCATCCGCGCGGCCTGCGCCGCCTTGAGTGAAGCGGCGAGCGCGGCGCCGCTCCCCGGCGGAACCCGGACCAGGACGCGCTCCCACTGCTCACCGGGCGGCGCGGCCCCGGGCCTGCGCGAGGGCCCGGGCGCCGCCTCCGCCACCGGGACGGGCCCCAACACCACGGCGTCCGGCGGAAGTTCGGCCCCGGCGAGGAACCCGGAGAGCGCCTCCGCGGTCCCCGACACCGCCGCCATCCGCGACACGGGAGGAAAGTTCAGCTCGGCCCGCTCGGCGAGCTCACGCACCGCGTGCCCCACGGGATCCCACCGCACCAGGGCCTGCACGGGCCGCAGCGTCGGCTCGGCGACGACCACGACCGTGCCGCCCGCGCCCTGCGGACGGACGAGCGAGGCAGCCCCGATCCACCGCCGCAAGGCGTCCTCACCGGCGCGCAGGTCGGGCCGCCCGAGCATGGCCCACCCGTCGAGCAGCAGGGCGGCCGCGTAGCCCCCCTCGGCGACGGGCTCGGCCCCCGGCGTGCTCACCACCAGCGCGGGCGCCCCCGGCACGGTGTCGAGCACCTGCTCGCGCCCCGACGTCCGCACCGGCACGGCGGGAAACGCCCGCCCCAGCTCCTCGGCGGTCCGCCGCGCCCCGACGACCTGCGCGCGCAGCCGGAACCCGCCGCACGCACCGCAGTGCCAGGCGGCCTCGTCCCGCCCGCACCACCCGCAGCACAGCGCGCCGGTACTCTCCCGCGCCTCCAGCGGCCCGGCACAGTGCCTGCACCGCGCGGGCTCACGGCACCGCTCGCAGGCGAGCCGGGGCACATAGCCGCGCCGCGGCACCTGCACGAGCACGGGCCCGTGCTTCAGCCCTTCCCGTACGACCTGCCAGGCCAGCGTCGGCAGCCGCGCGGCCCGCGCCGCCTCGTCCCGCGCGAGATCCCCGTCCCCCACGGTGCGCACCAGCGGCGCCGCCCCCCGCACCTGCTCACGCTCGGCGACGAGCGGCGCGGCCCAGCCGCTCTCCACGAGCTGGGCGGCCTCGACGGTACAACTCCAACTCCCCAGCAAGAACCCGCACTTGTCCCGCGAGGCCCGCAGTTCGAGCACCTCCCGCACATGCGGAAAGGGCGCGTGGTCGTCGCTGTGGCTGGAGTCCCCGTCGTCCCAGATGACGACGAGCCCCAGGTCCCGCACGGGCGCGAACATGGCGGCCCGCGTCCCGACGACGGCCCGCACTGCCCCGCGCCGCACCGCGAGCCACTCCCCGTACCGCTTCTCCTGCCCGGCGTCGGCGGTCAGCACCGCATGCTGTCCCTCGCCGAGCAGCTCGGTGAGCGCGGCGTCCACGCGCGCGGCGGGCCGCCCGGTCGGCACGACGACGAGCGCGCCCCGCCCCGAGGCGAGCGTGGCCTGCACGGCACGCGCGATCTCCTGAGCCCACTCCGGCCCCGGCAGCGCGGTCCACACGGCCCGCGGCGCACCCCCCGAAGCCAACGCCCCCAGAAACTCGGCCCCATGCCCATACCGGCGCCAACTCCCCGCGTCCGGCACGGCAGGAGGCGCCGGCGGCTCCCCCGACGCACGCGCCTCGGCCCGCGCATGCCGAGGCGGAACGGCCAACTGCAGCACATCCGCAAGGCTCCCGGCATACCGATCGGCAACAGCCCGGGCCAGCTCGAGCAACCCCGAGTCCAACACCGGCTCAGGGGACACCACCTGGGCAAGAGCCGCCAACGGCCCGCTGTACTCACTCTCCGCGCACCGCTCGACGATGAACCCGTCGATCAGCCCGCCCCCCTCACGCCGCCCTTCCCGCACATTCCGCGCCCCGGCCCCGAACCGCACCCGAACCCGCACCCCGGGCTGCGCCGCCGCATCCAACTCCTCGGGCACCGCATAGTCGAAATACCGATCCAGATGCAGCACCCCCTTGTCGACAAGCACCCGCGCAACCGGCAACTCCTTGGCCACAGCGGCCCCCCGCCACGTCCGCGGCTTGGCCCGCGGCACCTTGGCCTTGCGCACACTGTCCCGAATCAGCGCGAGCTGCTCAGGTGGCGCGACCTCCGCACCACCGTTCTCCTGCTCGTTCTCGCTGCTCACAGCTGCATTCCTACCAGACCGCACTGACACCGCCGCGGGTCCATGATCAGCCCCTGCACCCGCGACGATGGCCGATATCGCTTTCTGGACACCCTCCCCCCGGTCGGATTCGCTCCGGATGAGGAAACGGGAAACCCCACTATCCACCTTGCTCGGCCCCATCGGCTGCCGCACGCTGATGCGCGGCGCTCACCGACCGTTGGCCGGGGGTGACGGAGGTTGCAGTGCTGGAGACATCGATCGACTTCGGGCAGGAGCTGCGCGCAAGGCGCCTGGCCGCCGGGCTCTCCCTCGTACAGCTCGGGCAGCGTGTGCACTACAGCAAGAGTCAGCTCAGCAAGGTGGAGCGTGGCATCAAGCGGCCGACCACCGAGCTGGCCCGGCTGTGCGACGCGCAGCTGGATGCCGGGGGTGCCCTCACCCGACTCGTGCCCGCCCACCGTTCGCCTTCGCCACTCCCCGACCCCGGTCACAACGATGAGGTGTGGTTAATGCATCTGAGCAAGGACGGATCCAGCTCATTCCAGACCGTGACACGACGCAGCGTCATCGCCGCCGGGGCCTCGGCGCTGACCATGCGTGTCGGCGAAGTGCTCCCCCAGCCGTCGTTCGACGAAGGAGCGTCGACAGCAGTGGATGCCTCACGTCTGCTCTTCGACCAGTTCCGTCGCCTGGGGCAAGCCTCAGGCCCGGGCAGTGTGCTCCCTCCGCTGATCGCGCAGACGCACAGCCTGGAGCAGATGGCCGTTCGCGCCGACTTCCGTACGCGGCGCGAGCTTCTCCTGCTCGCCTCGCGCTACGCCGAGTACACGGGATGGATGGCTCAGGAATGCGGCGACGACGCGGCAGCCCTCTGGTGGACCGAGCGCGCGGTCCAGCTGGCGGAGGCCGGCGCGGACAAAGGGCTCGCGGCCTACGCATACGTCCGGCATTCGCTGATCAGCCTGTACCGCGGAGACGTCTCCCACGCTCTCCAACTCGCTTCGCGTGCTCTTGAGAGCGACGCGCCCTTGCGCGTCCGTGGATTGGCTGCTCAACATCTCGCACAGAGCGCAGCAGTCGACGGGGACTACAACACGTGCATGCGCAGTCTCGACCAAGCGCGCGAACTCCTCGCTCGGGACGCGGCCGAACCTGACCGGCCCGTGCTCGGCGCCTCCCATGTGCCGGACGTGGTCTCGATGTTCAGAGGCTGGTGCATGTACGACCTCGGTCACCCGCGCCAGGCCGCCGCGATGCTCGGCGTGGAGACGGAGCAGATTCCCCAGCACGCCTTCCGGACGCGAGCACGTTACGGCGTTCGGCAGGCGCTGGCTCACGCCGCCGCAGGCGAGATCGAGCAGGCCTGCGAGGTGACCAAGGAGATTCTTCCTTCAGTGCGGCTCACCCACTCCGCGACGATCGCCGCCGACCTCCGTCGGCTGTCCCACACGTTGGGGCGTCACTCCCGCAACGCCGCTGTGCGCACCCTTGCCCCGGACCTCACAGCCGTCGTCGTACGCACCACAGCTTCCTAGAGAGGACTCAGACGTGCACGAGATCTTCATCAACTACCGTACGCAGGGCGGCAAAGAGGTCGGGTACATGTGTGACGCCGTGCTGTCGGCCAGGTTTGGCACCAAGAGTGTGTTCCTTGCCAAGAAGTCCCTGGAACCCGGCCGCAAGTACGCAGAGGACATCATCGAAGCCGTACACCGCTGTCACGTTCTGCTCGCGTTGATCGACGAACACTGGCTCGACGCGCCCGATCTGCGCCGCCCCGGCAGAAGGGCCCTCGACAACCCCCAGGACTGGGTCCGACGAGAGATCGAGGAAGCCCTCGACTCCGGCGTGCTGGTGGTTCCGCTCTTCATCGGCCGGCGAGTGGAACAGCTCGATCCGAATCGCCTCCCCAAGCCGTTGGCGGAATTGGCGGAGCACCAGTACGCGCGCGTCGAGTTGCACAGCAAGGACACCGACCTGGCCCGGCTCGGTGACCGTCTGGCGCGTCAGGTCCCCGAACTCGCGAGGCTCGACAGCCAGGGGCAACCGGACGCACCAGCGGATCCCGCGCCGGAACCGAGCACCCGCATGGACCACCAAAGCGGGGGGATCGGGCAGGTCGGTGGCTCCGTGGGGAGCTTCGTGAACGAGGCCCACGGACCGCTGCACACCGGAAGCGGCAACCAGTACGACGGCCCTCACATCAGCGGCGACGGCACCAACTACATCGCCGGGGACAACAGTGGCGCGATACGGCAGCGCTTCGGATCGAACCGCCCGCAGAAGGATGACGAGCGGTGAATGAGTTCGGGGGCTCGTACGTCCACGAGGCCCGGAGTGCTGTGCACAGCGGTGAGGGGCCGCAGTACAACTTCTATCTCCAGGCCGCCGCGTCCCGGCTGCGGGAGCAGGCCAGCAGGCGCCCACTGGTGATCGCGCAGGCCGACCGTGAACATCTCCACCGTCGGTTCGTACCTCCTCCTCGCCTGCAGCAAGCGCGGCAGCTGCTGCGCAATTCATGCACGGTCCTGATCGACGGGCTCCCGGGCAGCGGTCGACGCACTGCGGCCTTGATACTGCTCCACGAACTCTCCGATACCGCGGGGAGTTTCCACGAACTCCCGGACACCTCCGACGACAGGACTGCGTCGCCACTCGACGTACGCGACATCAACCGCGGAGACCGACTGCTGCTCGACCTGTCCGAGGTGGAGGAGTCCCGATATCTGGGGATCCAGGAAGCGTTCTCCGACTTCCGCAGCCACCTTGTCGGGCAGGGGGCCCATCTCGTGGTGGTACTCCCCCATCACCTCGGCTATCTCCTCCGGGGCGACCTGCGCCATCTCACCGTGGACATGGGCCGCCCCTCGGCGAAGAGAGTGTTCGTCCGCCATCTGCGCCAGGAGAACATCTTGCCCCCGGCGGCCGAGCTGGGCGGTCCGGAATTGGCCGCTCACTTGGCCCGGGCACCGCTGCGCGACGTGGCGGACCTGGCCGACCGCATCAGGCGCTGTCGGGACGGTGCGGGAGCGGACCAGGGTTTCCCTCACTGGCTCTCCGATTCTCTGGCCGGCGCCGCGGATCACACTGCGCGGGTGGCCGCGGACATCTCGGCGGAACAGAACGGTCGCAGGAAGGCGCTGCTGCTCTCTCTCGCGATGTTCCATGGCACCGCTCCGGGCAAGGTCCTCCACGCAGCGAACAGCCTCCTGACCGTGCTCGGTCACCCACCGGACACCACTCCGCGACTGGAGCACAGCGACCTCCACGCGGAGCTCTCAGAGATCGGCGCCGAGACTCTGCCGGACGGCCGCGTCCAGTTCCGTATCCAGGGGTACGACCAGGCCGTCCGTAATCACTTCTGGACGTATCTGCCCGACATCCGCCGACAGCTGCGGGATTGGTTCAGCACCTGTCGCATGCAGACCGGAGCCGAGCCGTCGGAGCACAGCGAGGCGGTCGCCAGGTTCGCCGAGCAGGTCTTGCGCAGCAATCGTCCCGAAGACCTGACGTGGCTGGCAAAGCAGTGGACACTCCACACCGCTCGGGCCGATCTGCTGCCGGATGCCTCGCAGGTACTCGCTCTCGGCCTTGCGGACGACCAACACGGCCGGTTCTTCCGCCAGCAGATCTATGACTGGTCGATGGACACGGCGACGACTCACGGTTTACGACGGGTTCTCGTCCTGGTGTGTTCCGAGGCCATGGCACGCTCGCACCCGGATCAAGCGCTGGTTCGCCTGCACCACCTGGCCCGACGAACCTCGGGATCGGTGGGAATGGCTGCCCGGCAGGCGGTGCTCGACCTGGCCCGAACCGACAATCGGCTCTATCGGCGGATGCTGGACCGTCTGAGCACAGGGATCACGCAAGGCCAATGGGACGCCGATTTCGACCTGTTCCTGACCCTCGCCGATCCGGTTCGTCTCATCCGATCCCACAGCGTGAGCGGCAGCCTGGTCCTGGGCTGGACCGGGATCCTCAGCCGCCCTGTCGCCTACTGGACCACTCCAACCGTCTATTGGCTCAATGCTTGCCGCGATATCCGCCACCGTGATGCGGCGCTGGACATTCTGGTCGCGGCATCGGCAACCGACGTCCGTACGTCGGGCCGCCTGTATCGCGTCGCTCTCGACTGGGTGCGTGCCGATGCGGGCGACACGGCCAGGCGCGAGCAGACCGTCTCCGACCTGCTCCTGAAGATCAATGCCGCTCAGGGCATCGAGCCCTACAAGCACGCCGTCTGACACCGAATCCGGGGGGCCACCATGAGTTCTGGTCAGAAGACCATGACCGCCTTCGTCACCGTCATTCTCGGACTGATCCTCGTCATACTCGGTTTGAGCACCACCTGGCCACTATGGGCCTGGCCTGCCATGGCCGCGCTGCTCCTCGTCATCGCGGTGGTGACGAACAGGATCCTCGGTCAGGGACCGGACACCTCCGCCCAGTTCTTCCTTCCGGATCCCGACGAGCCTCTGCCGACGCCACAGCGTCAGGAGCAACGCGTCGCGTATGTCGCACTCCCCAGCTCCGTCGCGGACTACGACTTCTCCTTCTCCGCCACGGTCCGCTGGACGTTCTTGGACGCGCCGGACGACGCCCCGTACATCAATCCCGCGGGGCTGGCGATCGATGCCGTGCTTCAGCGCGCACGGGCGGTGACAGCTCAACAGCCACCCCACCAAGCCGCGTTCGTGCAGCATCAGCTCGACGGGGCGCTGGGCACGATGCGGGCCGACGCGACCGGGCGCATCCTCGCCATGGCCCAGGACGTCTCGCTCGATCTCCCGGACATCGACCGCGAGCGCCTGACCAAACTCTCCAACGTCCGGAAGGACGAGGACGTTTGGGAGCATGAACGCAACTACGAGCGGAGTAAGCGCGCCTATCTGGGCGATGACGTCCTCAAGGACCCCGGAAGCGCTGTGGTGTGGTGGCTCGCCCGGAACGACGACAAGGTCGAAGGGGCAGTCGATCGCATCGGACTCCTGGCCCGGTTGTCCGCCGCAGCCAACAACGAACGTGTCGCGCCCGCTTTCGAACACCTGGTGACCCCGACGATGCCGGCGTTCGTCTCTTCCGTTCAGGAAGGTGGCTACCGTTCAACACCCACGTGGGAACCGTCGCCCGACATCGGTTTGTCGGCGCTGCCCGACGACGAGGCACAGGATTCGCCGCTCGACTCCCTGTTGTCCTGGTTCGGCTTCTCCGCCGACGACGAAGACCTGGAGCTGTTCGCCAAGAGGTTCATCGACCTGGCGCGGGCTCACGGCAAAACAGACGTCATCGACGAGGTGAGGCGGCGCTTCCAGTCCTCCCAGCCCAACGGCGATGAGTCAGCACCACCGGACCACACCCTGTGATACGGCAAAGCCCGGCCCTCCCAAGGGGAGAGCCGGGCCCGAGGCCGGAAGCGGAGACTTACAGCCCCGCAGCCTTCCGCAACGCCTCCACCCGATCCGTCCGCTCCCACGTGAAGTCGGGAATCGCGCGGCCGAAGTGGCCGTACGCGGCGGTCTGCGAGTAGATGGGGCGGAGCAGGTCGAGGTCGCGGATGATCGCGGCGGGGCGGAGGTCGAAGACCTCGCTGATGGCCGTCTCGATCTTGTCCGTGTCGATCGTGGCGGTGCCGAAGGTCTCGACGAAGAGACCGACGGGCTCGGCCTTGCCGATCGCGTAGGCGACCTGGACCTCGCAGCGGGCCGCGAGGCCCGCCGCGACGACGTTCTTGGCGACCCAGCGCATCGCGTACGCCGCGGAGCGGTCGACCTTGGACGGGTCCTTGCCGGAGAAGGCGCCGCCGCCGTGGCGGGCCATGCCGCCGTAGGTGTCGATGATGATCTTGCGGCCGGTCAGGCCCGCGTCGCCCATCGGGCCGCCGATCTCGAAGCGGCCGGTGGGGTTGACCAGGAGGCGGTAGCCCTCGGTCTCCAGCTTGATGCCGTCCTCGAGGAGGGCCTTCAGCTCGGGCTCGACCACGAACTCCCGGATGTCGGGGGCCAGGAGCGAGTCCAGGTCGATGTCCGAGGCGTGCTGGGAGGACACGACGACCGTGTCGAGGCGGACGGCCTTGTCGCCGTCGTACTCGATGGTGACCTGGGTCTTGCCGTCGGGGCGCAGGTAGGGGATCGTGCCGTTCTTGCGGACCTCGGAGAGGCGGCGCGAGAGGCGGTGCGCGAGGTGGATCGGGAGCGGCATCAGCTCCGGGGTCTCGTCGCAGGCGTAGCCGAACATCAGGCCCTGGTCGCCCGCGCCCTGCTTGTCGAGCTCGTCCTCGTCGCCCTCGACACGCTTCTCGTACGCCGTGTCGACGCCCTGCGCGATGTCGGGGGACTGCGAGCCGATGGACACCGAGACGCCGCAGGAGGCGCCGTCGAAGCCCTTCTTCGAGGAGTCGTAACCGATCTCGAGGATCTTCTCGCGCACGAGCTGCGCGATCGGCGCGTACGCCTTCGTCGTGACCTCGCCGGCCACGTGGACCAGGCCGGTGGTGATCAGCGTTTCCACGGCGACCCGGGACGTCGGGTCCTCTCGCAGAAGCGCGTCGAGAATGGTGTCGCTGATCTGGTCAGCGATCTTGTCGGGGTGACCCTCGGTCACAGACTCCGAGGTAAAGAGGCGCCGGGACACATCGCTCCCTGTGGTTGCAGCGGCTGCTGGCTGATCATTGGTGGACGGGCCGAGAGCTGCGCTCGGCGTCGTCCGTGACCAGTTTATCGGTCACACTCGTCCGCCGGACCACATGTCTCGCCACTTGGGAGCCCTGTGACCTGCGGCACTAGCATTGTGCGGTACGACGATCAGTCCCCGCCAGGGTGCCTCTCGTCCGTTTTTCCCGGATTTGAGGCGCCCGGTGGGGCGAAAATGACATTCAGCCTTGGCGATGGAGACCACGTCAAGACATACGTCGGAATGTGGCCAAGTTCCGCCGAGAGGCGAAAGAAATGAAAGAGATGGGACAGAGAGGCGGGGAGGACGGGGTTCGGCGCCCCCGAGCCCCCCGCTCGTCTCATCAGGTGAGACGAGCGGCCACCAAGTCCCACACCGTGTCCGCGAGCGCCTCCTTCGGACCGTACGGCACCGGGGTCTCGCTCCCGTCGGCTCCGAGCACCACGGCCTCGTTCTCCTCGGATCCGAAGGTCTTGCGCTCCCCGACCTCGTTCACGACGAGAAGGTCGCACCCCTTGCGTTCGAGCTTGGCCCGGCCGTTGGCGAGAACGTCGTCCGTCTCGGCGGCGAAGCCGACGATCACCTGACCGGGGCGCGGCCGGCCCCCCGAGATCTCCGCGAGGATGTCCGGATTGCGGACGAGCGCGATGGGCGCGGGCTCCTGGCCGTCCTTCTTCTTGATCTTTCCCGTCGCATACGTCTCCGGTCGGAAATCGGCGACGGCGGCCGCCATCACGACGGCGTCGGCGTCGGCCGCTGCCTTCAGGACGGCCTCGCGCAGCTGCACGGCGGTGCCGACGGGCACGACGTCCACACCGGCCGGGTCGGGCAGCGCCGCGTTCGCCGCGACGAGTGTGACGCGGGCACCACGCGCCGCGGCGCTGCGGGCCAGCGCGTAGCCCTGCTTGCCGGAGGAGCGGTTGCCGAGGAAGCGGACCGGGTCGAGCGGCTCGCGGGTGCCGCCCGCGCTCACGACGACATGGCGCCCCGCGAGGTCCTGCGCGAGATCGCCGCGCGCGAGGACACGGCGTACGACCTCGAAGAGCTCGACCGGGTCGGGGAAGCGGCCCTTGCCGGTGTCGACGCCGGTGAGGCGGCCGACGGCGGGCTCGACGACCAGGGCGCCGCGGCGGCGCAGCGTGGCGACGTTCTCCTGGGTGGCCGGGTGCTCCCACATCTCCGTGTGCATGGCCGGGGCGAAGACGACCGGACAGCGGGCGGTCAGGAGCGTGTTGGTGAGCAGGTCGTCGGCCAGGCCGTGGGCCGCCTTGGCGAGCATGTCGGCGGTGGCGGGGGCGACGATCACCAGGTCGGCGTGCTGTCCGATGCGGACGTGCGGCACCTCGTGGACGTCGGACCAGACCTCGGTGGAGACCGGGTTGCCGGAGAGCGCGGACCAGGTGGCCGCGCCGACGAAGTGGAGCGCCGATTCGGTCGGTACGACGCGTACGTCGTGGCCCGACTCGGTGAGGCGCCGCAGCAGCTCGCACGCCTTGTAGGCGGCGATGCCACCGCTGACCCCCAGGACTACCTTCGGCTTCTCGGCCACTGCTTCTGTCTCCCCGCGCTCGTCTCCGCACTCGGCTGCACCCGAGTATGCGTACTACTCCATGACACACCACAGGCCCGGCAGCCGTGCTGCCGGGCCTGTGGTGAAGGGTACGAACCGCTTACTGAGCCGGGCCCTCGATGGCCTCGGAGGTCAGCAGGCCGGCGTTGATCTCGCGGAGCGCGATCGACAGGGGCTTCTCGTGGACGTGCGTGTCCACCAGCGGGCCGACGTACTCCAGGAGGCCCTCACCGAGCTGCGAGTAGTACGCGTTGATCTGGCGCGCGCGCTTGGCGGCGTAGATCACGAGGCTGTACTTCGAGTCGGTGGCTTCGAGCAGCTCATCAATCGGCGGGTTGATGATGCCCTCGGGCGCGGTGATGGAAGAGGACACTCTCTGCCTTCCGATGGGGATTGAAGATCAAACTTAGGTGAAGATCAAAGAACCTTCATCAAGGCTAGCAGCTCACGGGCCACGTCCTCGACGGAGGTGTTGACCAGGGTCGTATCGAACTCGGCCTCCGCGGCGAGCTCGACCTTGGCGGCAGCGAGCCTGCGCTCGATGACCTCGGGCGCCTCGGTCCCGCGGCCGGTGAGCCGACGGACCAGCTCGTCCCAGCTCGGCGGGGCGAGGAAGACCAGCTGCGCCTCGGGCATCGACTCGCGCACCAGGCGCGCACCCTGCAGATCGATCTCCAGGAGGACGGGCTCGCCCGCCTCGAGGCGGTCGAGCACCGCGCGACGCGGGGTGCCGTAGCGATTGCCCGCGAACTCGGCCCACTCCAGCAGCTCGCCGTTGGCGATCAGCTTGTCCATCTCGTCGTCGGAGACGAAGAAGTACTGGACGCCGTGCTTCTCACCGGGGCGCGGCTTGCGAGTGGTGGCCGAGACGGAGAGCCAGACCTCGGGGTGTTCCTTGCGCATATGGGCGACGACCGTGCTCTTGCCGACCCCAGAGGGGCCGGAGAGCACGGTCAGCCGCGGACGTTCACTCATGCAGCGATTATCCAGGTTCTCAGGAGTGCCTGAGAACGTCAGGCGGCGCCACCGCCGAACTCACGCTCAAGTGACGCGATCTGGTTGGAGCCGAGACCGCGCACACGGCGGCTCTCGGAGATGCCAAGACGCTCCATGATCTGCTTGGCGCGGACCTTGCCCACGCCCGGCAGGGACTCCAGGAGGGCGGAGACCTTCATCTTGCCGATGACGTCGTTCTCCTGGCCCTGCTTGATGACCTCGTGAAGGGAGGCGCCGGAGTGCTTGAGTCGATTCTTGACCTCGGCCCGCTCCCGGCGAGCCGCGGCGGCCTTTTCGAGCGCGGCTGCGCGCTGTTCAGGGGTAAGGGGCGGAAGAGCCACGCCTACGTCACCTCGGATGTCGAACTGTCGGATACGGACCGGTGAGGAACCTAGTCGCCCCACACCTGGGGAGCAACGTGCAACGCGCTTGCCCGTTGTCCCCCACTACCTCGAAGGGTGTGGGAGGTGCCCCCACTCGTCGGAGACTAGCGGCCATGGCCGCTGGAGTCAGCGAGAACAGACGAAAAGTCCTGGTCAGCCTCTGTCGAGCCGTACATATCGGGCATTTCGCCTCGGATTTGGCCTGGTGAGCCATCAACGGACCATCAACGGACGACATGCGTACGACCTGCCGCGTCGTCCGAAGCCGCAGAATCTGCTCCGCGGCGGCTCCGGAGAAACGCGAAACGGTTCCGGAGGAACCCGACATCCGTGCCGCGGCAACGCGAGAACGCCGCTGCCCCGGTTCCGGAAGTCCGGAACCGGGGCAGCGGGCACATGCGTCACACGGCGGCGCCCCGCGTCAGGCGGCGGCCACCGCCTGACGGATCTCCTCCGCGAAGCGCTCGGCGGACTCGCGCAGCGCGGCGGCGTCGGGGCCGTACCGCAGCACACCACGGCTGACGTTCGGCACGACGTCGCGCACCGCGGCGCCGAAGACGCCCGGCAGATCGGCGGGGGTGGCTCCCTGTGCCCCGATGCCGGGGGCGAGCAGCGGGCCGTTGATCGCCAGGTCGTACGAGGACAGGTCGCCCAGCGTGGCCCCGACGACCGCTCCGAAGGACCCCAGGGGCGCCGCTCCCGCGTTCTCGGCGGCGAGGTGCCCGAGGACCGTGGCGCCGACCGTACGGCCGTCCTCGCGCACCGCGTGCTGCACCTCGGCGCCCTCGGGGTTGGAGGTGAGCGCGAGCACGAAGAGCCCGGCGCCGTTCTCGCGTGCCAGGTCGACGGCCGGCTTCAGGGACCCGTATCCGAGGTAGGGCGAGACGGTCAGGGCGTCGCTGAACAGCGGCGAGTCCTTGTGCAGGAAGGTCTCGGCGTACGCGGCCATGGTCGAGCCGATGTCGCCGCGCTTGGCGTCCATGACGACCAGGGCGCCCGCCGCCCGCAGCTCCTCGACCGCCTTCTCCAGTACCGCGATGCCGCGCGAGCCGAAGCGCTCGAAGAACGCGCTCTGCGGCTTGAACACGGCGACGGTGCCCGCGAGCGCGTCGACGACGGTCCGGGTGAACCGCTCCAGGCCCGCGATGTCGTCGTTCAGGCCCCACGCGGACAGCAGCGAGGCGTGCGGGTCGATGCCGACGCAGAGCGGGCCGCGCGTGTCCATGGCGTGGCGCAGGCGGGTGCCGAAGGGTTCCAGGGCGCTCATGCGGGCTTCCTCACGTCGGCGCCGACGGCGTCGGCGAGGGTGGCGTACGGGCTGGTGCGCAGGCGTGCGGCGAGGCCCTTGTGGATCGCGCGGCCCCAGAAGGGTCCTTCGTAGATGAAGGCGCTGTAGCCCTGGATCAGGGTGGCACCCGCGAGGATGCGCTGCCAGGCGTCCTCGGCGTTCTCGATGCCGCCGACGCCCACGAGCGTGATGCGGTCGCCCACGCGCGCGTAGAGGCGGCGCAGGACCTCCAGGGAGCGCTCCTTGAGCGGAGCGCCGGACAGTCCGCCGGTCTCTCCGTAGAGGGAGGGTTCGGAATGCAGACCGAGTCCCTCGCGCGCGATGGTGGTGTTCGTGGCGATGATGCCGTCCAGGCCGAGTTCGACGGCGAGGTCCGCGACGGCGTCGACGTCCTCGTCCGCGAGGTCGGGGGCGATCTTGACGAGCAGCGGTACGCGGCGGTCGGTGACGCTGCGGTCGGCGGCCTCGCGCACGGCGGTGAGCAGGGGCCGCAGGGACTCGGTGGCCTGGAGGTTGCGCAGGCCGGGGGTGTTCGGGGACGAGACGTTGACCACGAGGTAGTCGGCGTGCCGGGCGAGCCGCTCGGTCGACTTCACGTAGTCGGCGGCGGCCTCCTCCTCGGGCACGACCTTGGTCTTGCCGATGTTCACGCCCACGACGGTCTTGAAGACGGGCGTACGTGAGGCGAGGCGCTCCGCGACGGCCGCCGAGCCCTCGTTGTTGAAGCCCATGCGGTTGATCAGCGCGCGGTCCAGGATCAGGCGGAAGAGCCGCTTCTTGGGGTTGCCGGGCTGCGGCTCGCCGGTGACGGTGCCGATCTCGATGTGGTCGAAGCCGAGCATCGACATGCCGTCGATCGCGACCGCGTTCTTGTCGAAGCCCGCGGCGAGCCCGAAGGGTCCGTGCATCCGCAGGCCGAGGGCCTCGGTGCGCAGTTCCTTGTGGCGGGGCGCAAGGACGGCCGCGACGAAGGTGCGCAGGACCGGGACGCGGGCCGCGAGGCGGATCCAGCGGAAGGCCAGGTAGTGGGCCTGCTCCGGGTCCATGCGCTTGAAGACGAGCTGGAAGAAGAGCTTGTACATGAGTGTCCTCGGGTGTCCTCACCAGAAGGGGGACACCGTGTCCGGTGTCCCCCTTGTGGGCTGCTAGTCGCGGGCCGCGGTCAGGTGTTCCGCGTGTTCCTGGAGCGAACGGACGCCCACGTCCCCGCGGTTGAGCGCGTCGATGCCCTGGACGGCCGCGGCGAGCGCCTGGACCGTGGTCAGGCACGGCACGGAGCGGGCCACGGCGGCCGTACGGATCTCGTAGCCGTCGAGGCGGCCGCCGGTGCCGTAGGGCGTGTTGACGATGAGGTCGACCGCGCCGTCGTGGATCAGCTGGACGATGGTCTTCTCGCCGTCGGGGCCCTCGCCCTCGGACTGCTTGCGCACGACCGTGGCGTTGATGCCGTTGCGCTTGAGCACCTCGGCCGTGCCGGACGTGGCGAGCAACTCGAAGCCGTGGGCGACCAGTTCGCGTGCCGGGAAGATCATCGTGCGCTTGTCGCGGTTGGCGACGGACACGAAGGCGCGGCCCTTGGTCGGCAGCGGACCGTACGCGCCCGCCTGCGACTTGGCGTACGCGGTGCCGAACACCGAGTCGATGCCCATGACTTCACCGGTGGAGCGCATCTCCGGGCCGAGCACGGTGTCGACGCCGCGCCCGTGGATGTCGCGGAAGCGCGACCACGGCATGACGGCTTCCTTGACCGAGATCGGCGCGTCCATCGGCAGCGTGCCGCCGTCGCCGGTCGCGGGCAGCATGCCCTCGGCGCGCAGCTCGGCGATGGTCGTGCCGAGCGAGATGCGCGCGGCGGCCTTGGCGAGCGGCACCGCGGTCGCCTTCGAGGTGAAGGGGACGGTGCGCGAGGCGCGCGGGTTGGCCTCCAGGACGTACAGGATGTCCCCGGCCATCGCGAACTGGATGTTGATGAGTCCGCGCACGCCGACGCCCTTGGCGATGGCCTCCGTGGAGGCGCGCAGGCGCTTGATGTCGTGGCCGCCGAGCGTGATCGGGGGCAGCGCGCACGCCGAGTCGCCGGAGTGGATGCCGGCCTCCTCGATGTGCTCCATGACGCCACCGAGGTAGAGCTCGGTGCCGTCGTAGAGCGCGTCCACGTCGATCTCGATGGCGTCGTCGAGGAAGCGGTCGACGAGGACCGGACGCGAGGGGCTGATCTCGGTCGACTCGTCGATGTACGCGGAGAGGCGGGCCTCGTCGTACACGATCTCCATGCCGCGGCCGCCGAGCACGTACGACGGGCGGACGAGCACGGGGTAGCCGATCTCGTCGGCGATGGCCTTGGCCTCGGAGAAGGTCGTGGCGGTGCCGTGCTTGGGCGCGGGGAGACCGGCCTCGGCGAGCACGCGGCCGAAGGCGCCGCGGTCCTCGGCGGCGTGGATGGCCTCGGGCGAGGTGCCCACGACCGGCACGCCGTTGTCCTTGAGCGCCTGCGAGAGACCCAGCGGGGTCTGGCCGCCGAGCTGGACGATGACGCCCGCGATCGGCCCGGCCTGCGCCTCGGCGTTGACGATCTCCAGGACGTCTTCGAGCGTGAGCGGCTCGAAGTACAGGCGGTCCGAGGTGTCGTAGTCCGTGGAGACGGTCTCGGGGTTGCAGTTGACCATCACGGTCTCGTAGCCCGCGTCGCTCAGCGCGAAGGAGGCGTGGACGCAGGAGTAGTCGAACTCGATGCCCTGGCCGATGCGGTTCGGGCCCGAGCCCAGGATGATCACTGCGGGCTTCTCGCGCCGGGCGACCTCGTTCTCCTCGTCGTACGAGGAGTAGAAGTACGGCGTCTTCGCGGCGAACTCGGCCGCGCAGGTGTCGACCGTCTTGTAGACCGGACGCACGCCGAGCGCGTGGCGCACCTCGCGGACGACGTCCTCGCGCAGGCCGCGGATCTCGGCGATCTGGGCGTCGGAGAAGCCGTGCCGCTTGGCCTCGGCGAGCAGCTCGGGGGCCAGCTTCTCGGCGGCGGCAAGACCGTCCGCGATCTCCTTGATCAGGAAGAGCTGGTCGACGAACCACGGGTCGATCTTCGTGGCGTCGAAGACCTCCTGCGGGGTGGCGCCCGCGCGGATGGCCTGCATGACGGAGTTGATACGGCCGTCGGTGGGCCGGACGGCCTCCGCGAGGAGCTGGTCCTTGTCGCCGGGCTCGCCGACGAACGTGAACTGCGAGCCCTTCTTCTCCAGGGACCGCAGCGCCTTCTGCAGCGCCTCGGTGAAGTTGCGGCCGATCGCCATGGCCTCGCCGACCGACTTCATGGTGGTCGTCAGGGTCGAGTCCGCCGACGGGAACTTCTCGAAGGCGAAGCGCGGGGCCTTGACGACGACGTAGTCGAGCGTCGGCTCGAAGGACGCCGGGGTCTTCTCCGTGATGTCGTTCGGGATCTCGTCCAGCGTGTAGCCGACGGCCAGCTTGGCGGCGATCTTCGCGATCGGGAAGCCGGTGGCCTTGGAGGCGAGCGCGGAGGACCGCGAGACGCGCGGGTTCATCTCGATGACGATGACGCGGCCGTCGTCGGGGTTGACCGCGAACTGGATGTTGCAGCCGCCGGTGTCGACGCCGACCTCGCGGATGATCGCGATGCCGACGTCCCGCAGGATCTGGTACTCGCGGTCGGTCAGCGTCATCGCGGGCGCGACGGTGATCGAGTCGCCGGTGTGCACGCCCATCGGGTCGAAGTTCTCGATGGAGCAGACGACCACGACGTTGTCGTGCTTGTCGCGCATCAGCTCCAGCTCGTACTCCTTCCAGCCGAGGATGGACTCCTCGAGGAGCACCTCGGTGGTCGGCGAGAGCGTCAGGCCCTGGCCCGCGATGCGGCGCAGCTCCTCCTCGTCGTGCGCGAAGCCGGAACCGGCGCCGCCCATGGTGAAGGAGGGACGCACGACGACGGGGTAGCCGCCGAGCTCGTCGACGCCCTTGAGGACGTCGTCCATGGAGTGGCAAATGTACGAGCGGGCGGACTCGCCGTGGCCGATCTTCTTGCGGACCTCTTCGACGACGCCCTTGAAGAGGTCGCGGTCCTCTCCCTTGTTGATGGCCTCGACATTGGCGCCGATGAGCTCGACGCCGTACTGCTCGAGGACGCCCTGCTCGTGCATGGAGATCGCGGTGTTGAGCGCGGTCTGGCCGCCGAGGGTGGGCAGGAGCGCGTCGGGGCGCTCCTTGGCGATGATCTTCTCGACGAACTCCGGGGTGATCGGCTCGACGTACGTGGCGTCGGCGATCTCCGGGTCGGTCATGATCGTCGCCGGGTTGGAGTTGACGAGGATGACGCGCAGGCCCTCGGCCTTGAGGACGCGGCACGCCTGCGTACCGGAGTAGTCGAACTCGGCGGCCTGGCCGATGACGATCGGGCCGGAGCCGATGACCAGGACGGACTGGATATCGGAGCGCTTAGGCACGCTGGCCCTCCATCAGGGATACGAAGCGGTCGAAGAGGTACGCGGCGTCGTGCGGGCCGGCGGCCGCCTCGGGGTGGTACTGGACGGAGAAGGCCGGCTGGTCGAGCAGCTGGAGGCCTTCGACGACGTCGTCGTTCAGGCAGACGTGGGAGACCTCGGCGCGGCCGAAGGGCGTCTCGCTGACCTTGTCGAGCGGCGCGTCCACGGCGAAGCCGTGGTTGTGCGCGGTGACCTCGACCTTGCCGGTGGTGCGGTCCTGCACCGGCTGGTTGATGCCGCGGTGGCCGTACTTCAGCTTGTACGTGCCGAAGCCGAGCGCGCGGCCGAGGATCTGGTTGCCGAAGCAGATGCCGAACAGCGGCGTCTTGCGGCCCAGGACGGCGGTCATCAGCGCGACCGGGCCCTCGGCGGTGGCCGGGTCGCCCGGGCCGTTGGAGAAGAAGACACCGTCGGGGGCGACGGCGTACACGTCCTCCTCGGTGGCGGTGGCGGGCAGCACGTGCACCTCGATGCCGCGCTCGGCCATGCGGTGCGGGGTCATGCCCTTGATGCCGAGGTCGATGGCGGCGACGGTGAAGCGCTTGGTGCCGATCGCGGGGACGACGTACGCCTCCTTGGTGGCGACCTCCTCGTAGAGGCTCGCGCCCTTCATCTGGGGCTGCGCCTGGACGCGGGCGACCAGCTCGGCGTCGGTAGCCAGCGCCTCGCCGGAGAAGACTCCGGAGCGCATCGAGCCGCGCTCGCGCAGGTGGCGGGTGAGGGCGCGGGTGTCGATGCCGGAGATGCCGACGATGCCCTGCTTGACGAGTTCCTCGTCGAGCGAGCGCTTCGCGCGCCAGTTGGAGGGGATGCGGGCGGGGTCACGGACCACATAGCCCGACACCCAGATCCGGCTCGACTCGTCGTCCTCGTCGTTCCAGCCGGTGTTGCCGATCTGCGGGGCGGTGGCGACCACGATCTGACGGTCGTACGAGGGGTCGGTCAGGGTCTCCTGGTAGCCGGTCATGCCGGTGGAGAACACCGCTTCGCCGAAGGTCTCCCCCACGGCCCCGTAGGAGTGACCGCGGAAGATGCGGCCGTCCTCCAGGACGAGTACGGCGGGAGACACCTTTGTCCTCTCCGAGGGGCGCCCCTGATTGGAGGTCGTCATCGTGCGGTGCCTTCCGTAGTGCTGGTGTTGATCATGTTGTTGATGGCCTCGACCCAGTCGGACTGCTCGGCCGCGTGGTCCGAGCGGAATCCGGAGTCGAGCAGCTTGCCGCCGTGCTCCCAGGTGACGATCAGCAGACCGCCCTCCGCGAGGACCTTGCCCGCGATGCCCTTGTCGAGGCGGGCCTCGCGCAGCTGACCGGCCGGGATGAAGAAATCGGCCGCCCCGGGGCGTACGACGTCGAGCCCCGCGTCGGTGAGCGTGAGGTCGACCCGGCTGCGGGTGCCGAGACCGTGCGCCACGATGCGGTCGAGCCACTGCCCCGCGGTCGTCGAGCCGTGGTAGCGGCCGCTCAGCTCAAGTTTCGCCGGGCCCGGCTCGCTCGGCGCGCTGGGGAGCTCGGGCAGATCGCTCTGGAGCGTGCCGCGCCACTTCCAGCCCTCGCGCATGAGCCAGTAGACGAGCGCGATGAAGAGCAGCAGTCCGACGACCCAGCCGATCCGTGCGGCCCAGTCGGTCACGTCCGCCGATTCCTTCTCGGCGGCCAGTTCCAGAAGAGATGTCACGCGAGCTTCCCGTCGACGAGCGTGGCCCGACCCCGGAGCCACGTGTGCGTGACGCGGCCCGGCAGCTCACGGCCCTCGTAGGGAGTGTTGCGGCTGCGCGAGGCGAAGCCCGCGGGGTCCACTGCCCCACGGTAATCGGCATCGACCAGGACGAGGTTCGCGGGCTCACCTGCCGAGACGGGTCGGCCGTGGCCGGTGGCCCCGCCGATCCGGGCGGGCTTGAACGACATCCGGTCGGCGACCGCGGCCCAGGTCAGCAGGCCCGTCTCGACCATCGTCTGCTGGACGACGGAGAGCGCGGTCTCCAGGCCGACCATGCCCATGGCGGCCGCGGCCCACTCGCAGTCCTTGTCCTCGTGCGGGTGCGGGGCGTGGTCGGTGGCGACGATGTCGATGGTGCCGTCGGCGAGCGCCTCGCGCAGGGCCAGCACGTCGCGCTCGGTGCGCAGCGGCGGGTTGACCTTGTAGACGGGGTTGTACGAGCGGACGAGCTCGTCGGTGAGGAGGAGGTGGTGCGGGGTGACCTCGGCGGTCACGTCGATGCCGCGGGACTTGGCCCAGCGCACGATCTCGACGGACCCGGCGGTCGACAGGTGGCAGATGTGCACCCGCGAGCCGACGTGCTCGGCGAGCAGCACGTCACGCGCGATGATCGACTCCTCGGCGACGGCGGGCCAGCCGCCGAGGCCCAGCTCGGCGGAGACGACGCCCTCGTTCATCTGGGCGCCCTCGGTGAGCCGCGGCTCCTGCGCGTGCTGCGCGACGACGCCGCCGAAGGCCTTCACGTACTCCAGGGCGCGGCGCATGATCACGGCGTCGTCGACGCACTTGCCGTCGTCGGAGAAGACGGTGACCCCGGCGGCCGACTCGTGCATGGCGCCGAGCTCGGCGAGCTTCTTGCCCTCCAGGCCCACGGTGACGGCGCCGATGGGCTGCACGTCGCAGTAGCCGGACTCCTGGCCGAGCCGGTAGACCTGCTCGACGACGCCCGCGGTGTCGGCGACGGGGAAGGTGTTGGCCATGGCGAATACGGACGTGTAGCCGCCGGAGGCGGCCGCGCGGGTGCCGGTGAGGACGGTCTCGGAGTCCTCGCGGCCCGGCTCGCGCAGATGGGTGTGCAGGTCGACGAGGCCCGGCAGGAGGACCTTGCCGCCGGCCTCGACGACGGTGGCGCCCTCGGCGGAGAGCCCCGTGCCGACGGCCTCGATGGTCTCGCCGTCGATCAGGACGTCCTGCGCCTCGCCGCCGAGCACCTTCGCACCACGGATCAGAATCTTGCTCATGTTTATTACTTCTCCTCGGTACGGGTGTGGGTGACGGCGGGCTCGTTGCCGCCCAGAAGCAGGTAGAGGACGGCCATGCGGATGGAGACGCCGTTGGCGACCTGTTCGACGACCGTGCAGCGGTCGGAGTCGGCGACCTCGGCGGTGATCTCCATGCCGCGGACCATCGGCCCCGGGTGCATCACGATGGCGTGCTCGGGCATCTTCGCCATGCGCTCGCCGTCCAGGCCGTAGCGCCGCGAGTACTCGCGCTCGGTGGGGAAGAACGCGGCGTTCATGCGCTCGCGCTGCACCCGCAGCATCATCACGGCGTCGGACTTCGGCAGCACGCTGTCCAGGTCGTACGAGACCTCGCACGGCCAGTTGCCGACGCCGACCGGCACCAGCGTGGGCGGCGCGACGAGGGTGACCTCGGCGCCGAGGGTGTGCAGCAGGTCGACGTTCGAGCGGGCCACGCGGCTGTGCAGGACGTCGCCGACGAGCGTGATGCGCTTGCCCGCCAGGTCCTTGCCGAGGCCTGCGTCGGGGCCGACCAGGCGGCGGCGCATGGTGAAGGCGTCGAGCAGGGCCTGGGTGGGGTGCTGGTGGGTGCCGTCGCCCGCGTTGATGACGGCGGCGTCGATCCAGCCCGACGTGGCCAGGCGGTAGGGCGCGCCGGACGCGCCGTGGCGGATGACGACGGCGTCGACGCCCATCGCCTCCAGGGTCTGGGCGGTGTCCTTGAGGGACTCGCCCTTGGAGACCGACGAGCCCTTGGCGGCGAAGTTGATGACGTCGGCGGAGAGGCGCTTCTCGGCGGCCTCGAAGGAGATCCGGGTGCGGGTCGAGTCCTCGAAGAAGAGGTTGACCACCGTGCGGCCGCGCAGGGCGGGCAGCTTCTTGATCGGCCGGTCGGCGACCCGGGCCATCTCCTCGGCCGTGTCGAGGATGAGGACGGCGTCGTCGCGGGAGAGGTCGGCGGCCGAGATGAGGTGTCGCATCATCTGGGTGTACTCCGGTGTGTGGAGGTCTGCGGGCACGCGGGCGCGCAGGGGTGTGCCCTGGGCCCGTGGAGGGGGGAAGCCGGTCCTAAGCGGAAGCGGGCTTGGCGCCGAGCAGCACGGCGTCGCGGCCGTCCTCCTCCGCCAGCTGAACCTTGACCGTCTCCCGCAGCGACGTGGGGAGGTTCTTGCCGACGTAGTCGGCACGGATGGGCAGTTCGCGGTGGCCGCGGTCGACGAGGACGGCGAGCTGCACCGCGCGCGGGCGCCCGATGTCGTTCAGCGCGTCGAGGGCGGCACGGATGGTGCGGCCGGAGAAGAGCACGTCGTCGACGAGGACGACCAGGCGGCCGTCGATGCCGTCACCGGGAATCTCGGTGCGGGCCAGCGCACGCGGCGGGTGCATGCGCAGGTCGTCGCGGTACATGGTGATGTCGAGGGAGCCGACCGGGATCTTGCGGCCGGTGATCTCTTCGAGCTTCTCGGCGAGCCGGCGGCCGAGGAAGACGCCGCGGGTCGGAATGCCGAGGAGAACCACGTCGTCGGCGCCCTTGGCGCGTTCGACGATCTCGTGGGCGATACGGGTCAACACCCGTGCGATGTCCGGGCCTTCGAGCACGGGTCGCGCGACGGTGGAGTCTTTTGGGTCCTGCGTGTCCATATGAAACGGACCTCCTTCTCCGCCTCACGGGACGGACTTTAAAGGACGTCGAAATTGCGCCATCCACGGTACCAGTACTGATGACCGGGCACGTCATCACCCTCCACCGAAGGGGCGGTACGGACCATTCGGCTTGACGCAAGCAAGTAACGCTGCGTAACCTCACAGTGAGTTACCAGCCACGCGGCGGAGCCGCAAAATGTTCCAGCGTCCGGGGAGCTATATGTCCAGCGAATACGCCAAGCAGCTCGGGGCCAAGCTCCGCGCGATCCGTACCCAGCAGGGCCTTTCCCTCCACGGTGTCGAGGAAAAGTCCCAGGGACGCTGGAAGGCGGTCGTCGTCGGGTCGTACGAGCGCGGCGACCGTGCCGTGACCGTGCAGCGCCTCGCCGAGTTGGCGGACTTCTACGGCGTTCCCGTGCAGGAGCTCCTCCCGGGCACCGCGCCCGGCGGTGCCGCCGAGCCGCCGCCCAAGCTCGTCCTCGACCTTGAGCGCCTTGCCCACGTCCCGCAGGAGAAGGCGGGCCCCCTGCAGCGCTACGCGGCCACGATCCAGTCGCAGCGCGGCGACTACAACGGCAAGGTGCTGTCGATCCGCCAGGACGACCTGCGCACCCTCGCCGTCATCTACGACCAGTCCCCCTCGGTGCTGACCGAGCAGCTGATCAGCTGGGGCGTCCTGGACGCGGACGCGCGTCGCGCCGTCGCCCACGAAGAGGTCTGAACCCGCTGACACAGACTTCAGCAGAAACGTGCCGCCGGGGGGGGGGGCGCCCGAAAGGCCCCGGCCCCCCCCCGGGGTTTTTTGGT
>NZ_JBHYJI010000028.1:90581-119980 GCF_042740435.1 Streptomyces sp. NPDC059002 | reverse complement strand
GATCCAGGCAGACGCGACTGCGGCTTTTTCTGTGGTTGCTCGCGCAGTTCCCCGCGCCCCTTACGGGGCGCTACGCCCGGCCCAACTGCCCCCTCAAGCGACGCGCCCTCAGCACCAGTTCCAGCTCGAAGCGGCGGTCCGGGTCGTCGACCTCGTCGCCCCACAGCTCCCTGATCTGGCGCAGGCGGTAGCGGACGGTCTGGGGGTGGACGCCCAGGCGGGCCGCCACCTCGGGGGCGCCGCCGCGGGTTTCCAGCCAGGCGAGGAGCGTCTCGGCCAGGCGGCGGCCGTGGGCGGGGCCGCAGTGCGCGAGGGGGGCGAGGCAGCGGCGGGCCAGGTCCTCGATGAGTTCCTCGGGCTGGAGGAGGACGAGCGCCTCGGTGTGCTCGGTGCAGTGCAGGACCTCGCCCGTGGGCAGCAGGCCGCGTTCCATGAGGCGTACCGCCGCCTCGGCCCAGCGCAGCGACTTCGCGGCGTCGGCGAGCGGCACGGGCGGGCCGATGGCGCCCGACCAGCCGGCCATGGCGCGGCGCAGCAGCTCGGGGCGGCCCGCGGCGTCCGGGTCGGGCACGACCATGCGGGGCTGCTCGGCCTCCATGTCGAGCAGGACGCCCTGTCCGACGGCGGGTGCGACGGCCTCGCGCGCGGGGCGCAGCAGGACGCCCACGGCGACGCGTTCGGGCAGTTGCCAGCCGACGCGTGCGGCGCGCTCGCCGAGTCCGTTGCCGAGGGCCCCGTGCGCCGATCCCGCCGCGGGCCCTTGTCCCTGCCGCGCGCCGGGGAGGGGGGCCGCACCGGCTCCCTGGACCGGTCCGCCCCCGCCGTCGGGGCGCCGCTCCGTGAGCAGCAGTTCCATCAACTTCCGTTGCAGGCGCAGCCGTTCGCCCGCCTCGCGCGCCGCGGCCTCGGCGTATCCGCGTACGGACTGGTCGACGAGGCCGTCCAGGTACTCGAAGCCCGACTCGGCGAGTTCGTACATGGCGGGCGGCGGGATCTCGATCTGCTGGCCGATCTCGGCGAGGCGGCGCCAGGCCAGGCGCACGCCGAGCCTATAGATCGCCTGGAGCGAGTCGAGGCTGCGCCCGTGCAGTCCCTCGCCGCGGCCGAACTCCTGGAAGACCTCCAGGTGGTAGCGGGGGCGCCCCTCCTGAGATGCGATCTCCTTGACGAAGCCTTCGAGGGCGCGGCGGATGCCGATGAGTGCCATCGGTTCGCCGGAGTCGTCGAGGACGACGGGCAGGCCCGGGTACTCGGCGCGGATCTCGCGCAGGATGTCCTGGGCGAGCGCGGGCACCTCCTCCATGGCGAGCGCGGCGAACTGCCGCACCTGCACGGGCGGCACGTCGCGCCAGGCGGAGCGGCCCGCGCCGCAGTCCTGGCCGTCGGCGGCGTGCACGGTCTCGGTGTCGGTCGCGGCCACGGTCATTCACTGCCCCCGTGCGGGGGTCTCGTAGTGCACCAGTGGCGTATTGGGCTGGTCCGGCGTGGCGTTGAGGAGCGCGACGACTCCGAGCGCGGCGCCCACGGCGAGCAGCGCCCCGGCGGCGACGGTGAGTGAAGCGGCGAGCAGTCGGTGCATGCGAGGGTCAGCCTCTCGGTCGGAGGTCGTCCCCACCCTGGTCACACGGTCCTGGTGTGCGCCCGGCCGTGTCGTTCGCGGTCCTGGTCGCACGGTGCGTGCCGGGCCCCGTCCGGCAAGTGCCCAGTCTCTGCAATCCATTGACACTGCGTCAAGGGTGCGCCTACGGTTCCCGGCCCATACGGCTCGGTAACACTCTCCCGCCCTCAGCCCAGGAGTGACCCCCATGCGCCGCACCGCTTCGCCGCTCTCCCTGATCCTCCTCGGTCTTGGCGCATTCCTTCTGGTCCTCGCACCGATGCTCGCCTGGTACGTGGAGCCACGCGCGAAACGCACCCCGATCGACATCGACGTGATCACCGTGTTCAAGGGCAAGGGGAGTTACTTCGACACGGAGAAGATCAAGACGGTCCACGACAAGGACCTCACGATCACCCGGCAGGTCCGCGGCGACGTCGCGGACAGCGAGGACAGCGGGCGCGCGATCTGGGACGTGTCCACGTCCGTGGATCCCGACTCCTCGCTGCCCGCGGCCGATCCGCACGACTCGCTGCAGTGGACGCTGGAGCGCTGGGTCACCGACCGCAAGACCAACGCGCCGGTGCACTGCTGCGGCGAGGAGCCGTACTTCGAGGGCGAGGCGTACCTGAAGTTCCCCTTCGACCTGGAGAAGCGGTCCTACCGCTGGTGGGACAACACGCTGGGGGCGACGGTGCCGCTCGCCTACCGGGGCACCAAGAAGATCCAGGGCCACGAGGGTTACCGCTTCACCGGCTCCGTGAAGGCCACCAAGACGGGCACGCGCCAGGTGCCGGGGCGGCTGGTCGGGCAGCCGAGGAAGAGCCAGGTGATGGCCGACGAGTACTACGCCAACCACGCCATCGAACTCGTCGCGGACCAGCGCACCGGCCGGATCCTCTACGCCGCGATCGGGCCGCGCAAGACCCTGCGCGCGCCGGGCTCCGACAAGGACTCGACGGTGCTGCTCGACAGCGAGCGGATCGCGTTCACACCGGCCACGCAGAAGGCCCAGGTGAAGCTCGCCGACGACGACAACACCCGCCTTGAACTGGTCGGCGAGACGCTTCCGCTGATCACGGTGGGCCTCGGCGCGGTGCTCGCGCTGGCCGGAATCGTCCTGGTCGTGCGGGGGCGGGGCGACGACGGGGCAAACGGTCCTGGAAGGGACGGTGAAGCGGCGGAGTCGGGCAGTCCGAATCCTGATACGTCCCCAACCGCCCTGCAACGCACCACGATGTGATGAGACGTCAGCTCCTAAAAGCCCGGAAATTGTCACCTCCGTGAGTAGCCGCGCCGAACGCGGCGGCGAAAACTGTCCACCCCACCCGAGCACAGTCCGCGCACCGCCCCGCACAGGCCGAGCAGAGCACTTCCGCAGAACCACCCCCACGGTTTCGCGGCCCGCCCGGCAGCACGGCCCGGCAGCACGAGAAGCAGTGCCGGGCACCAGCACCGCAGGACCGTTCCGCCCGACCGCCCCCCACAGTTCCGCACCCTGAGACGAGTTGGAGCACGTATGCCCCAGCACGTACCGTCCTCGCTGCGCGCGGCCTCCCCACGCCGCGCGGAGCGCCTTCCCGCGCCTCCCCCACAACCGCGCAGGATCGTCTTCCTCGCCCACCGCGACCTCGGCAATCCGGCCGCGGGCGGCTCCGAACTCCTCGTCGACCGGCTCGCCGACGGGCTCAGCAAGCAGGGCCACCAGGTCACCCTGCTGTGCGGGGGTCCCGCCGCCTACCGCGACTACCGCGTGGTCTCCGCGGGCGGCGACCTCGGCCACTATCTGCGGGCGCGCTCCGCCTTCGCCCGGCAGGTGGGCGACTGCGACCTGCTCGTCGAGGTCTGCAACGGCATGCCGTACCTGGCGCCGCTGTGGCACCGCGGCCCCACCCTCTGTCTGGTCAACCACGTCCACACCGACCTGTGGGGGATGCGCTTCCAGGGCGCGCTCGCCCCCGCGGCCAGGCTCGGCCGAAGACTTGAGCACTGGGCGCTCTCGGGCGCGCAGCGCGGCAATCTCCTGGTGGCCGTATCGCCGTCGACGGCCACCGCCCTGCGGGCGATCGGGGTCGAGCGGGAGCGGATCCGCATCGTGCCCAACGGCGTCGAGGAGCCGGGACCGCTGCACGCCCGCTCCGACGAGCCGATGTTCCTCGCGATGGGGCGCCTCGTCGAGTACAAGCGGATCGATCTGCTCCTGCGGCTGTGGGAGCGAGTCAGGCCGGTCACGGGCGGCCGGCTCGTGATCGTGGGAGACGGGCCCGAGCGCGACCGCCTCGAACAACTGGCGGGTCCCGGCGTGGAGTTCAGGGGCCGTGTCTCCGAGGCGGAGAAGCACCGGCTGCTCTGTGAGGCCTGGCTGCTGCTCCACCCGTCGGCCGTGGAGGGCTGGGGCCTGGTCATCACCGAGGCGGCGACGCGCTCGACACCCTCGATCGGCTTCGACGTCCCCGGCGTACGCGACGCCATAGAGGACGGCGTCACCGGCCTGCTGGCCCGCGGCGAGAGCTCGTTCGCCGCCGCGTGGTGCACCCTGGCACTGAGCACCGAGCGGCGCGAGACCTTCGGCAAGGCCGCGGGCGAGCGTGCCGCGCAGTTCCGCTGGTCCCATACGGTCCGGCAGTTCCAGGCGGTGGCGATGGAGGCCGTCGCGCTGGCGCAGGCACCCCAGGGGTCTGCGTGAAGGACCCCTCGCTGCGGCGCTCCGTCACCCTCTTCCGGGCCTTCCTGCGCGAACAGCGGGATCCGGAGCACTGCTACACCCTGCTCGCCCGCGACGCCGCCGACCAGGTCGAGGCGTACGTGCCGGTGAAGGGCCGGGTCGTCGTCGATGTCGGCGGCGGTGGCGGCTACTTCACCGAGGAGTTCCGGCGGCGCGGCGCGCAGGCCTTTCTCTTCGAGCCGGACCTCGCGGAGATGGCAGCGCCGTCGGCAAAGGGCAGCGCCAAGCCGCCCGAGGGGTCGGTCGTCGCGGACGGCTATCTGCTGCCGCTGGCGGACGGCGTCGCCGACGTCACGTTCTCCTCGAACGTCCTGGAGCACGTCGACGACCCGCAGACGTTCCTGAGCGAGCTGGTCAGGGTCACCCGGCCGGGCGGCCTGATCTATGTCTCGTTCACCAACTGGCTCTCCCCGTGGGGCGGTCACGAGTGGGCGCCCTGGCACTACCTGGGCGCCGAACGGGCCCGCGCCCGCTATCAACGACGTACCGGCAAGGCCGCCAAGCACACTCTCGGCGAGAACCTCTACGCCCACCACGTCGGAGCGACCCTGCGCCAGGTGCGGGCCCGCGACGACGTGGACGTGGTGTCGGCACGCTCCCGCTACTGGCCGTTCCTGGCCGGTGCCATCACCAAGGTGCCGGGCGTGCGCGAGTTCGCCACCTGGAACCTCCTCCTCATCCTCAGGCGGTGTCCATGACCACGGTCCAGGCCCCACCCCCGGCGGCCGTCACACCCACGGCCGAAGCGCCCGAACCCTCGGGCGGTCCGCGCTCGCGGCGCTGGCTCCTGGGGTTCTGGGCCGTGGTGTTCGTGCTGTTCCTCGCGGTGAAACCGGGACGGATGACGTTCGACACCAAGCTCGGTGTCGCCGTCGACCCCTGGCAGTTCCTCTCCGACCTCGGCCAGCTGTGGCACGACAGGGGCGGCTTCGGCGGGATCCAGGACCAGTACGTCGGCTACACGTTCCCGATGCTGCCGTTCTACGGCCTTGCGAAGATCGTGCAGCTGCCGGTGTGGCTCGCCGAACGGCTCTGGCTCTCGCTGATCGTGGCGACGGCCTTCTGGGGCGCGCTGCGCCTCGCCGAACGCCTGGGCATCGGCAGCCGCCCCAGCCGGCTGCTCGGCGCGGTCGCGTACGCGCTGTGGCCGACGTTCACCGTCGTCGTCGGCTCGACGTCGGCGGCCGCGCTGCCCGGCGCGTTCCTTCCCTGGGTGCTGCTCCCGCTCACCGACGAGCGGATCAGCGCCCGCCTCGCGGCCTGCCGCTCGGCGCTGATCATCCCGTTCATGGGCGGCGTGAACGCGGCGGCGACCCTCGCCTCGCTGCTGCCCGTGGGCCTCTATCTGCTCTCCCGGCCGAACGGACCGCGCAAACGCAAACTGATCACCTGGTGGGTGCCGGGCGTCGTCCTGGCCACGGCCTGGTGGGTCGTCCCGCTCCTGATGCTCGGCATCTACGGCGAGAACTTCCTTCCGTACGTGGAGAATTCGGCCACCACGACGGGCACGATGTCGGCCACCGAGACGCTGCGCGGCGCCGGCAACTGGGTCGCGTATCTGCACTTCGGCGAGGCGTGGCTGCCCGCGGGCTGGACGGTGGCGACGGCCGTCGTCACGATCGTCTGCTCGGCGCTCGCGGCCGCCATCGGCCTCGCGGGCCTGGCCCGCCGCGACCTGCCGGAGCGCCGCTGGCTGGTCCTGACGGTGCTCTCCGTCGTCCTGATCACCCTCGCCGGATACGGCGGGGCGTTCGGCGCCCCCTTCCACGGGACGGTGCAGTCCTGGCTGAACGGCGGGCTCGTCCCGTTCCGCAACATCTACAAGTTCCAGACGGGCCTGGCCCTCGCACTCGTCCTCGGCCTGATGCACCTGGTCGGCGTCGCCGCCCAGGCCCGCGGCGCGCGCCCGGTGCGCGGCCGCCGCTACGCGCCGCTGATCGCCGCGGTCCTCGTGCTGCCCGGCCTCGCCTGGCCGTACCTCAACGGCTCGATCCTGCAGCCGGGTTCGTTCCAGAAGCTCCCCACGTACTGGCAGACCACGGCCGACTGGCTGGAGAAGTACTCCCCCGACTCGCGCGCCCTCGTCGTGCCCGCCACCGCGCACGGCATCTACACCTGGGGCTCGCCCATCGACCAGCCCCTCGACGTGCTCGCCGAGTCCCGCTGGGCGCAGCGCGACTACGTGCCGTTCGGCACGCCGGGCAACCGCCGCGCCATGGACGCGGTCGAGCAGGCCCTTGCGACCGGCGCCGAAGTGCCGGGCCTGCGCGACTACTTGACCCGCGCGGGCCTGTACTACGTCGTCGTACGCAACGACCTCGACCCCGACCAGATCGGCCATGTCCCGACCGCGACCGTCAAGCGCACGCTTGAGGAGTCGGGGTTCCGCCGCGTCACGGGCTTCGGCCCGACCGAGACCGACGGGAAGATCGCCGACGACACCCCGGTCCAGGTGGAGGGCCTCTACCCGCGCCAGCGCGCCGTGGAGATCTACGCCCCGGGATCCGGCGCCGAGCGCCCCGGCCAGGCGGGCCTGAAGCCGGTGTCCAACACGGCGGTGGTCAGCGGCGGCCCCGAGTCCCTGCTGCCGCTCTCCGCCGACCCCGCGATGCGCGACCGCCCGACGGTCCTGACCGGCGACAACCACCCCGGGATCGGCACGCCGGGGCTGCAGGCGGTCGGTGACGGCCTGCGCCGCGCCGACACGCGCTTCGGCCTGGTCAACTCCAATACGTCGTACACGTACACCCGCAGCGAGCGGAACGCCGTCGACGCCCTCCAGGATCCCGGCAAGAAGCCGCACCAGATCCTGCCCACCAAGGGCATCGAGCACCAGACGACGGCGGAGCTGCGCGGCGCGAAGTCCGTGACGGCCTCGTCCTACGGCAACTGGCTCTTCCATCTGCCGCAGTACGACCCGGTGAACGCCTTCGACGGCAACCCGGCCACGGCCTGGGCGGAGGGCAACGCCGGTTCGGCGAAGGGGGAATGGCTCAAGGCCGAGTTCAACTCCGCGATCTCCGTGCCGTCCTCGTTCCGCGTCACCCCGCTGCCCCAGGAAGGCGTGCGCGCGGCGCCCACCCGGGTGCGCGTGGAGACCAGCAAGGGCAGCGCCACGAGCAACCTCCAGCCCAACGGCCTGACCCAGCGCATCAAGGCCCCCGCGGGCGCCACGGACTGGATCAAGATCACGATCCTGGACACCCAGAAGGCCCGCCCCGGCCTGACGGGCGCGGGCTTCGCCGAGATCAGCATCCCCGACGTACGGATCACCAAGCTCCTCCAACTCCCCACGGACGCCGAGAAGTCGACCTCCGCGGCCACCACCTACTCCCTGCACCGCTCCGCCGACCCCGGCGCCCTCTCACCGGTGAACACCGAGTCGGGCCTGCACCGCCGCTTCACGACACCGGCCGACGGCTCGTACCGCGTGAAGGCGAGCGCGGTGGCCCTGCCGGGCGACGAACTGGACGAGCTGCTCTACAAGGTGGCCCCCGAACAACAGCAGCAGATCATCGCGACGTCGGACTCCACCGCCAAGCTGGGCGGCGACCTGTCCCCGCGCAACCTCACGGACGGCGACCTCACGACGGGCTGGATCGCGGGCTCCGACAACCGCCCGGTGATCCACCTCAAGTGGCCCGGCAAACAGCCGGTCGGCGAGATCGTGCTGCCCGCGGCGGGCGGCCTCTCCACCCGCCCCCAGAAGATCGAGATCAGCTCGCCGGACGGCGCGGCGACCGCGGGCGTCGACGAGAACGGCAACGCCCGCTTCGCCCCGATCACCACGGACGAGATGGACATCACCATCACGGAGACGGCGCCGCTCACGGTGCACAACCCGGTGGCGGACGACAACCTCCAGCTCCCCGTGGGCCTGACCGAGGTCTACATCCCGGCCCTGGACAAGTACCGCACCCCCCGGCCCGACCCCACCGACACCTTCAGCCTGCCCTGCGGCCAGGGCCCGACGATGTCGATCGACGGCGAACTGTTCGAGACGAGCGCCAAGGGCAAGGTCCGCGACCTCACCGACCGCCGCCCCATCGACATCACGCTCTGCCAGGAGGGCAAGAAGAACCCCGTCACCCGCCTCGACGCGGGAGCGCACAGCGTGGAGACCGGCGACGCGGGCCCGCTCGTCGTCATGGACGCGTCCCTCACCCGCGGCACCCCGGGACGGCCCGACAAGGCGTCCCGTGACCTGGAGGTCGACGACTGGCTCGGCGACCGCCGCGAACTGAAGGTCGGCGCGGGAGCGGCCTCGTACCTCACGACGTACGAGAACGTGAACGACGGCTGGAAGGCCACGCTCAACGGCAAGGAGCTGACCTCCCTGCGCCTGGACGGCTGGCAGCAGGGCTGGCTGGTCCCCAAGGGCGAGGGCGGCACGATCAAACTCACCTACGAGCCGTCGCAGACCTACGAGATCGGCCTGATCCTGGCCGGAGTCGGCGTCCTCGCCCTGATCGGCCTGGCCTTCGTCCGCCGCCGCGACCCCAACCCGGACGGTCCCACGCCCGCCCCGCCCGCGCCCGGCCCCCTCCTCGGCACGGTGGCCCTCACGCTGATCGCCGCGGTCGTCGCGGGCCCCTTCGCCCTCCTGGTCCCGGCCCTCGCCCTGCTCGCCTGGCGCCGCCACGCCCTGCTCGTGCCGATCGCCTTCCTGGCGATGGCGGGAGCGGGCATCGCGGCGGCGACCGGTGCGGGCGGGTCCATCACGGACGACGAGGGGGCGTTCGGTCCGGCGGCCCAACTCCTCGCGCTCATCGCCCTGTTCGCGGCGCTGGTCACGGTGCGGGAGGAGACACCGTCCCGCGCCGCGGATACGTTGGAGTACGGCCCTGGAGGCCCCGAAGGTCCAGAAGGCCGCGAAGGCCCCGGCGGCCCGGCGCCCGAGCCCCCTCCGTACGCCCCGTCGGGACCCTCCACCGCCACCCTGCCCCTGGGCCCCGACCGGGACCTGGGCACCCAGCCACCACCCCCGCTCCCCCAGCGCAAACGGGGCGACAACGGCCCGGCGGGCCCCACGGTCTCGGCCCGGGGCCCGGCCTCCGCCCAACCCGAACCGGCCCCACCGGGCCGGGCCACGATCCGCTTCCCGCGCCGCAGGCAACGGACGGCGACCACCAGGACGACGGGGAAGGACACATGACCGCACTCGACCACCCGGCACGCCACGCGGAAGATCCCGAACGCCCGCCCACACGCGTGCCGTTCCCCGTGGTCGACGAGGTCTCCCGGCACTGTCTCCAGGAAGAGGAACCCGAGACCGTCCACATCGAGGTCCATCTGCCGGGCACCCCGGACCCGGACCGCCTCCGCGCCGCCTTCCACGAGGCCCTGCGCCGTCACCCGCGCATCCTCATGCGCGAGGCCCGGGGCCCGTGGTACCGCCGCCGCTACGAGTGGGAACTGACCCCGGCACCGGACACCGAGCCGGTCACCTTCCCGCCCCCGGAGCCGGACGCACTGAAACGGGCCCGCGAACGCGCCCTGTCGTCGGCGCCCCCGCTCGCGGCATCACCGCCCATCCGCCTGGAAGTCGTGGCGGCCGAACCCCCACCGGCGGCCGGATCCGCCCCGGAGGCGGCGGAGAGCGGGCGCGCGGAGGACCGGGGATCCGTCCTCTTCCTCACGATCAACCACACGGCCCTGGACGGCCCGGCGTGCCTGCGCGTCCTGGCCACGGCCGCCGAACTCTACGGCGGCAAGGACAACTCCCCGGCGGCGCCACCCTCCCGCACCCCCGACACCAACACCCAGGAGCAGCCGCCCCCACCGCCTGACACGCCCTCCGGCTGGTCCCCGCCCGCACGAGTCGCCAAGGGCTCCCCGGAGCCTTCCCCAAGCTCTCAACTACGTTCGAGCAGGGGAGACCCCATTCCCGGCAACAGCATGCTCGTGGCGGAGCTTCCCGTCCCCCGCCGCCCCAAGGGCTCCCCCTTCACCGTCAACGACCAGCTCATGGTCGCCACGGCCCTGATGATCGCCCACTGGAACCGCGAACACGGCGCCGCCCCGCGCCCGTTCCGCATCACGATGCCCGTGGACGACAGGCCCCGCGACGCCACCATGCCGATCGGAAACGGCACACGCCTGGTCGAAGTGCCGTTCGCCGCCGCGGAGTTGTCGGCGCACGACTGGACGCCGGAGTCGATCCGCGACCTCCTGCGCCGCACCTCCGACCGCACCCGCGCCCTCAAGGCCCTGTCCCGCCCCCAACTCGGCCACGGCGCCGCGCTCCTCACCGCTCCCGTCCTCCCCGTCACCTTCCGGGCGGCCCTCACCAGGGGCCTGCGCCGGGCGGCCGCACCCTGGACGTCGACCACGCTCCTGAGCAACATCGGCCGTGTTCCGTACGCCCTGGACTTCGGCGACGCGGGCCGCGCGCACGCCGTGTGGTTCTCCGCGCCCGCCCGCCTCCCCCGGGGCCTCACCGTGACGACCGCGTCCACCGCGGGCCGTCTGCACCTGGCCCTGCGCTGGTCGAAGACGCTGCTGAGCCACGGCGACGGCGCCCATCTACGCGACCTCTTCGAGCACTATCTGCATGCGACGGAACACACCGAGGAGGGCCGGTGACACCAGTGACAGCGGCAGCCACGAGGCGCCCCGCGGGCCTGCGCGACTTCTACGAGAACCCGTCGGTCCCGGTCGCGTCGGGCGCGGCCCGCAGCCTGCGCCAGGCCCGCATCCTGGCCACCGCGCTCGGCCCCGCCACCTCCCGTGCCACTCCCGCCACCATCCTGGACATCGGCTGCGGCGACGGCACGGCCGCGGCCACCGCCGCCCCCCTTCTGGCGGGCCACCGCGTCATCGGCGTCGACTGGTCCCAGGACGCGCTGCGGCGGGCGAACGCCCACCTCTCCCATGTCGTACGGGGCGAACTCACCGACGGCGGGCTGCCGTTCGCGACCGGGGCGGCCGACGCCGTCCTGTTCAGCGAGGTGATCGAGCACCTGGTCGACCCGGACAGCGCGCTCGACGAACTGCGCAGGGTCCTCGCGCCGGGCGGGCACCTCATGCTGTCCACCCCGAACCTCGCCGCCTGGTACAACCGCGGCCTGCTCCTGGCCGGCGTCCAGCCCGTCTTCTCCGAGGTGAGCCTGCGCGGCATCCACGGCCGCCCGGGCACGGAGGTCGTGGGCCATCTGCGGCTGTACACGGCCCGCGCGCTGCGGGAGTTCGTGACGGCGGCCGGCTTCGACGTGGTCCGTGTCAGCGGCGCGCCCTTCCACGGCGTGCCACGCCCGCTGCGCGCTCTTGACCGGCTGGCCTGCGCCGTGCCGAGCGCCGCCTCGATCCTGCTGCTGCACGCCCGAAGGACTTGAGCCCCATGTGGTGGGGTGTGGCCGCGGCACTGCTCGCGAACGTGCTCTACAGCACCGGATTCGTCCTGGAGAAGCGGGCGTTGACGGCGATGCCGTCGGTCAGCGTCCGCAGTCCGGCCCGTCTGCTGCGGCAAGTGCTCGGCAGCCCCCTGTGGATCGGCGGCTCCCTGGCGCTCGCCGCGGGCTTCGGCGCGCAGCTCGCGGTCTACCGCACGCTGCCGATCGCCGCGGCGCAGGGCATCTTCGTGTCGGGCCTCGTCCTGCTCCTGCTCCTCTCCTCGGTCCTCCTCGGCGAACAGACCTCGGGCCGCGAGCGCTACGCGGTCGGCGCGATCCTCCTCGCGCTCCTGATGGTCGTCCTGTCGCTGAGCGAGAACTCCGACACGGTCGGCCGCGGCGCGCCCGTGCCGCTGGTCCTCACGGTGTGCCTGCCGTCGCTCGCGGCGGGCGTCTGGCTGTACGGCTCCGCGGAGCGCCGCGCGAAGCACCGCCACCGGATGCCGACGGCGGGCGTCGAGTACGGCGTCGCGGTGGGCCTGCTGTACGGCGTGAGCTCGCTGGCCATCAAGGGTGTCTCCAGCTATCTGACGACGCAGGGCATCGGCGGCGCGCTGGTCGATCTGCTGCGCTCGCCGTACCCGTATCTGCTGCTGTTCACCGGCGCGTTCGGCCTGATCATGTCGCAGGCGGCGCTCCAGCGCTGCCGGGCCTCCCTCATCGTCCCGGTGTGCACGACGGTTACGTCGCTGTTCACCGCGGTACTGGGGACGCTGGCGTTCGGCGAGGCGCTGCCGCACGAACCGGTGCGGCTCGCGCTGCGGATCGCGGGCACGGTCCTCGCCGTGTCCGTCCTCCTCGCCATGCCGAAGCACGACGGCACGGCACCCCAACCCGCCTCCCCCACGAAGGAGTTGACGAGCGGATGAATCCCGACGACCCGCTGCTGAAGATCCTCGCCTGCCCGCTGGACAAGGGCCCGCTGCATCTCCTGAGCCCGGCGGAGCCCCTCGTACCGGAAGAGGCCCTGTACAACCCCCGGCTGCGCCGCCGCTATCCGATCGTCGACGGCGTCCCGCAGCTCCTGCCGTCCTCGGGCGAACAGGTCCCCGAGGACGAGCACGAGCAGCTGCTCAAACAGATCTCGCCGTGACGGGGGCCGGATGACTTTCGCCGCGCGCCTCGCGCCCTTCGTCCCCGACCGCCTGGTCGCCGCCCTGGCCCGCCTCGTCTATCCGCGCTTCGAGCCGGAACTCGCCCGCCTCGCCGACCTCTGCCCGCCCGGCTGCGGCACCGCCGTGGACGTGGGCGGCTGGTACGGCCCCTGGTCGGCGCGGCTCGCCGCACGCGCGGAGCGGGTGGTGGCCGTCGAGCCCGTGCCGCATCTGGCGCGGCTCCTGGAATCCAGTACGCCGGGCAACGTCCGCGTGGTGCGGGCCGCGGCGACGGACCGTCCGGGCACGGCCCGGCTCTGGCTGCCGCACGGCGACCGCGGCGAGCGGGGCGTCTCGTCCCTCATCCGCCGCGACATCCACGCCACCGCCGTCGACGTGCCGTGCCTGACCCTCGACGGACTCGGTCTGCGGGACGTCCACTTCGTCAAGATCGACGTGGACGGCAATGAGCTGCCGGTGCTGCGCGGCGCCCGCGAGCTGATCGACCGCGACCGCCCGGCGATCTTCATCGAGCTGGAGTCCCGCATCCAGCCGATCGCGCCGATCGTGCGGCTCCTGACCGAAGGCCACGGCTACCGGGGCTGGGTCCTGCCGCACGACACCTGGCTGCCGCTCGCCGCCTTCGACCTGGAGGCGCACCAGTCCGGCACGGCGTACGTCGTCGCACAGGGCCTGCTGCGCCGGGTGCTCACGCCGAGACATCCCCGGTACGTCAACTCGGTCCTCTTCCTTCCGGAAGGCCACCGCCCGGGGCCGTACGCGGTGCGCGACGATGGGGCGCATGTCCGCTAGCCGTTCCGCTCCCGCCCCGTCTCCCGGCCCCTTCACCCCGCTGGACTTCCAGCTGGTCCTGCTGCGCCGGATGGCCGACCACAACCCGGACCTGGTGGAGGGCGCACGCCATGAACTGGGCGTCTCCATCGCTCAGATGCGCGAGGCCAACCGCCGCTGGCAGGCGATGTCCAGGTCGGCCCGCTCCCGGGGCGCCGCGTCGCGCTACCGCTCGGTCCTCGGCGCCCCCGGGTCGGCCATCCGCCGCACGATCGGCGACCTGGAGTGCGAGGCGCTGCTCTGGCCGGTCCCCCTCTGGCCCGATCTGCGCTTCGAGGTGCTGCTCGCGCCGAACGGCGCCGTGTGGAACGAGTGGCTGGTGCGCGCTCCCGGGGCACCGGGCGCTGTGCTCCGTACGCTCGACGACCTGACCCCGTGGTCGTGCACGGTCGACGAGGCGGCCCGCGCGTTCGCGCCCGCCCGGCCCATGGAGGGGACGGCACCGACGCGCTGGCGCCTCGCGTTCGCCGCGCCGGACGCGGGCGGCGAACGGCGGCGCTGTGTCGCGGAGTTCACGTGGGGGCTGCTGCAGCGGGTGGAGTTCCCCGACGCGTGAGCCGGTGAACTCCACCTTTCAGCTCAGGCCGCGAACACGCCCTGCTCGCCCCAGAGAATGACTCAGGGAATGACTCAGGGAATGACTCAGAGAACGAAGACGCTCCGCGCGGTCTCCGTGTGGTACGTCTCGCCGGGGTAGACGAGCCATTCGACCGGGCCCGTGCAGTCCGGGCCCGAGTGGACCTCGGCGATGGCGTCGGTGTAGTTGTCCACCGTGCTGAGGAACCGGTCGACGGCGTAGCAGCCGCTCGGGTCCTCGTAGGCCGTGCCGTTGATGACAAGGACCCCCTGCGCCGCGTACGCCGAGTTCGGCACGGAGAGTGCCAAAGCCGCGGCTGCCGCGAGCGCCCCCAGGACCTTGGCCGTGCGTCGTCGCCTCATGCGTGTACCCCTCCACCACGCGGACCGCTCCCTCCGCGATCCACTGAAGTGACCCACGGTAGTGGATCACGCACATGTCGTGACGGGCGCGCGGAGGCAACCCCGGCGCGGGCGCGCGCCGTTCACACTCCCCCCACACACCTCCCGGGTCCGTCACACCCCTCACCTCCCCGCACGCCCAACTACGGGACGGGGCAAGGGAGTTCGTATGATGCGGCCATGGCAAGCACGGGGGAACTGATAGCCGGCCGCTACCGCATCACGGCACGGCTCGGACGCGGCGGCATGGGAACGGTGTGGCGGGCGCAGGACGAGCTGCTCGGGCGCGACGTCGCCGTGAAGGAACTGCACGTGGACGCCGGGCTCTCCCAGCTCGACGCGGAACGGCAGCGGGAGAGGACCCTGCGCGAGGCGCGGTCCGTCGCCCAGGTGAAGCACCCCGGCATCCTCGTGCTGCACGACGTCGTGCGCCACGACGAGCAGCCCTGGCTGGTGATGGAGCTGATCGACGGCCGCTCGCTCGCCGACCGCATCGCCGCGGACGGACCGCTGCCGCCCGCGGAGGCCGCCAGGATCGGCCTCGCCCTGCTCGCCGCGCTGCGCGCCGCGCACACCGCCGGTGTCCTGCACCGCGACCTGAAGCCCGCCAACGTACTCCTGGAAGCGGGCACGGGACGCGTCGTCCTCTCCGACTTCGGCATCGCCCAGGTCGCCGGGCAGACCACGCTCACCCAGACCGGGGCGTTCGTCGGCTCCCCCGAATACACCGCGCCCGAGCGGATGTCGGGGCGTCACACAGGCCCCGAGGCCGACCTGTGGTCGCTCGGCGTGCTGCTCTGCGCGGCCGTCGAGGGCGAATCCCCCTTCCACCGCGACTCGGTGGCGGGCGTGCTGCACGCCGTGGTCGTGGACGAGGTGCGGCTGCCCGACGCCGCGGGCCCGCTGCTGCCCGTCGTACGAGGACTGCTGGAACGGGATCCGGAGCGGCGGTTCGGCGCGGACGAGACGGAGCGGGCGCTGCGCGGCTTCCTCGACGAGGAGCGGCTGCCGACCGTGGCGCACACACCGGTGCCGGGGGCGGCCGCCGCGGCACCGCGCCCGCCGACCCGGACCCCGCGGGATCCGCACGGCGACGAACCGGTGGTGCTCGGCGCCGCGCCCGCCGCAGCGCGAAGGCGCGCCCGGGCGCGGATCTCGCTGCTCGGCGGCGTCCTGATCGCCGTGCTCGCGGCGGGCGGCGTCGGCACCGGGGTGTGGCTCCTGACGCGGGGCGAGGCGGGCACGGAGCAGCGGGCGGGCGACGGGGGCCGCGCGGACCGGGTGCGCGAGGAGACGGCATCGCCCGAGCCGGAGAAGAGCTCGACGAAGAAGGCGGAGCCGAAGCCGCCGCCCAAGACCGACAAGGACAAGGGCGAGGACAAGGACGGCGCCACCCCCACCAAGGGCACCCCTTCCCCGGACACTCCCGACGAACCGGCCAAGTCCCCCGATTCCGGCGGCGATCCGAGCCCCGCGGGCTATCGCACCGTCACGGATCCCGCGGGCTTCACGCTCTCCCTCCCCGACGGCTTCACCCGCTCCCCCGAACCGCCCCGCACCTACTACTACTCGCCGGGCAAGGAGTTCCGCGTCGGCATCCACCCCCAGGCCCAGGACCCCGAAGGCCCCCTCGCCGTGATGCGGCAGGCCCACAAGGACGGCCCCTCGGACTACCCCGGCTACCGCGGCGGCTCGGTGCAGGAGACCACGCACGGCGGAAACCCGGCCGCCCTGTGGGTCTTCACCTGGGACGGCGCCCCCGAGGACGGCGGCCCCCGGGTCACCTACGACCTGAGCTGGAACGAGAACGGCAAGATGTACGACCTGTGGGTGTCGGCCCCGGCCGCCCAACGGTCCACGGGCAAGAGCCACTTCGACGAGGCCGTGGAGTCCTTCACCCCGTGAGGCGCCCGCCGGGTCCGTGCGCGGGATCCGGACCTCAAAGGGCCACCCCCACCCTTGTTCGCGCCTCCCAACATCTGCTTATGATTCAGGGTGTTCGATTCACGGCACATCAAGACGTTTCACGAAGTGGTCCGGGCCGGGTCCTACTCGGCGGCCGCCCGCTCGCTCGGCTATACGCAGCCGGCGATCACGCAGCAGATGAAGGCCCTCGAACGGTCCGTCGGCACCCCGCTGTTCACCCGGGTCGGGCGCAGCATGCGCCTGACCGAGGCCGGTGAGGCGCTGTCGCGGCACGCGGGGATCATCCTGGACGACATCTCCACCGCGCAGCAGCAGATGAACGCGATCACCCGGCTGCGGTCGGGCCGGGTGCGGGTCTGCGCCTTCCCCAGCGCCAACGCCACCCTCATCCCGGAGGCGCTCGCCCGGCTCGCGTCGGGGCATCCCGGGGTGCGGGTCGAGCTTCTGGAGGACGAGCCGCCGGAGTCGCTGCGGCGCGTGGTGCGCGGCGAGTGCGACGTCACGCTCGCCTTCACCTATCCCGGCCTGCACGAAGAGGTGCCGGACGAGCTGGTGGAGATCCCGCTGATGGAGGACCAGCTGACGGTCCTGATGCCCGCGGGGCACCCGATGGCACGGCGGCGTTCGGTCAAGCTCGCCGAGCTGGCCCAGGAGCGGTGGATCGCGGGCTGCCCGCGCTGCCGCGCCAACTTCCTGCACGAGTGCGCGGAGCTGGGCTTCGCGCCGGACATCGCGTTCACCACCGACGACAATCTGGTGGTGCAGAGCCTGGTCGCCGAGGGGCTCGGCGTCGCGATGATGCCGGGGCTCGTCCTGAACTTCCTCTGCCACCGGAAGGTGACGGGCCGCGCCCTGGACCCGGCGTCGCGGCGGCAGGTCTCGGCGTACGTCCTCAAGGACCATCTGCGCATTCCGGCCACCGCGCTCGTCGTCGACGTCCTGAAGTCCGTGGCGGCCAACCGCGTCGGCTGCTGAGGCCGCGGCGGGCCGCGGACACCCGCGCGTACCGCATCCATAAGCAGAAGTTGCAGTACGGCCAAAGAACTGTCGTTGGACGTGATGGGCCGGTGGCACGACGCTGCCGGTATGAGCACTACGACCGCGTACCGGGCCGCCCGGACCACAGAACGCCTCGACTCCCTCGTAGCCGACGTGCGCGAGGCCGTCGGGCGCGGCCTGCCTCCCGACCTGACCGCGTATCTGGTCGGCGAGCGCCTCGCGCCCCACCTCGGCGCCGCCGATCTGCTCACGGACGAGCAGTGCGAGGGCGACACCGAGCGCTACCGCCAGCACGTGCTGCACGCCGAGCAGGACGGCAGCTTCTCGATCGTGGCGCTCGTCTGGCTGCCGGGGCAGCGGACCTCCATCCACGACCATGTGTCGTGGTGCGTCACGGGAGTCCACGAGGGCGAGGAGCACGAGCGCCGCTACCGGCTCGTGCCCGCCACCGAGACCGGCGGGCCCGGCCGCCTCGTCGCCACCGAGGACGTGGTCAACCCGCAGGGCGCGGTCTGCGGCTTCGCGCCGCCCGGCGACATCCACCGGGTGTGGAACGCCTGCGGCTCGCGCGCGATATCCATCCACATCTACGGTGCGGACATCGCGCGCCTCGGCAGCAGTGTGCGCCGGGTGTACGAGCTCCCGGCCGACCGGTAATGGCGCTGCTCGGGGAGCGCACCAAGTCCCGTACGGAGAACATCACTTCCGCGGTCGTACGCCCGTCGGGCAAGCCGCCGGGGCTCGCCCTCGCGGTGCTCGGCGTGGCGCTCGCCTGGGGCGTGCACCAGCTGGTCCCGGGCGTGCCGATGCTCACCGTCGCCGTGGTCCTCGGGATCGTCGCGGCCCATCTGCCGGGCCGCGCCCGCGCGTTCGTGCGCGGTCCCGGCAAGGCGGGCCTGACGTTCGCGGGCAAGCGGCTTATGCGCGTCGGCATCGTGCTGCTCGGCCTGAAGCTGAGCCTGGACGACGTGCTCGGGCTCGGCTGGGCGTCGGTCGCGATGGTGCTGTGCGTGGTCACGGTCACCTTCTTCGGCACCTGGTGGCTCGGCCGCCGCATGGGGCTCCGCGGCGACCAGCCGCTGCTGATCGCCACCGGCTACTCGATCTGCGGCGCGTCCGCGATCGGCGCGGTCAGCGAGGTCTCGGAGAGCGACGAGCGGGACACCGCCACCTCGGTGGCCCTCGTGACCCTCTGCGGCACGCTCGCGATCGCCGTACTGCCGCTGCTCCAGCACCCGTTGGGGCTCAGCGACGCCGAGTTCGGGCGCTGGGTCGGGGCGAGCGTGCACGACGTGGGGCAGGTCGTGGCGACCGCGCAGACCGCGGGATCCGGCGCGCTCGGCGACGCGGTCCTGGTCAAGCTGATGCGGGTCGCACTGCTCGCGCCGCTCGTCGCGGCGGTGGCGCTGTCGGTGCGGGCGCGGTCCCGGCATGCGGCCGCCGTGGGAGGCGGCTCGTCCGGTGCGGCCAAGGCCGCCAAGCGGCCGCCCCTCGTGCCGCTCTTCGTCGTCGGCTTCCTCGCCATGGTGGCCCTGCGCACCACGGGGCTGCTGCCGGGCGGCGCCATCGACGCGGCGCAGACAGCACAGGAACTCCTGCTGGCCGCCGCCCTGTTCGGGCTCGGCAGCGCGGTGGACCTGCCGTCCCTGACCCGCACCGGCGGACGGGTCGCGGCGCTCGGCCTGGTCTCGTGGGGTGTGATCGCCGGGATCTCGTACGCGGGTGTGGTGCTGACGTACTGAGCGGCCGGGCGCCCGCCGCCGTCCGGGCGCCCACCACCATCCGAACAACCAATGGGAACGACTGGGCAGTTGTTCCCTGGAACAGGTGATCGTCACGCAAGGAATTGCGCGGGGCCCCCGTGATTGACGATGCTTACGGTGCGCAAGCGACGGGCTGCAGACCGTGACTGCGTTCCCGGCCCATGTCCCATACGGGGCCGGGGAGTTGGTCCCGAAAGTCCCACACGGAAGCACCAAGGAGAAGCACCACCATGAACCTCATCACTGACGTCCTCGCCGGTCTCGCCCACTTCGTCGGCTGGCTGGTCTGACGTCACCCGCACACCGCAGCGACGCCGCCTCTCCCCGTCCCACGGAGAGGCGGCGTCGCCGTGTTCAGCGGGCTGCCTCCGGATAGAAGTCCCGCGCCGCCCCCTTCCCGTCCTTCGCCTTGCCGAGCAGGCTCGCCGGGTACTCCACGAGCCAGTAGCTGACCGTGCCGACCGCCAGGGCCACGAGCAGCACGACGAGGACCGCGACCGGGAATCCCGCCTGCGACGACGGAAGCAGCCCCGCCGCGTCGAGCTCCAGCATCACCGGCTCGTGCCAGATGTAGAGGCTGTAGCTGATCAGCCCCACCGCGGTGACCCAGCGGGCCCTCAACAAGCCGTGCCACCGCACCTGTTGCTGCTCGCGGCGCCGGATGTGCAGCGTCGCGTACAGCAGCACGGACCAGAGGAGCGCGGCCAGCGGATGGTAGAAGGTGTGCGCGAAGTTCTCCGGCTCGGAGAGGTACGACAGGGCGCACAGGCCGCCGAACGCCGCCAAGGACAGCACGGTCGCCCACCGCGCACGCACCCTGCCCCGGTCGTCGCCGAGCGCCGTGAGCAGCACCGCGAGCGCCATGCCCGCCGCGAACCCGCCGAAGCGGGCCTGCGGGCCGAAGTACACCGGCCAGTCGGTGTGCGGGACGTCCAGGACGTAGTGCGCGTACGCGATCCATCCGGCGGGCAGCGCGAAGAGCGCCGCGCAGCCCGACGCGCACAGCGCCACCCGCGCCCGCCGGGTCCGCAGCCCCCGGCAGGCGCGCACCGCGAGCGGCCCGAGCACCACCAGCGCGAGGTAGAAGGCGACTTCGAGGGAGAGCGACCAGGTGGGCCCAAGGGTGTAGAAGATCCGCTCGCGGTCGAAGACGTGCGTGAACGTGAGGTGCCCGACCAGGTCGCGCCAGTCGCCGGGCAGCGTCGGGTTCCGCATCGACCAGACGACGAGGACCGCGAGGAAGTACAGCGGCAGGATGCGGATGGCACGCCGGAAGAGGAACACCCGGCCCGGCCTGACCGAGCCCTCCTTGCCGTCGATCGCGGCGCGCGCGTACGACAGCGTGAGCAGGTACGCCGACATCACGAAGAAGAGGTCGATCACTTCGAGGGAGATCAGCGCCCCGACGTACGGGTTGTCGACGGGCGGGTGCGAGCCCCCGGCGTCGTACCGGTAGTACTGCTGCCAGACGTGGAAGACGACCGTGCTGAGCGCGGCCAGGCCCCGGAATCCCTGGAGTTCGAGCGCGCGGCCGCGGGTGGGCGGCTCCGGACGGGCGGCGGGCCGGGGCCGTGCCGTGGTCTCGGGCGCGATGAGCGACGTCACGAACCGCCCTCCGCCCCGGTGGGCGCGGCGGCGGCCACGGCGGCCCTCGGCGTCACCCGCCACTGCCGGTCCCCGAGGACCTCCTTGAGGTGCGCGGCCCGCGCCACCATGTTCTTGAAGTGCGTGTAGAAGACGGTCGACACGAGCAGATAGCGCCAGAACCAGCCGCGCCGTACGCGCAGTTCGGGCACCGCGAGCCGCCACGCGAACGCCGCCTGCACGAGCCCGGCCGACAGCGTGACCGCCGCCGCGATCAGGCAGACGGGCACCGCCCAGTCGAGCCGGTCGGCGCCGCCCGCGCGCCAGGCGGCATGCAGCAGGATGGGCAGGATCTGCAGCGTCAGCCACGGCTGGACCTCGCGCCAGCCGAGCAGCACGAAGAGCCCGGTCTTCTGGCGCCGGGTGAAGACCGGCGAACGCAGGCCCCGCCACAGGTGTTTGAGCGAGACCTGGAGCCAGCCCTGCGCCCAGCGCGAGCGCTGGTTCCACAGCGGCTTGAGCATCGTCGGGGCCAGCTCGCGCGAGATGAGCGTGCGGTCCATGGCGATGCGCGCGCCCGCGTTCAGGGCCCGCATCGTGGAGTCGATGTCCTCGGTGAGCATCGAGCCGTGCATCCGGGTGCGGGCCAGCAGGTCGGTGCGCCAGAAGCCGTTGGAGCCGCCGAACACCCCGAAGCCGTAGAGCCGGGTGCGGCCGGGGTGGCTGACCGCGTAGATCGCCTCGAACTCGATGGCCACGAGCCGGGCCACCCAGGAGCTTTCGCCGTTGCGTATGACGCAGTGGCCCTGCACGACGTCGTAGCCGTTCGACAGCCAGTCCCAGGCGTGCCGGAAGGCGTCGGGCGCCGGATGGTGGTCGGCGTCGAAGATCCCGACGAACTCGCCGCGCACCCGTGTCACGGCCGCGTTGAGGTTCTGCGCCTTGGAGGTGCTGCCCGGCACCGGCAGGAGCACCAGGCGCGGATCGCGGCGCGCGATGTCCCGCAGGGTCTCCTCCACCGGCAGATCGTGCGGGGTGTTGTACGCGAGGACGACCTCCAGCTCGTTCGGGTAGTCCAGGCGCAGGAACGACTCGACGGTGTCGACGATCGTCGCCGCCTCGTTCGGCAGGTACGCCGCGATGACCGCGCTGGCCACCGGATACGGCTGCCCCGGCGTCGCGGGGCGCTGCTTCGCGTCGAGCGAGAACAGGCACTCCAGGAGGATCAGCAGGGCGGACGTCACGAGCCCCGCGACCACCACCCAGTACGCGACCGCCGCCGCGTCCCAGCCCATCTCGTACGCCTGCCGGTAGCAGAGGAACGGCACGCCCACGCCGAGCGCCAGCATCAGGACCGGCGAGAGCAGCGGGGTCACCGCGGCGAGCAGGGCGCGCGGGCCGCGCCGGGCCCTGCGGTGGCCGTGCGCGGCGGCGGCGCGCATCCACGGTTCGTAGCGCACGGGCCGCAGATCGCGGTGGCGCAGCGCCTCTTCGGCGGCGTCCCGCGCCTGCTCAGCGGCCTGCGTGCTCGCGCCGCCGCCGGTGCACGGGCCCAGCGGGGTCCAGCCGACGGCCGGGGTGAGCCGGACGTTCTCGTCGGCGACGACGAACCGCGTGCCGGCCACGGCCGCGGCGAACTCCCGCAGGCTCGCGGCCGCGGTCTCCTCGTCGACGCCCGGCATCAGGACGAGCAGCCTGCCCTCGTCGTCCCAGCCGAGCCGGTCGCAGACGCTGCCCAGACTTCCCCAAGCTCTCGGCTCCGCTCGAGCAGGGGATGCCCCATCCACGACCTGGGCGAGCCGCTCGGCGACCTCGCGGCGCACGCGCGGCCCGAGCCGGGTCTCCAGCGCCGCGGTCTCGGCGACGCCGACCACGGCGAGGACACCGCCGCGCCGGGCGGCCGCGGGGCGCTGGAGTTCGCGGTCGAGTTCGGCCATGAAGTGCGGCGCCGAGTACAGGCCGGTGCGCGGGTCGAGGAGCAACTGCTCGACGGGGACGGGGACGCGGTGCAGCTTGGCCGCTATCCGGGCCGACAGCTCGACCGGGTCGGACGCCTCGGGAACGCAGTCGTCGGCGCCGTGCCGCAGGAGTTCGGCGACGGTCGCGGGGGTCCTCGCCGTGGTGACCATGAGCAGCGGGAGCGCCTGCCCCGCCGGGTCGGCGCGGACCTCGCTGATCACGTCGGGGCCCTGCCGCCGCCCGTCGGGCCCGTCGTCCAGGGCGACGATGGCGTCGGGCATGGCCTGCCTGACCTGGCGGTGCACATCGCCGGGTACGGCGTGCGTGACCTCGTGGCCGGTCAGCCGCAGGGTGCGGGTGAGCTGCTCCCTGCTGGGTCCGGGGGCGCCGACGGCGAGCACGTGGGGGCGGCCGGGCGGCGCGGGATCGGAGGTGGTGGACTGGTGCGGTATGCGCACCTGTTGGTGGGCGTCGGGACGCCTCAGAACGTCGGACATGAAGGTGGTCCCATCCTGTTCGGATTGTGGGGGGAGGACCGCATTACTGATGTGCTGGTAGCTGACCGGTAGTTGATTGACCTTTTGACCAATGCATCGAACAGCCCAGAAACTCGGGCCAATCGGCCATCGGTTACATCAGCCTCAACGATCACTGTGACACCGCACCTTCAACGGCGTAACGCTCTCATTACACGCAGGTGCAGAGACTGCACCTGCCCTGCACACGAGGAGTACGACACGTGGATCCCCTCTTCCCGGCCCTGACCGCCCCGCGCGGGGAGGCCCTGCGATTCGGCGACCGCTCCCTCTCCTACGCCGAACTCGCCGCCACCGCAGGGGCATTGGCGGACCGGCTGCACGGCACGGGACGGGTGGCCCTGTGGGCGACGCCCTCCCTGGAGACCGCCGTCGGAGTGGTCGCCGCGCTGCTCGCCGGGGTACCGGCCGTACCGCTCAACCCGAAGTCGGGCGACTCCGAACTCACCCACATCCTCCGCGACAGCGCCCCGTCCCTGATCCTGACCGAGCCCGGGGCCCAACTGCCGCCCGCACTCGCGGATCTGACGCGCCACGACATCGACGTACGACAGGGTGACGAGGACCGCCCGACAGCGCTCCCCGCCGAACCCGACCCCGAGACGCCCGCCCTGATCGTCTACACCTCGGGCACCACGGGCCCGCCCAAGGGCGTCGTCCTGCCGCGCCGCGCGATCACCTCGACCCTGGACGCCCTCGCGGACGCCTGGCAGTGGACCGGCGACGACGTCCTCGTGCACGGTCTGCCGCTCTTCCATGTGCACGGCCTGATCCTCGGCACGCTCGGACCGCTGCGGCGCGGCGGCTCCGTACGCCACCTCGGCCGGTTCAGCACCGAGGGCGTGGCGCGCGAACTCGGTTCGGGGGCGACCATGCTGTTCGGCGTCCCCACGATGCACCACCGGATCGCCGAAGCCCTCCCCGACGAACCGGAGTTGGCGAAGGCCCTGTCCGGTGCGCGACTCCTCGTCTCCGGCTCGGCGGCGCTCCCCGTCCACGACCACGAACGGATCACGAACGCCACGGGGCGCCACGTCATCGAGCGCTACGGCATGACGGAAACCCTCATGAACACCAGCGTCCGAGCGGACGGCGAGCCCCGTGCGGGCACCGTCGGCGTCCCCCTGCCCGGCGTCGAACTGCGCCTCGTCGACGAGGCGGACAGCGAGCTGAACGACACCGGCCCCGAGGCCGTCGGTGAGATCCAGGTCCGCGGCCCCAACCTCTTCACCGCATACCTCAACCGCCCCGACGCGACCGCCGCGGCCTTCGCCGACGGCGGCTGGTTCCGCACCGGCGACATGGCCGTGCGCGACCCCGACGGCTACGTCCGCATCGTCGGCCGCAAGGCCACCGACCTCATCAAGAGCGGCGGCTACAAGATCGGCGCGGGCGAGATCGAGAACGCGCTCCTCGCCCACCCCGGGGTGCGCGAGGCGGCCGTCACCGGGGAACCCGACCCCGACCTCGGCGAGCGGATCGTGGCGTGGATCGTGCCCGCCGACCCCGAAGTGCCGCCGTCGGCCGACGAGTTGGCGTCCCACGTGGCGTCGGGCCTCGCGCCGCACAAGCGGCCGCGGGTGGTGCGGTATCTGGAGGCGCTGCCGCGCAACGACATGGGCAAGATCATGAAGCGCGCGCTGATTCCCGGCCCCTCCAGCGATTGAGAAGCGGGGCCCGGGGCAGAGCCCCGCGTCGGCGAGCGACGCGGGGCTCCACCCCTGCGGGCTACTTCACCCCCACCGCCCGGATGATCTCCTGAGTCACGGACCCACCCCGGTCATCACGCGCGGAGGCCCGCAACGACACGGACCCGGCATCACCGGGAACCTTCAACTTCCCTGCCCAGGAGGCCTTCCCTCCGTCCCGGTCCAGGGCAACGCCCTTCCACGTCCTGCCCTCGTCGTACGACACGGACAACGTGCCGCCCCGAAGAGAACCCACGGCCTCCGCCCCCTTGACGTACTCGGCGAAGATCCCGACCGGCACGGTCCGCCCCGCCCGCACGTCGCCCGCCAGGGACGTGTCGACGTCGAAGCCGAGGTTGAGCAGCGGCAGATACGTCTTCCTGTCCGCCGCCGTCTCCTTCGACTTGAAGGCCCACTCGGCGTGCCCCTTCGTCGCGAGCTTCCACCGCTCCGGGTCGAGCGTCGTGTCGGTGACGACCTTGTACGTGTGCTCGGCCGGGTCCGCGTCCCACACGTACACGCCCGAACTCTTGCGCCGGTCGGCGCTCACGCCGTCCACGAAGACCTCGCTGACCTGTGTCATGGAGTCCTCGTTCCACACGTCGCCGAAGCCGGTGTGGTCGGGCCCCGAGTCGCCCCAACCGGGCACGTTGAACTCCAGGTTGTTGCCGGTGCGCGTCTGCCCCCAGCCGAGGCCCGTGCCCAGCCAGGGGTGCCAGACGGGCTTGAACCAGTCGAGCGCGGTGTGCCTGCCGCCCTTGTAGGCGACCAGGCCGCTGCGCTCCTCCAGTGCGCCGGGCCCCGTGGACACGGACTCGTGCCACTTCTGGCCCGCCCCCGTGGACACGTACTCCGTCCTCTCGGTCGGATGGTCGATCTTCTCCTGGAAGCCGATGCCGATCGGGAAGGTGTCCGTGATCGAGTACCGGTACTCGCCGCCCGCGGCGGGCTTCACCGCGTGGAACTTGGCGTCCACCACGGCCAGTTCACGCTTCTTCGGCTCGTAGGTGAGGTCCTTCGGTACGGCACCCTTGTGCCCCTCGGAGAGGTCGTACACGTAGGGCGTGTTGCGCGTCCCTGTGCTGTCGACCTTCCTGCCCGCCTCGGCGGCGGCGATGAGGCGGGCCCCGTCGGCGGCGTCGACCGTCGCGATCTGCAGCGGCCGGTCGGCGTTGTCGTCGGTGCCGAACCAGGAGTTGAGACGGCCCGGCTGATCGTCCGTCACGAACAGCGCCTTCGCGCCCGCGTCCTGCGCGGCCTGCCCGAGCTGCGCCGGAGTGACCGCCGCCGTGCGCCGCACGACGACCGCCTTGCCGCGCACGTCCTTGCCCTCGTACGCGGCCGGGGTGCCGTCGCCCGCGTCCACCAGCGCCCACGTGTGCCGGCCCTCGGCGATCGTCCCGCCGGGCTGCGCGAGCGCGTCCCGTACGCCCTTCACATCCACGACGGGCTTGCCGAGCCGCCAGACCGTGCGGTACTCGAAGCTGCCCTCGGTCACCTCGTCCGTCGGCGCCGCGAAGACGCTGTCGTACTTCACGGGCACCTGGACGGCGCCCATCAGATCGGCGCCACCGGCCTTCCTGTCGTACTCCATGAGGAGCTGACGGGTCTCGGTGCGCCGGTCGACGTCGGCCTTGATCTCGCGCAACTTCCGTCCGTCCAGGGTGACTTCGCGGTCCCGGTCGAGCTCGACCTGCGGGTCGGCGAGGAAACCGAGACCGAGGGAGCCCTTGCCGTTGCCGCCGCGCACGTCGAGGAAGGAGGAGAGGGCGTACGTCCCCGGCTTCAGGCGCAGCTTCAGCGTGCCGGATTCACCGACGGCCGCCGGGAAGGGGTCGGTGTCCTTGACGAGCTGCTGCACCACCAGGTCGGCGGCGCTCGCCGCACCGTCGCGGTCCTTGACGTGGACGGTGAGCGTGTACCGCTCCTCCTCCTTGACCAGGCCGAACGCGGTGTGCGCGACCTCCTTGCCGCCGACGCTCGCGACGACCCGGCCACTGGTGTTCCCGACGGGCGCCTGCGCGCCGTCACCGGTGACGGTGGTCGACGCGGTGCCGTGCGCGGGGACGGTGAGGGTGCTGTCGGCGATGCCGACGACGCCGTCGGCGGCCCCCTGCGCCGCCAGCTTCAACTCCACCGCTTCATCCGCCGAGTTGGCGTACGTGAGGGTCCGCTCGACCGGCTTGTTCTCGTCGTACGGCCAGCCGTAGAAGCCGAAGTCGACCGCGCCGCCCGCGGTGACCCGCGCGTCGATCGCGTCGGGCACGCTGACCCGGCCCGCACCCAACTCGTAGACGGACGCGTCGAGTTGCTTCGACGTGGACATCAGCGCGCTCTTGAGCTGCTCCGGCGTCCAGTCGGGGTGCTTCTCGGCGAGCAGGGCGGCGACCCCCGCGACGTGCGGGGTCGCCATCGACGTACCGCTCATCTCGGTGTAGAAGCCCGAACCGCCCGTCAGCTGCGAGCGGGCCGCGAGGATGTCGACGCCCGGCGCCGACAGATCCGGCTTCAGGCCGTGGTCCCCGGCGCGCGGCCCCTGACTCGTGAAGTACGCGGCGCTGTCGCCCGAGTCGACCGCGCCGACGGTCAGCGCCGAATCGGCGGCACCGGGCGAACCTATGGACGACGGCGCCCCCGTGTTGCCCGCCGCGATGACGAAGAGCGCGCCGGTCTCCTTCGTGAGGGAGTTCACGGCGGCGGCCATCGGGTCGGTGCCGTCACTGGCCTCCGACGAGCCGAGGCTCATCGACACGACCTTCGCGTCGACATCCCTGGCCGCCCACTCCATGCCCGCGATGATCTCCGACTCGCTGCCGAAGCCCTCGTCGCTGAGCACCTTGCCGACGGCGAGGGAGGCGCCGGGCGCGACACCCTTCTCCTTGCCGCCCTCCGACGCGGCGCCGCTGCCGCCCACGGTCGATGTGACATGAGTGCCATGGCCGTTGCGGTCGGCGACCTCCTCACCCGGGATGAAACTCTTCGTCTCACCGACCCGGTCCTTGAGGTCCGGGTGCCCGGTGTCCACGCCCGTGTCGAGGACGGCGACCTTCACGCCCTTCCCCGTGAGCCCGGCCTCCCACGCCTTCGGTGTGCCGATCTGCTCATTGCTCTGCGCCATGTCGGCCTCGACGCGCCCGTCGAGCCACACCTTGCCGACGCCGCCCGCCCCGTCCCGCACCGACCGCCAGAGGCTGCCGGGCCGCTCCGCCCTGACGGCGACCCCCTCCACACTCGGCAGCGCACGCACCTTCTCGACCCCGCGCGGCAGGTCACGCGCGCCCCGCCCGGCACCCTTGTCATAGGTGACGATGAGCGGCAGAGCCCTGCCCTCTCCCCCGGCCGCGGGCTCCGCGAAGCCCTGCCGGATCAGCTCCGTCACATCGAACAGCCGCTCATCGAGGGCACCCGCCCGCAGCCGCTCCCTCGCCTCGTCCGGCACGACGGTGACATGCCCACCCGACACCCAGCTCCGCACCGCCCCGCTCGCCCCCACGGGCCGTTCGACCGTGACGGACTGCTTCCCTCCGGGAAGCCGGTGGACAGTGACCTTGTCACCAGTGATCAACGTGACGGTCCGGCCGGCCGGAACCGCCCCTACGGAATCGCCGGAACCGGTCCCAGCCGTGGCGCTCTGCCCCGCAGGAAGCAGGCCGAACACCAGACCAACACCAGCAACCACGACCCCGGCTCTTCGCCGCACGGAGGCTCTGCTCATGGCGCTCCCTCTCTTCGTCGGACCCGGACAGACCTGATGCCCGAGCGCTCCGAAAAGTCTCAGGGCCCTTCTGTTGCAGCCGAGTTGACAAGAACTGGCGAAAACCCGCCAGGGCGTGTTCCCGCCAGGCGGGGGCGTCTCGGGGGAGGGCCTTGCGGGGGACCTCGCGAGTGGGCCTCGCGGGGGCCTCACGAGTGGGCCTCGCGGGGACCTCGCGAGTGGGCCTCGCGGGGGCCTCGCGAGTGGGCTTCCGCCTGAGGGCTCCCAGTGACCTCCCCGGAACCTGCCGGGTCCGCTCCGAGGCGGGGTCCCCCGAGGACCACCCCACGGCGGGGCCTCCCCGGACCCCGGTCCCGGTCCCTGGGGCCGCCTCCCCCTGGAGGCTCCCGAGGGCCTCTCCGGAGCCTGCCGGGATCCGCCCGATCCGAGCGCCTCAAGACGGACCCCAGGGCCCAAGGCCCCCAGAGCCGCCCCCCTGCGGCTCCCATGAACCTCCCCGGCGCCCGCGAGGATCCGCCCGAGCCGAGCCCTCAAGGAGCACAAGGTGGGACCTCCCGAGGCCCGAGATCCCCCAGAGCCGCCCCTTGAAGAC
>NZ_JBHYJI010000028.1:60222-90481 GCF_042740435.1 Streptomyces sp. NPDC059002 | reverse complement strand
CCCCAAGAGCCTCCCCGGCACCCACCAGAATCCGCCCAAGCCGAGCCCTCAAGGACCACAAGGTGGGACCTCCCGAGGCCCGAGCCCCCCCAGAGCCGCCCCCTTGAAGACCCCCAAGAGCCTCCCCGGCACCCACCAGAATCCGCCCAAGCCGAGCCCTCAAGGAGCACCCCAAGACGGGACCTCTCCCAAGGCGTTCCCCTCCGGGGGCTCGGGGCGGCTTGCCCGATTCCTCCCGGGAGTCCGGCCTCACGAGCCGGGGCCCTCCCGAGATCTCCCCAAGGCGGACTTCCCCCGCGCCCCTCCCCAAGGGCCGCCCCCTGGGAGACTCCCGAGGACCTCCCCAAGACCTGACCGGGAAACCGCCCAAGGGCCTTCCCCGAGCGCCCCCGAGGGCCTCCCCCAGGCCTGCCTGGAGACCTCTCAAGGAGCAGTCCTCCCAAGGCCTCCCGGGGCCCCCAAGGGCACCCCCCCTGGCACCCCCGAAGGCCCCCAGCCCTGCCGAGAGCCCCCGAGCCGAGATCCCCCGAAGCCCTCCCAGGACCCAAGGCGGGGCCCCTCCCCAAGACGCCCCCCAAGCCCCTCGCAGCGCAAACCCCGGGGACGTACGCAAAGGCACCAGATCGGCGAGTATCCGCCTTTTCGCCACGGAGGCGTCCGGGTCCACTGGAACCGGGGATCGGGGGGCCGTTGGTACCGGGGGGTATCGGGGCGCCGCCCGCCTCGGATCAGTCTTCAGGCACGGGCACGGGCACCGCCTCCTCGGTCACGGCGACAGCCACAGACACCGCTGCGCCACGGCCGACTGCAACGCCGTCAGGGAACCTTCCCGCCAAGGGCGTTCACCCCGCGCGGGGAGAACGCCTTGCCTGCGACGCCGCGAAGACCACCCGTGCGGCGGCACCCCGCCCGGCGCACTCCAGCGCGCGCGCCGCCCGCGCCCGCCGCACGATGCGAGACAGGACCGCCGTCCGACGGTCCGTACGGTCTGCGCTCTCGGGAGGATCTGCCATGACCGTCAGTCTGGAGCAGTTGCGCCGCTGCCATATCGCCGTCGACCTGGGAGCCGCGCGCACGCGCGTGTTCGTGAAGGGCGCGGGCCTCGTCGTGGACGAGCCGAGCGCCGCCGCCGTGAACACACGGACGGGCGCGCTCATCGCGGTCGGTCAGTTCGCGGAGCAGATGACGGGACGTACGCCCGGCTACATCCGGGTCGTCAGGCCCGTCTCCGGCGGCACGGTCGTCGACATCGAGATGGCCCAGCGGATGCTCCGTCACCTCCTCGGCGAGAAGCTCCGCCGCACCCTGCGCCGCAAGCCACGGCTCCGCGCCGCCGCCTGCACCCCGCACGACGCGGACCCGCTGGCCCAGCGTGCCGCCGTCGAGACGATGGTCGGGCTCGGCGCCCGCCGGGTCGAACTGGTGGACACGCTCATCGCGGCGGCGGTCGGCTGCGGCCTCCCCGTGGAGCGCCCGGAAGCGACGATGATCCTGGTCTGCGGCGCGGCGACGACCCAGGTCGCGGTCCTCTCCCTCGGCTCGATCGTGACCGCCGAACGCATTCCCGTGGGCGGCGAGGCCATCGACCACGCGATCGTGCAACACCTGCGCCACCAGCACGAGTTGATGCTGCCGTCCCAGTCCGTACGCCCCCTCCAGCTCGCCCTCAGCGGCAACGGCCTCACCCCGCACGGCCCGGAGTCCACGGAGATCCACGGCAGAGACGTCGCGACGGGGCTCGCCCGCTCCGTCCAGGTCGACACGGCCGCCGTCCGCGACGCGATCCACACCCCCCTGACCGCCGTGCTCGACGGCATCGGCAAGGTCCTGCGCGACTGCCCGCCGGACCTCGTGGCGGACCTCGCCGACCGCGGAATCATGATGGTCGGCGGCAGCGCGCTCCTCCCGGGCCTGGACCAGATGCTGCGGGACGCGACCGGAATGCCCGTACATATCGCGGAACGGCCTGATGTGTGCGCTGTGCTCGGACTCGGTGCGATGCTGGAGGGCAAGATCCAACCGCTGGCCCTGGCCCCGTTGTCCGGCTGACCTGCGCCTGCGGCCCGTCTCCCCCGACCACGGAGTACGTAGTACGTGACCGAGATGCCCGAAGGAGCAGACGCCCCCCTGCCCTCGATGCCCCTCCTCGACGCGGTCCTCAGCGTCGGCACGGACCTCGAACTCCGCGCCACGCTCCAGCACATCGTGGACAGCGCGGCCCGGCTGACCGGGGCGGAGCACGGCGCACTGCACGTCAACGCCGCCGCCCACGGGGGCCGGGCCGAACTGTTCGTGGCGGGCGACCGGCCACCACCGGCGTCCGCCGCCGCGGGCGACTCCATCGGCATGCCGATCCACGTCCACGACGAGGCCTTCGGCGACCTCCTGCTCGCCCACAAGGCGTGGGGCCCCTTCACCGACGAGGACCGTCAGCTCCTGAAGGTCCTGGCGAGCCAGGCGGGCATCGCCATCGGCAACGCCCGCCTCTTCGAAACGGCCCGCCAACGGGAACGCTGGATCGAGGGCGCCGCCGCGGTCACCACGGCCCTGCTCACCGGCGAGGCGGCGGTGGACGCCCTGATGACGGTGGCCGACCGCGCCCGCATCCTCGCCGGCGCGGCAGCGGGCGTCATCCTCCAGCCCACGGATTCCGGCGGCATGACCATCGTCGCCGCGGCCACGGACGGCGCCCCCCACGGCTGGGGCACATCGGCCGACGCCCGCGGCGGGAGCGGGGGCTCCCTTGAACCGGACACCCCCCGCGGCAGAAGCGAGGGCTCCCTTGAACCGGAGACCCCCCGCACCGGGTGCGGGGCCTCCCACGAACCTGACACCCCCCGCGCCGAAAGCGGGGCCTCCCACGGACCTGACACCGCCCCCACCGGAAGCAGCCCCTCCCACAAACCTGACACCACCCGCGCCGGGAGCGGGGCCTCCCACGGACCGGACGCCGTCCCCACCGGAACCGGGCACCCCCACAAACCCGACACCCCCCGCGCCCGATGCGGGGCCTCCCACGGACCCGACACCGCCCCCACCGGGAGCCGCACCTCCCGCGAAGCGGACGACGACACCCGCCCCCACCCCTCGCCCAAGACCCCCCACCCGACCGATATCAGCCACCCCCAAGACCGCACCCCCGCCCACCCCGCCCCACCGGCACCGAACGCCCCCGGCTCCCCCGCGCCCCGCGCCGCCGCCGGTTCCCGTCAGGACGCCGGGCACAACGACCTCATCGGCACCACCATCGAGCCCGGCAGCGCGGTGCTCGAGCAACTGCTCGGCGGGGAGCCGGTGTTCATCGAGGACTCGGCCACCGATCCCCGGATGACCACGCATGTGCGCGCCCGCTTCGGGCCCAGCATGATGCTGCCGTTGCAGGCGGGCGGGCGGCTGATCGGGACGCTCGCGCTGCCCCGGCGGCGCGGCGCCCCCGCCTACACCCCGGCCGAGCGGCTGCTCGCCACACAGTTCGCCTCGCAGGCGGCCCTCGCCCTCGTACTCGCCGACGCCCAGCAGAGCAGGCAGCGCCTCGCGGTCTTCGAGGACCGCGACCGCATCGCGCGCGACCTGCACGACCTGGTCGTCCAGCGGCTGTTCGCGACGGGCATGATGCTGGAGTCGACCCGCCGCAGGGCGAGGTCGGCCACGGTCGAGTCCACCCTCGACCACGCCGTGGACGAGCTGGAGTCGACCATCCAGGAAGTCCGTACGGCGATCTTCGCGCTCCAGCAGCCCCCCGCCGACGCCCCGACCACGTTCCGCGGCAAGGTCCTGCGCGAGACGGCGGGCGCGGCCGCGGTGCTCGGCGTCCAGCCGTCGACGCACTTCGCGGGCGCCGTCGACACACAGGTCACGGAGCCGGCGGCGGGCCGTCTCCTCGCGGCCCTGCGCCGGGCGCTCGCCACCACGTCGCGGCGCACCGACGTCAGCCGTGTCGACGTCACGGTCGACGCGCGGGCGACGCTGCCGGACGGCAGGACGGGCGTACGTCTGACGGTGTACGACGACGGCGCCACGGACGGCGTGGAGGCGGGCACGACGGTGACCTGGCAGGCACCGCTGTAGGCGGGGACCACGCACCACGCCCCATGTTCAGCAGGGAGATGACCGCGTACAGTCACCAACCTGCCGCCGTCGGGAGGTACGCGTGGGCTCACCCAAGGTCGACCGGTCGCTCCAGCGGGTACTGGCGCACCGGCAGCTCTTCCTGAGAACCGAACACGGCGGACGAACCGTCATCGTGTGCCTCCAGGACGGCAGTCGGGACGGCTTCGAGATCGGGCGCGTCCTGTCGGGCCACGGAAAGACCGGCTGGGCGGTCCGCCACCGCAGGCGCCTGCCCGACGGCACGTACGGGGTGGAGGAGAACGAGGGCCTGCCCTGGATCGGCCTCGACGAGCACATCGCCGACGTCCTCAGACTCGCGGCGTACGCGGACGTCCTGCGCCGCAGGGAAGTGTCATCGGGCACGGCCACCACCTACACCGCCCGCCTCGGCCCGGAACTGGCCGCGTGGCTCGCGGAGGTCCCCGCACCGCAGGGCATCACCGACCTGGGCGACGGCAGGGTCCGGCTCACCGAGTCCGCCGTCGCCTTCCTCCGCTGCCCTTCGACCCACTACGTACTGACCCTCACGGTCCACCCCGACATGGACACCCTGATGATCGAGGGCGTGAACGCCTACAACCTGACCCGCGAGGAATAGATAGAGGGACAACGGCCGGGGGCCGACGGCCGGCGGCCGACGACTCAGAGCTCCACCACCGACACCTCCGTCGCCTTCACGCTCGTCCACACCTCGACCCCGTCCCCGAGCCCCAGTTCGAGCGCCGCCTGCGGAGTGATCTCGGCGACCAGGTCGGGCGCCCGCTCCGAGGTGATCAGGACGCGCAGCCTGCTCCCGGCGGAGGTGATCTCCCGCACCGTCCCCGGCCACACGTTGCGCGGACTGCCCTCCGGCTTCTCGCGGTGCACGGACACGGCCTCCGGCGCGATGACGGCGAGCGCCCGCGTCCCCGCGTCGAGCGGATCCGCGACGACGAGCCGCCCCTCCCCCGCGAGTTCGAGGCTCCCGTCGGCATCCGCCGTGCCGGGCCAGGCGTTGCGGCCGAGCATCCGCGCCACCCAGGGCGAGCGCGGGTGCCGTGCGACCTCGGCGGGCGGCGCGTCCTGCAACGTACGCCCTTCGTCGAGCACGAGGACCCGGTCGGCGAGGGACACGGCCTCGACGGGATCGTGCGTGACGATGAGGCAGACCCCGCCGAAGCCGTCGAGGTGGCGCCGCAGGGTGTGCCGGACATGCGCGCGGGTCGTCTGGTCGAGCGCGGCGAGCGGCTCGTCGAGCAGCAGCAGCCGGGGCCGCGCCGCCAACGCCCTGGCCAGCGCGACCCGTTGGGCCTGCCCGCCGGACAGCTGGGCGGGCCTGCGGTGCGCGAGGTGCCCGACGCCGAGCCGGTCGAGCCACGACTGCGCCTCCGCGCGGGCCTCGGCACGCCGGACGCCCTGCGCGCGCAGCCCGTAGGCGGTGTTGCCCAGCGCGTTCAGATGCGGGAAGAGCGCGCCTTCCTGGGGCACCCAGGCGACCCCGCGCCGGTGCGGCGGCAGCGCGGTGACGTCGCGTTCCCCGAGCCGCAGCTCCGCACGCGCGCGCGGCGTCAGGCCGAGCAGGGCGCGCAGGAGGGTGGTCTTGCCCGCGCCGTTGGGCCCTACGACGGCGATGGTGGTGCCGGGTTCGGCGTCGAGGGTCAGTTCGTTGTAGCCGGTGACGGTGGCGTTCAGCGACCACTTCTCCGTCGGCTGCCCGGACTGCGCGATCCGGTGGGGCGGCTCGGTCGCCACGTCGTCGTCCGCGGCGGCGGGCCCGGCGGTCCGCACCCGCACCGAGGCCCCCGCCGCCCACCGCCCGCGCAGCCCGATGAGCACGGCCATGGCGATGGCGAGCAGCAGCAGGGACAGCGAGGTCGCGGCCTCCGGCGAATCCTGGAGCAGCAGATACACCTGGAGCGGCAGCGTCTGCGTCGTCCCCGGCAGATTGCCCGCGAAGGTGATCGTGGCGCCGAACTCGCCGAGCGCCCGCGCCCAGGTCAGCGCGGCCCCCGCGGCGAGCCCGGGGGCGACCATCGGCAGGGTGACGGTGAGGAACACCCGTACCGGAGAAGCCCCGAGGGACGCCGCGGTCTCCTCGAAACCGGGCCGCAGCCCGCCCAGCGCCCCCTCCAGGCTGATCACGAGGAACGGCATCGCCACGAACGTCGCCGCGACCACCGCGCCCGAGGTGTGGAACGGCAGGACGATCCCGAAGGTGTTCTCCAGCCAGGGCCCGAGCAGCCCCCGCCGCCCGAACCCGAGCAGCAGCGCGACACCGCCGACGGTCGGCGGCAGCACCATCGGCAGCAGCACGAGGGACCGGACCAGCGCCTTGCCCCGGAAGTCGACGCGCGCGAGCAGCCAGGCCAGCGGCACCCCGAGCAGCAGGGAAAGACCGAGCGCCCAGAAGGACACGAGGAGCGAGAGCTTGAGCGCCTGGGTGACACCGGGCGTGGTCAGATGCGCGCCGAGGTCGCTCCACTCGGTCCGTACGAGGATGCCGACCAGCGGCAGCAGCAGGAACGCGACGGCGAGCAGGGCGGGCACGGCCAGCGTGAGCGGCGTACGCGCCCGGGCCCGGGCCCTGGGACGGGACCGGGCGGGGCGACGAAAACGAGTCGGGATCATGACGTGAACTGCTCGGCTACGGCTTCTGGAAGCCCGCGTCCCGCAGGATCTTCTGCGCCTCGGGCGTGCTGAGCCACTTCACGAACGCGGCGGCCGCGTCGCCGTTCTTGGAGCCCTTGAGGGTCGCGGCCGGGTACGAGGCGACGGCGTTCTGGTCGTCCGGGATCGCCACGGCGTCGACCTTGTCGGGCGCGGTGGCGGCGTCCGTCTTGTAGACGATGCCCGCGTCGGCCTCGCCCAGCTCGACCTTGCTGAGCACGGACCGGACGTTCGCCTCCTTGGAGACGGGCTGCACGTCGACGCCCTGCTTGTCGAGGACCTGCTTGCTGTAGCGCCCGACGGGCACCGTGTCGTCGGCGAGAACGACCTTCAGCTTGCTGTTCGAGAGGTCCTTGAGCCCCTTGACCTTGTCCGGGTTGCCCTCACGCGTGGCGATCACGAGCCGGTTCTTGGCGATGACGGTGGGCGTGCCGGTCTCCCCCTTGAGCCCGTCCATGGTCTTGGTGTCCGCGGTCACCAGCACATCGGCCGGCGACCCCTGCTTGACCTGCGCGGCGAGCTCCTGCGACCCGGCAGGGGAGATCGTCAGCTTCGTGCCGGGGTGCTCCTCCTCGTACACCTTCTCGGCGGTGGCGAAGACATCGGTGAGCGAGGAGGCGGCAAGAACGGTCAGGTTCACGTTCTTGTCACCGCCGCCCTGCTTGCTCGCGTCGTCGTCATCATCACTGCCACAGGCGGCGAGCGGGACGAGCAGCGCGACGGTCACGACGGCGGCGGCACCGCGGCGAGCGGTGAACGCGGGGTGCTTCGGGGACATGGGCTGGGACTCCTAGCGGAAGTACGAGGAATGACGACAAAGCGACCGACGAGCGGCAACCGGCGACCGGCACGCAGCAACCAGCGGCCGAACGTCGCCGCTCAGATCCGATCGATGTGCACGCTGGTGGACTTCACCCGGGCCGTGGCCTGCATCCCGACCTCGAGGCCGAGCTCCTCCACCGCCTCCCGGGTCAGCAGCGAGACCAGCCGGTGGGGCCCGGCCTGGATCTCCACCTGCGCGGCCACGTCACCGAGCTTCACCGCGGTGACGATGCCGGGAAAGGCGTTGCGTGCGGAGGTGTACGAGACGTCGTCCTCCCCCGTACCGCCCCCGTTCTGCGCGACTTCGACGGAGAACGCGGCAAGATCCCGGCCGTCGATGAGCCGACGCCCGCCCTCGTCGCGATGCGTGGCGACCCGCCCGGCGTCCGCCCAGCGACGAGCGGTGTCAGGACTGACGCCGAGCAGACGCGCGGCCTGCCCAATCGTGTAGGACTGCATGTGCGACAAGATAAGCGCGATCGCCTCGCATTTGGAAAACTTGAGACGGATCTCCATCGCAGATGCGACCATCCCCCCTCCCTCCTGGAGGAACCTCCGACAAAACCCACCCCAGTCAAGATCGACAGCACCCCGGAGCGGGCCGGGCGAGGGAGTCGGAGAGCGCTCCCGGGCGGGCCCCGGATCGGGGCGGGGCGGGAGGGGGCCAGGCGCCGCCATCAGGTGGCCCACTGGCCGTCGGGAGAGTGAAACGAGGGCCGCCACGGTTTACGTGGCGGCCCTCGCTGTTACGTTTCGGCAGGTCAGATCGTTTCTGCGCTGCCAAGCCCGGGTGGGGCGGGTGGGACTCGAACCCACGGCCGACGGATTATGAGTCCTTTTCGGATCTTCCGACCGCTTCCCGATCTTGCCTCGATCTTCCCGTACTCGCAGGTCAGTCGCCTGCAAGCATCCTGGCTGCGCACTGGGTCTCCTGATCCTTCCGGGTCCTTCCGTCCCCTGACTGTCCCCTGGAAGCCGTGCGGGAGCTGCCCGAAGGGGCAGCGGACAGAGGGCTTGGATGCATCGACGCAGGTTGTGCAGTACGGGCCGCCGAGGATTTGAACTCACACGCAGCGGAGTGCCTTACCGGCGAGGCTCTGAGCGGCAAGCCGCTCAGGTGGATCCGCTTTGTCCGCTCCCAGCCGTCACGCCGGAACCGGGCGACGTCGGTGTCGGCCCCGACAGGGACGCTGCACCATCCGCGAGGTCGATGTCGCCTCCCGCGATGACTCTGCCGAACAGCCACACCAGCCGTGCCGCCCGCACCGCGCCCAAGGTAACGGCCACTTCCGCAAGCCAGTGCGCCCCGCCCGGATCACGCTCTGTCGTGTCAAGAATGATGGACAGTAGGCACAACCCTGAGGTCACCAACGTCGCACTCAGGATGCTCATCCAGTTCCGGCGGAACTGCGGCCCTTGTACGGGATGTGTACGCAGCGCCCGCATGCGCTGCCCGGTGGATGCGGCGTACAGAGTGACGGCAGCCGTGATGAAGCTGCCGATGACCGCCGCCACTGTGGCTGTCGCGGTGTAGGCAGCGATCCTCTGTTCTCTGTCGGGCCACGCCAGGACATCCCCGCTGCCCGTGATCTGTACCGCACTCAGGTGTATGCCCGTGACCAGCAGGGCCAGGAGCCAGTCCGTCATCGGCTGCCCCACCCATCGTCTCCACAGCCAATCCCTCATGTCGCCCGCCCCCAGTCCTGAGCCGCTGCTCAGGCTAGTGGCCGGTACTGACAGGCTTCCTGGAGTGCACGTTCATGCGTACGGGCCGCAGTGAAGATGGCATCGACGGCGTAGCGAAGGTCGACCGAGCGGCCGTCGGTGAAAGCGACTGGCACATCGCACTGCGCGGTGATGCGGTGCGCCAGGAAGTCGAGCGGCTCGTACTCCAGTGATTGCCGGTGTGGGTCACGAACAGCCACTTGGCCCGTGACGGAGCGCACCACTCCTGACTCGTCCATCCATTCGTCGAGGTCAGGAATGAACTGCAGCACATCGCTGCGCAGTTGGGTCACGGCACGGTTCTTGCGGAATCTGCTGAGCCTGCCACCACGTCTGGGAACCTTCAACGAAAGGGTGATGGCGGTGTCCGGATGACGCTGCCCGAAGCTCCGGAGCGAGTCCGCGAGCTCGCCCTGTGCGCTCAAGGCGCTGACCGTGTCCGCCGGGGCACCTTCGAGCTGCACGGTGAACTCCGACACCGCTTCGATGCGGCTGAGCTTCTCACGGGCGCGGGCGTGTATGACCGGTTTGAGTACGACCTCGCCACACGGGAGTCCAATCCCGTTCAGCCACTTGGTGATGCCGCTGACGCGTGGTGCGGAAAAGCCCCCGTGCAACGCGCCGATGATGTTGCCGTACGGCAGGAAACAGAGCGTGGTCACATGGACGACATCAGTACCGGCCGCGAGCTGCAGAGCTTCGATGGTGCCGTTGCTGTGGTCCAGTTGGTGCGGCACCTCGCCGGTGATCTTGGCAAGTTGCAGATGGTCGGCCGCTGCGGCCGGATCCACGATTCCGACCAGCTGGTCATCTGCGCTGCGCACGATCCGCTCGTGCGGCTCTGAAGCCTCGACACGGTCGAGGAAGTTCCTCCACGGCTGGGGCTCCATGCGGGGTTGGCCGCGTTTGGCTTCTACGACCTCGAAAAAGAACACGGTTCGCTTTCGCACTGTCCCGGCCATGGCCGTCTCCCCCACCCGCGGCTCACTAAGTTACGCATGATCGTAGACAGGTGCACCGCTACAGATGACTTACAAGCCACAGAATGGCTTGATCGCAACGCAGCCCTATTCATTGCTCTCGCACCCATCCCCCAACTTTTCGACCACCCCCTGTATTACCGCCTCTCACCTGGCAAGATATCCAGTTCAGTAGTCCCACTATATGACTATGTCTCGATTCGCCAACTACCGTCATTCTTCGCATGGATCATGCCGGTAGGCGGGCAAGTCGGGCTGCAGAAAGGCGCGGTGAACGGCGGTGGCAGCGGCAACAGGCCAGGCAACTCCCAGGCCCGGTCCACCTCAGGTGAAACGCTGGTATCAGACGCGCCCGTCGCCGTTCCCCTGGGAGCAAGCGGCCCTCGACCACATCAAGCAGCGGATGCCGGTCACAGCACCGCACTACGCCTGGGCGACTTTCTCCTTCACCGCGATGAGCGGCCGCATCAATGAGTGCGATCTCTTCATCGCCGTACCCCGTGGGCTGTACCTGGTCGAGCTGAAGGGGCATCCGGGCCGTGTCGTCAACAGCGGCGACACCTGGAGCTTCCACGCACCCGACGGCCGGATCCGCACGATCCGCAATCCGCTGCACCTCACCGATCTGAAGTCCAAGGAACTCAAGTCCCGCCTCCAGGAAGCCGCCCGCGAGATCTGTCCGCAAGAGCGGATACCGCGCATAGACCCAGCGGTCTTCCTCTCCGACCCGCTGCTTCAGAGCGAACTCGACACGGTGCAGCGCACTCACGTGTACGGACGTGACAGCTTCAGAACCGGGCTGTCCGGCATCTGGGACGACTTACTGAGCCTGCCGCCGGAGCGCGAGAACTGGCGGATCACCGAAAACTTCGCCCGACACCTACCTGCACTGATGAAGAAGATCGGGGTGCGGGCCTCCACCGCCCACCTCGATTTCGGCGACGGCTGGAAGCTCTCCTCACGCCCCTTAGACGCGGGGCCCACCTGGGAGGACCGGCTGGCCAAGCGTAAGGAGATGATCCATGAAGAGGGCCGGGTCCGGGTCTATCTCGTCGAGCAGCTGGCGAGTGAGGATCAGCGCCGCTCGGCGACCCGGGCCGCCGAGCGCGAGTACCAGGTGCTCCAGGGGATCACGCATCGCGGTATCGCCCAGGCTGTCACCATCCGCCAGCACCAGGGCGGCCCTGCGATCTTGTTCCGCCACCATGAGAACGATCTCCGACTGGACAACTACCTTGCGGTGCACGGCGCGAAACTGACCGATGCCGTACGCCGCGACATGGTGCGCCAGCTCGCCGAGGCCGTCCGTTACGCCCACCGCCGGTCGCTCTACCACCGAGCCCTTGCGGCCCGTTCGGTGTACGTCAGCGCGCGGGAGAACGGCGGCAAGCCGGTCCTGCGGATCATCGACTGGCAGGCATCTGCGCGTGACTTCGACACCACGTCACTGCGCTCGCTCGGCGAGTCGTCCTTCACCGGGGAACACATCGAGGACGCCGCCCAGTGCTACCTCGCACCCGAAACCGACGCCGATTTTCCCGACCCAGTCGACCTGGATGTCTTCGGCCTCGGCGCGGTCGCCCACTACATCCTGACCGGAATGCCGCCCGCCGAGGGCCGTACCGCGCTCAAGGAACGACTCCAGGCGGACGGCGGACTGCATATGTACGCAGTCAGTGACGCTGTCGACTCCGGCCTCGACGAGCTGGTGTACGCCGCCACCCGGGCCTCGGTGGACGAGCGCCTCGACTCCGCCGATGCTTTCCTCGCCCGGCTCGACGAGGCCGAGCAGGCCAGCGCCGCCCAGGCCATCGCGGTGGAGGCCGACCCTCTCAACGCCACACCGGGGCAGGCCGTCGACGGCGACTGGACAGTCGAGCGAGTGCTCGGCTCAGGCTCCACCGCACGCGCCCTGTATGTGACCCGCGTCAGCGAGGACGAGCGCGGACGGCGGGTGGAGGAGGAGCGGGTCCTCAAGTGCGCCCTGGACGCGGAGAAGAACGAGCGTCTGGCCTCCGAGGCCGCAGCCTTGCAGCAGGTCAGCAGCGGCCGGATCGTCAAGTTGCACGAGGGTCCACGCACCCTCGCCGGGCGCACCGTACTGGCCTTGGAGTACGCGGGCGCCGAGACTCTTGGGCAGCGGCTGCGCAGTCACGGGCCGCTGGGTTACGAGGAGTTGGCGTCCTGTGGCGAGGACCTCTTCACTGCCCTTGACGACCTAGCGGCCAGAGGCATACGCCACCGGGACCTCAAGCCCGACAACCTCGGCATCAAGGTTAGGGAGGACGGCGAGCAGCAGCTGATGCTGTTCGACTTCTCCCTGGCAGCTGTCTCCGATCGGGACATCAAGGCGGGCACCCGCGGCTACCTCGACCCGTTCCTCGGGGACGCACGGCGGCCCGTCTACGACGACTACGCAGAGCGGTACGCGGCCGCCGTCGTCCTGCACGAGATGGCCGCCGCAGAGCGGCCGACGTGGGGCAATGGCACCGACGACCCACTCACCGCCATGAAAGACGAGACGCCGCTCCTCGCCTCCGACGCCTTCGTGGCCGTACTGCGTCCGGGACTTGAGGCGTTCTTCGAGCGGGCCCTGCACCGGGACATCAACCGCCGCTTCGAAACGCTGCGGCAGATGCGTGACTCCTGGCGGGCGATCTTTACCGACGCCGACCGCACTCAGCCGCCTCCGATCACGGACACCGTGTCACTCCTGGGGGGCGGCGGGCTGCCCGAAGGATTGTCCGAGGACGACATCCGGGATGTGTACGCCGACAAGGCAAAGCTCTCCACCACGCTCAGGGACGCGGGGCTGACCGAGCGTGCGGCGGCGGTGGCCGAGGAACTCGGTGCAGTGACGGTCGGCGAGCTGCTCGACATACCGCTGCCTCGCTTCCGCAGCAAGCGCGGCATCGGCGCGGTCGTCAAGAAGGAACTCAACCGTCGGCACCGGCAGTGGACGGCCGCGCTGCGGCCGAGGAAGCCCAGAGCAGCGATGGCCGCCGTGCCGGGGAAGCCGGTTGGGGCCGGCGCTGCGGGCCCGGCTGACGAACTCGGCGCGCAGCACGAGGCCCGCCAGAACGTGGAGCGGCTCGCCACCCTCCTCAACCCGGTGCCGGCAGGGCGCAAGGACAACAAACGGCCGCAGGTGGTCGCGGCCTGGCTCGGGCTCGACGACGCGTCGGACGTCAGCGCCTGGCCGACCAACCGCCAGGTCGCTGAGACAGTCAGGGCCTCCGAGTACACGGTCTCCAAGCACCTCGGCTCGGCCATCGGCGCCTGGGCCAAGGCAGGCTGGATGAACATCCTGTGCGGTGAGCTGGTCGATGCGGTCCGGGATGCGGGCCGTGTGATGACCGCACGCGAACTGGCCCGGGTACTCACGGCCGCTCACGGCTCGGAAAGTGAGAGCAGCGAGGGGACTGAGGCCGCCGCACTCGCCGTCGCGAGGGCGGCGGTCACCGCCGAGACGCTGCTCACGGGCCGCGACGAGGAGCACGAGCCCCGGCTCGCGCAGTTTCGGCGCCGAGGACGGCTGATCGTGGCCTTGGAGTCCCTGGACGGTTCCGATGCCCCGACCGCCGATGAACTCGCCTCGTACGCAATAGAGTTGGGCGAGACCGCTGACAAGATTTCCTGCGCCGACCCTCTGCCCGACCGAAGTGCGGCCTTGCGTGACCTGCGCGCTGTCGGCACGCCCGAAGGCATGGACCCCCTGTCCGACGCCCGGCTGGTGACACTCGCCGCCGCGACCTCGGCGGGTGCAGCCGCTTCTCCGCGTCTTGAGGTGTATCCCAAGACGCTGGAGCTGTGGCGGGCCCTGCAGATCTCGCAGGCCGCGGCGGGCGTACGCCGCGAGGTCGGCATCAGTCTGGACGGACTCCTCGCCCGGCTGCGTTCGCGCTTTCCGGAGATGACGCTCGGCAAGCCCACGTACATCGAGGTCGAGGACGCGCTGCAGAAGGCCGGCTTCCCGCTGACGTACGAGACGGCCGAGCAGCGTTTCAAGCCGCCGGTGCCCCTCGCGCCGGTGGCCGGTGGAAGCAGTTGGCTGTACTCGTCCTCCACCGGGACGGTGACGGCGTCCGCCCGCGCGCAGGCGGTACGGGCTGACGCCGGACGCGACCCGGCGACGCTGCTCACCGCGAAGCTCAACTCCGCGGTACGGGAAGGCGGGTTCCTCGCGCTGAACGTGTCGGTCAAGCGGCTGCGGAGCGAGAGCGGATCGGTAGCGGAGGCAGTCGCGGGCGGGTTCCCGGTGGTACCGGTGAATCTGGCACGGGTCTTCCTCGACGAATTCCGGGCGCTGGCAACCGAGCACGGCACGGACTGGTCCAAAGTCCTTGGCGCGGACACCCGTTACACCAGGAACGGTGAACTGCCCGGCGGGCTGCGGTCGTTCGTGGTCCGGGTGTGGCCCCGGGTCGCGCAGCGACTGGAAGAGGCGGCCCGGCGGGAGCCGGAGACGGTCCTGTTCGTCCACGCGGCCGGGCTGCTCGCCCACTACTACGAGGCAGGCGGACACGAACTGCTGGTGGAGCTCCAGCGGGGGGCCCGCAAACCGGGTGGACGGCCGCACGGACTGTGGCTGCTCACTCCCTCACACAACGCGCACGGCGCACCGGTACTGGACGGGCGCACGGTGGAGGTGACGGGCGGCGACGCGGAACGCGTAGTGCTGACCGAGGGCTTCCTCAAGAACTTGGCTGCACTTCGAGAGGGACTGGCACAGTGAGCACGCGCGGCAAGAAGGATGACAACAGCCGGTTAAAGGACCTCCGCAGGCAGGTCTCGCTCCTTGAGGACGACCTGCGGGCGCGCAGCGACTCGGAGGCCGTATACCGGGACGCCATGACGGCAGAGTACGCGAAGGCATTCGAGGCGGGGCGTACGGCGGCTACGTACGAAGCATGGCGCGACGAGCGGGTCACGCAGGTCGCGGCAGCGTGGGTGCTCGGCTGTGTCTTCGTACGCTTCTGCGAGGACAACGAGCTGATCGCCAGGCCGTGGCTGGCGGGTGTCGGTGAGCGGTTGAAGGACGCGGAGGACCACGACGCGGCGTTCTTCGCGGCCCACCCAGAGAAGAACGACCGCGACTGGATCATCGCGGCGTTCGAACACTTAGCGGGTACGAATCCGGCGGTCGCGGGTCTCTTTGACCGCGCACACAACCCCCTGTGGGAGATCATGCCGTCGTACGAGGCGGCAACAGGGCTGTTGAAGTTCTGGCGGCGAGTGGACGCCGACGGCGAGATCATCCACTCGTTCGTGGACCCGGATCTGGATACCCGGTTCCTGGGCGACCTGTACCAAGACCTGAGCGAACACGCCCGGAAGACCTACGCCCTGCTTCAAACCCCGGTGTTTGTGGAGGAGTTCATCCTCGACCTGACGCTTGAGCCGGCGGTGGCGGAGTTCGGCCTGGATCCGGTCGTCGAGATCCGGGACGGGCACGGTGAAATACGCGAACTCCCTGCGGGGCTGCGGACGATCGACCCGGCATGCGGGTCGGGGCACTTCCTGCTGGGGATGTTCGAGCGACTCCTTGCGAAGTGGCGGGACGTGGACAAGGCGTCGGACGACCTGACGCTGATCCGGCGCGCGCTGAACTCGGTCCACGGCTGCGACAAGAACCCGTTCGCGGTGGCGGTCGCACGGTTCCGGCTGGTGGTGGCGGTGCTGAAGGCGGCGGAGGAGGTGCCGGGGAAGCGGCGGCTGGATGCGCTGCGGGAGTTTCCTATCCATGTGGCGGTGGGGGATTCGCTGTTGCACGGGCGTGACGCCGGACTGGAGGAAGACACTCTGCCGGAGGAGGACGAGGAGGAAGCCTTCCTTTACCGGACCGAGGACGTCGATGACTTCATGGCCCGGTGTGACCTGCTGGGCAAGGGGTCGTATCACGTGGTGGTTGGCAACCCTCCATACATCACAGTCAAGGACAAGAAAGAGAAGGAGAACTACGCCAAGACCTACTTCGCGTGCACCGCAAACTACGCACTCTCGGTTCCTTTCGCGCAGCGAATCTTCGAGTTGGCTATCCGATCTGGCGACGATCACCATAGCGGTGGATTCACCGGCCAGATCACTGCGAACTCTTTCATGAAGCGGGAATTCGGCAAAATTCTTATCGAGTCGTTTTTCCACGGCGGCGAGTACAAGCACAGGGACTCCAAGGGGCGCCTGAAGAAGCGCCAGTTCCATGGCGTTGAACTGACACACATCATTGACACTTCTGGGGCCTATATCCCCGGCCATGGAACGCCAACCGTGATTTTGGCCGGTCGAAATCACGTGGCGCGCCAGCTCAATCCGATCCGAGCTGTGCTGGGGGTACGAGGGCAAGCAGATCAACCGGCAGACCCTGCAACCGGTCGGGTGTGGGAAGCCATCAGAGACCAGACCGGACAAGCCGATAGCGAGTCGGAGTGGGTCACCTCTGTAGATGCACCGCGTGAACGCTTCCGAGAGTTCCCATGGTCGCTCCAAGGTGGCGGCTCCCATGGCGTGGTGACCGGCCTCCACGCCGTACGCGAGACCGATGTCAGCGACCACGTACGAGTGATTGGGCGCACCACCCACACCGGGGCGGATGGAGCTTACTTCGCTGCCCCTGGTACATGGCGGCGAAAGGGTGCACATCAAACACACATCGTGCCGCTAGTTGAGGGCACGGTGGTTCGGGACTGGCATCTCGCCGCCGAAACCGAGGCCCTGTTCCCTTATGAGGAAGACCTCACTGCAGACGACAACGACAAAACCACTCAACGCCATCTATGGCTCCACCGTTCACACTTGCGGCTACGTCGAGAACCGGGTGGCACCCACGAAGAGATCGGGCTCACCTGGTACGAGTGGAGTCGCTGGCATCCAGAGCGATACAACGTCCCACTAGGAATTGCTTTCCCCTTCGTGGCTACGCATAACCACTTCGTACTGGACCGGGGCGGGAAAGTATTTAAGCAGACCGCGCCAGTGATCAAGTTACCGGAAGGATCAAGCGAGGACGAGCACTTGGCGTTGCTCGGGATGCTCAATTCGTCGACAGCTTGCTTCTGGCTCAAGCAGGTCTGCCATGACAAGGGCGGCCAGGGGGTCAATGAGGGCTTCAAGTCACAGGAGTGGGAACGCTTCTACGAATTCACCGGCACCAAGCTCCAAGAGCTCCCCCTCCCTACCCAACTCCCTCTCCCACACGCCCGCACCCTAGACGCCCTCGTCCAGGACCTAGCCACCCACGAACCCTCCGCCATCTGCAGAGCGAGCACACCACCCACCCGCGCCCGCCTCGACGTCGCCCACACTGCCTGGACCCGCGCCCGAGAACAGATGATCGCCCTCCAGGAAGAGCTCGACTGGGAGGTCTACCACTCGTACGGCCTCCTCACCGACGCCGAGAAGGCTCGCCTCACCGCTCCCTGCCCCGAGCCCACCACCATCCCCCACGTCAAGCTCGGGGAGCGGGCGTTCGAGATTGTGCTGGCGCGCAAGCAGGCCGCCGGGGAGCTGGAGACCGCCTGGTTCGACCGCCACGGCTCCACCCCCGTCACCGAGATCCCAGCCCACTGGCCGAACTGGTACCGGGACATCGTCCAGGCCCGCATCGATACCATCTCCGCCCGCCGCGACCTCGCGCTGATCGAGCGCCCCGAGTGCAAGCGCCGTTGGGCCACCGATCCTTGGGAGAAGCGCGAGAAGGCCGCCCTGCGGACCTGGCTGCTCGACCGGTGCGAGGACAAGTCCCTCTGGTTCCACATCCTCAACGACTTCGAGCAGCCCCGAACTCTCACCATCGGCCAACTCGCCGACGAACTCGAAAAGCGGCCCGACGCGGACGCGGTCCTGGGTACCGCCCGCCTCTACGCCACCCACCTGGGCAAGCCGAACCTCACCCTCACCCAAGTCCTCGCCGACGTGGTCGACGCCGAGCACGTCCCGTACCTCGCCGCATACCGCTACAAGGACACCGGCTTACGCAAGCGCGCTCAGTGGGAAGCCGTCTGGGAGCGACAGCGCGAGGAGGACCGTACCGGGGAACGGCTCAACATCCCCGTACCGCCGAAGTACACCTCCGCGGACTTCGCCAAGCAGTCCTTCTGGTCGAACCGCGGGAAGCTCGATGTGCCCAAGGAGCGTTTCGTTTCCTATCCGGACGCGAACCCCGACTCCGACCCAACTCTCCTGCTTGGTTGGGCGGGTTGGGATCAGCGTGATCAGGCCACCGCCCTGCTGAATCTCGTCAGCGACCGGCGCAAGCAGCAGGACTGGCCGACCGAGCGGCTCGTGCCGCTGCTCGCCGGGATCGTGGAGCTCATGCCGTGGCTACGGCAGTGGTTCGGGGATGTCGACGAGGAGTGGGGCGAGGAGTCGGCCGCCGAAGAGTTCCAGAGCTTCCTGGATGGAGAGTTGGCGAGCGCACAGCTCACCCCGGCCGCGCTCACCGACTGGCGTCCGGTGAAGAAGACCCGGACGCGCAAGGCGGCGACAGCCATGGCAGCGAAGACGAAGCAGACACGACAGGCGCGAACGCAGATGGCGATCACGACAGAGACGGTGGAAGACGATGAGTAGCGGCAACGGCGACCTTTATCTCAGGGACGTACTGGACCTGTCCCAAGACGTTCTCGCCGGGTCGTTCAAGATCGAGCTGTCCGGCGGCTTCGACGAGACCGCCAAGCGCGTGGGCGAGTACGTGGTCACCCCGCAGTTGGAGCAGGCCCTCCGCCGGGCGATGAAGATCGTCGAGGCGTCGGTGCGTGCGGGGTCGTCCAACGCCGCCTATCTGCACGGCTCCTTCGGCTCAGGTAAGAGCCACTTCATGACCGTGCTGCATGCAATCCTCTCCAACGATCCCGCCGCCCGCGCCAAGCCGAAGCTCCAGCCGGTCATCGCCGACCACGACTCCTGGCTGCGGGACCGGAAGTTCCTGATGGTGCCGTTCCACCTGGTCGGCGCGACCGACCTCGATTCCGCGATCCTCGGAGGCTATGTCCGTACGGTCACGGAGCTACACCCGGACGCCCCCGTGCCACCGGTCTACCGGGCGGACGCAATGCTCGACGACGCCCGCCGACAGCGGGAGTTCTTCTCCGACGACGCGCAGTTCGTCCGATGGCTCGGCAACCCTGCGCTGCCGCAGGAGGAGAAAGGGACACCCGCACCGCATGCCACGGCGCCGACCACAGTCGATGAGGACGAGGCCGACCTAGTCGACCTCGATGTGAAGGAAGCCCCGAAGGTCTGGACACCGGCCCTCCTCGACCAGGCGCTGGCCCTCTCGCCTGATCCAAAGGTCCGCGAGTGGCTGGCGTCCGCGCTGCTTTCAGGCCCGTACTCTTCGCACTCCCGTGGTGCCATCGGTGCGAAGAACGCCTTCCTGCCGCTCGAAAACGGTCTGGACATCATCAGCCGGCACGCCAAGTCTCTGGGCTACGACGGCCTGATCCTCTTCCTCGACGAGCTGATCCTCTGGCTCCAGGCTCATCTGCGCGAGCGGACCTTCGTCAATGATGAGGTCAACAAGCTGGTCAAGCTGATCGAGTCCGGCACGGGTGGCCGCGCGCTGCCGGTCATCTCCTTTATCTCCCGCCAGCGCGACCTGTCGGAGCTGATCGGCTCGGACGCGGTCGGGGTCGAGGCGAAGAATCTTGAACAGCAGGTCAAGTACCTGGCGGGGCGCATCGATCCGATCAACCTGGAGGACCGCAACCTCCCGGAGATCATCAAGGAGCGTGTGCTCAAGCCCAAGGACGACACCGCGAAAGCTGCTCTCGAAGCGGCCTTCGCCCGGATCGAGACCTCGAACCAGTCGGTACGCGACGTTCTGCTTGACGCCAACGGCATCACTCGCGCCGACTGGGCGGACTTCAAGGCGCTCTACCCGGTCTCCCCCGTCCTTCTCAACGTCCTGGTGGCTCTCTCCGGTGCACTCCAGCGCGAGCGCACCGGTCTCAAACTGCTCCAGCAGATGCTCTACCAGCGGCGCGAGGACATGAAGGTCGGTGAACTGATTCCGCTCGGCGACCTGTGGGACGTGCTGGCCGAGGGTATGGGCGAGGCGTTCACCGACAGGCTGCGCAGCGAGGCCGATGCGGCAACCCGCTTCCACGGCAAGGTGAAGGACCACCTGCTGGAGAAGTACGGTTCTGCCGACGATCCCAAGTACAAGGCCGACGAACGCTTCGTGAAGACAATGCTTCTGGCCTATCTCGCGCCCGAGGTCCCCGCCCTCTCCCGGCTGACCGGGCCCCGCCTCAACGCCCTCAACCACGGGTCGATCCGCTCGCGCACCGGTCAGGAGGACCGGATCGTGGTCAAGCGGATGCAGGAGCTCCAGGCGCAGTTCACCGGCGAGCTCCGCAGCGACGGCCATGATCTGGACCCGGTGTTCACGCTGCACCTGTCCGATCTGGATGTCGAGCCGATCCTGGACAGCGTCGGCGAGAAGGACACCCTCGGGGCCCGCAAGCGGTGGGTGCAGGAGTGGCTGTGGCGAGAGTTGAAGATCGCCGACAACGGCACTCTCGTCGCGGACCGCGAGATCGTCTGGCACGGCACCCGCCGAACCGCGGAGTTCGTCTTCGAGAACGTACGCGATGCGCAGATCCTGCCCGACGCGCAGTTCGAGCCATCCCTTGCTGACCGGATCCGCTTCGTCATCGACTACCCCTTCGACGAGGACGAGAAGGGCACCCCCAGTGCAGACGAGAACCGGGTCTACGGCCTGCAGCGGGAGAAGCCGGACGCGGCGACCGTCGTCTGGCTGCCGTCCTTCATATCCAGCCAGCGCGGCACCCAGCTCGGCCGCCTACTGAAGATCAACTACCTGCTGGATCGTGACCGTTTGAAGGACTTCGCGACTCATCTGGGCTCCGACGACCAGGTACGTGTACGGCATCAGCTGGAGGCGCAGCGAGAGACGCTCGTCGCGCAGTTAGGGCAGGTGCTGCATCAGGCGTACGGAATTGCCAAGGCCAACGAGAGCGACCTGGGCGCTCAAGTCACCGAGGGCAAGCATGTTCACGCGCTGTACGCAGGGCACACCCCGCAGCTCCAGGGTGGCGGGGCCTTCGAGTACAACCTGCTGAAGCTCGCCGACGGGCTGCTTGACGCGATGTATCCCAAGCACCCGAACTTCGACCGGCAGGAGAGCCGCAAGCCCGTCTCCGCCGCGAAGTTCAAGACGGCGTACGGCTGGATCGCCAAGGCCATGGAGGACAACTCGCGCCGGGTCGTCGTCGACAGCCGCGAGCTGGGCGACGTGGCGCGGATCGTGCATCCGCTGGAGCTGGGAGAGGTGCACGACGGACCGTTGAACGTGTCCACAGACTGGCGCCGGCACATTGACCAGCAGGCGGGCAAGCACGGTGCAAAGGGCGACTTCGGGGTCGAAGATATCCGCGCCTGGATCGCCGAGCTGGGCTGGACGGGACTCGACAGGCTGGTCTCCAATCTGGTGATCGCCACGTATGCCCTGCTCGCGGATCGCTCCTGGGTCTACAACGGCAAGGCTGAGAAGGCGCCTACGCTGGACCAGATCGGCCCCGGCTGGGCACTGCGGGCACAGGAGCGACCGAGCGAGGAGGAGTACAGCAGGGCGCACGAGCGAGCCGCGGCGCTGTTTGGATCGAGCGTGCCGACGGCGCTGTTCACCCGTAATGTCAACGCGCTCGCGGCCGATGTCCGCGCCAAGGCGGAGGCACGCGAAGGCGCCGTCAGCGGGCTGCGGCGAGCCCTGTCCCGCTACCGGGCCGCCCTCGGAATCACCAGCGAAGCACCCACCCCGCGCGAGCAGTCGGTGCGGGACGCGGCGGACCTCCTGGCACGGATCAAGCAGACTCCGGAGGCGACACCGCTCGCCCGGGAACTGGCGGCAGCGACGTATGCGACCACGTTCTTCGATCTGGGCAAGGTGATCTCCTCGGCCCAGGAGGTCCTGGACACGCTGGAGGACACCGACTGGGAGCTGATCGACAGCGTACGGAAGTACACCGGACGCGGCGACGACCTCGCCGACCGGTCCGAACGGCTGCTCACCGAGATCGCGGACGCCGCGTCGGCGAACGAAGTCGACACCAAGCTGAAGCCGGTCCTCGGCGGGGCGCGCAGCCATGCCGTGGCCCTGATCAACGAGGCGGCGCGGCTCAGCACCGTCGCGCCGATTTCGCCCCCACCCCCACCGGCCGTCGAGCCCGGGGTAGATTCCCCCGGTCCCAGCACTGGTCCTGGGACCAGCACCGGGACTGGCACCAGCGATGTCAGCCCGCGCTCGAACAGTCGGCCGCCACAGCCCTCCCCACCCACCGTCACCGCGCCGGTGACCTCCCGTCGCTCACGCCGGGTCACCTCCGCGGGGGGCGGGAGTGCGCTGGAGAACGCCCTCCGCAGGGCCCTCGCCGACGTACAGGACGAGATTCGCGACTACGCGGCCGCGCATCCGGATGTCGAGATAGAGATCAACTGGCAAGTGCTGCACTCCGATCGGGATGACGACGCGAGCGTGCCGGGTGGCGATCTTTGATGGGAGCTCTCGTGCCCGAACTCGACCAGCGGGTCATTACCGGACTGCTCACCACTCGTCTTGCCCACACCAAGGGCCGACGACTGCTGCTCGTACACGGGAAGTACGCGGCGAGCGGGCCCGAGGAGTTCAGCGTGCCGGTCGGCGACGGGGTACGCCGTAAGGTCCGGGTTGCCCACACCACCTCGGTGCTCGGCCTCACCGATGCCTGGCAGGCCCATCTGGCCACCGAAGGCGCGGACTTGCTAGTTCTCACCACGGATGTGCCGGGAGAGCGGATCAGCCTCGACCTGCTCGGCGAAATGGTGCGCTCAAAGATCATCACCGTCGACGAGGCCGATATCGTCAAGCAGCTCTTCGGCGCCGCCGACCTCGACCCGCGGATACGGCGCGACCCATGGCTGTGGCTGCCCGGCGCTCTGATCGACGCCGAGCCCGATGCCGTACAGGGCGGCTGGCCGCAGCGCGGAACCGTGCTCACGCTGGACGCGGCGATGCGCGCCCTGATCGGGGTGCGGCTCGGCCTCGATGGTGTCTTCGAAGACGGGACACCGGTGGATGTCGACGCGCTGCTGGCCTGGTCCCGTACGCCCGGAGGCCCCGAGCGCCTCGCCGCGCTACCGGAGGCCGAACGCCAGGGCATCACCGAATGGCTGGCGCAGAGCGCGGGTGAAGCTGCGCCCGTGCTGCTGCGGCTCGCTCTCCAGGGGCGGGGGGCAGAGGCCACCGCTCTGGGTGTGCTGGCCTCCGTCATGACAGAGGACACGGCGTCGGCCGACGCGGCTGTGGCACTGGGATCGGTGTTCGGATTGGGGTCCCGCCCCTCCGAACTGCGCGCCTACGCGCGGGCGGTGGAAGGCACCCTGACCCGCTGGATCGGCGAGGCTTCGGGCCGAGGGCCGCAGAGCGAGGAGGCCCGGCAGCGGATTGTCGATGTGGTGCACCAGGCTGATCGGCTGGCGGACAACGCCCATCTGACCACCGCACTGGCCGGAAATCCGTTTCTTCCGTCCGGCTTCCAGGCGCGGCTGCGCCAGCTGGCCGATGCCCTGTCCGAAGGGCCACAAGCCGCTCAGGCCGCCTGGGAACGTGTTGCAGAGCATCAACTCGCGTCCGTCCTCTACCCAAAGCGGGTCGAGCTCGCACGCATGGCGGTGCGGCTGCGGCGCTGGCTGGACACTCCGGAACCGTCAGTGTCCTCGATAGGCCAGGCTGTACGCGCACATGTCGCCGACTGGGGCTGGGCGGACCGGGCGCTGGCACAGTTGTGGGTGGGGGACGCAGAGGCCGAGCCTGCCCTTGCCCACGCCTACCGCACATTGCACGATGCGGCACGACGACGACGGGCCCAGCTCGACGAGGCTTTCGCTGCCCAGCTCGGGCCGTGGATTCAGCACGCCACCGCCACGCAGCCTGGTGATGTGCTACCCATCGAGGACGTCATGCTGAAGGTCGCAGTGCCGCTGGCGAAACGGAGGCCGCCACTGGTGCTCGTCCTGGACGGGATGAGCAGTGCGGTCGCAGTCCAGCTCGGCGAGGAACTGACCGGTGCGGGGCGGTGGAGCGAGCTGTCCGGGGAGGAGGGGCGGGCCGCCGCTGTCGCAATGATCCCTTCGGTGACCGCCGTCAGCCGGGCGACGCTACTGTGCGGACGGCCGGTGTCGGGCGGCGAGGGCGTGGAGAAGGAGGGGTTTGCCGCCTATTGGAAGAAGCACAAGCACACGGCGGTCCTCTTCCACAAGAGCGAGATCCCCGGACCCGCCGGACAACTCCTCGATCCACGACTGGTCGCAGCGATCGCTTCGGAGGACGTAGTCGGTGTCGTACTGAACACGATCGACGAGAGTCTCGATCACCGAGAGCAGAGCTCACTCGCCGACTGGCCGGTGAGCCGGGTCACCTACCTCGCCGAGCTCCTCAACTCCGCGCGCGGACAAGGCCGTCCGGTGGTGCTGGTCTCCGATCACGGGCACGTGCTGGATCGGACAGGAACCGAAGTCGGGCCCACGGCCGCTGAGGGAGTGGAGGCGGCCCGCTGGCGTACGGGACCGGTGCTCTGCGAGGGAGAGGTCGCACTCACCGGACCACGCGTACTGGAGAACGGAGGCCGGGTCACCGTGCCCTGGTCGGAGGAGATCCGCTACACCCCACGCAAGGCCGGGTATCACGGCGGAGCTGCGCTCGCTGAGGTGACGGTGCCGGTACTGGCTCTGGCCCCGTCGGCTGAACTGGCACCCGCGGGATGGCGCGAACTGCCACGCGAGTCCGTGCAGCCGACGTGGTGGGAAGGCGAGGCCACCTCCGCACCCATACCCGTACCTGCCAAGCCGAACAGGGCGGCACAGGCCAAGCCGAAGCCACGGCCGCAGGAGGGCGAGCTCTTCCCTGACGACGCGGTCGAGGCGCCCGCCACCGCTCCCCCGGCGGAACCCGCCGTGTTCACGCTCGGCCAGCAGATCGTCGGCACCACGATGTACAAGCATCAGCGCAAGTTCGTCCGCAAGGCACCGGAGCACAAGGTGGTGGTCGCCGTCATCGATGCGCTCGACCACGCGGGCGGCACGCTCTCGCTCGCGGCGGTCGCCGCAGCCGCCATCAGCTCGGGAGGCCGTACGAACACCCGGCCCGAAGGCCTGGTGACCGTGCTGACGCGGCTGTTGAACATCGAGGGCTACGAAGTCATCGGCCTGATCGACTCCCGGACCAGGGTCCGGCTCAACCGTGAGACGCTGCGCGAGCAGTTCGAACTGTCCGAGGTGAGTGTGTGAGCGTCTCATCCATCAGCGCGGCTCGCCGACGCGAGGTCATCGATGCGCTACGGCGCGGGACCGTACCGCAGTCGGGACTCGACCTGTTCGCAGTCGGCCTGGAGCGTTTCGCGCCCGCGCTGGATGAGCGGATCTCCACGATCGCATCGCGTGGCGCCTCCTTCCATGCGATCCGTGGAGAGTACGGGTCCGGCAAGACCTTCTTTGCCCGCTGGCTCGCCGAACGGGCCAAGCGCGCCGGGTTCGCCACCGCCGAAATCCAGATCTCCGAGACAGAGACTCCGCTGCACAAGCTGGAGACCGTCTACCGCCGGCTTACCGAGCGACTGACCACCGCGACCGAATCGGCCAGTGCGCTGCGCTCGATCATCGACGGATGGTTCTACACCCTTGAGGAGGAGGTGGACGAGGCATATCCCGAACTCGCCAAGGACAATGAAGCGTTGGAGGCAGCGGTCGAGGACCTGATGGAGGAACGCCTGCGTGCTGTCGCGCAGACCACGCCTGCCTTCTCCGCGGCTCTGCGCGGCTACCGCAAGGCCACCCTCGCCGGGGATTCGGCGACGGCCGAGGCCGTGATCGCCTGGCTCGGCGGCCAGAAGTCAGTAGCCGCCACCGCACGACGGACCGCGGGAGTACGCGGGGACCTGGACCACTTCGCGGCGCTCGGCTTCCTCCAGGGGCTGCTCACCGTACTGAGGGACTGCGGGCATCCCGGACTGCTTGTGGTCCTGGACGAGATCGAGACCTTGCAGCGTGTCCGGGGAGATGTGCGGGAGAAGGGTCTGAACGCGCTGCGCCAGCTTCTCGACGAGATCGACGCGGGCCGCTTCCCCGGGCTCTTCCTGGTCATCACCGGCACCCCCGCCTTCTACGACGGGCAGCAAGGCGTCCAGCGACTCCCACCGCTCGCCCAGCGGTTGGCGACGGACTTCTCGACCGACCCGCGCTTCGATTCCCCACGAGCGGTTCAGCTGCGGCTGACCGGATTTGACCTCGCACGACTGGGCGAACTAGGCCGTTCCGTACGGGATTTGTACGCAGGCACCGCCAAGAACCCTGAGCGTATCGCCGCACGGGTCGACGATGCCTACGTCGCCGAGCTGGCCACCGCCATGACGGGCAAACTTGGCGGACGGGCCGGGATCGCTCCGCGGCTGTTCCTGCGCAAGCTCGTCGCGGACGTGCTGGACCGGGTCGATGAATTCGACGACTTCGACCCGCGTAAGCACTACGCACTGACAGTGAACGCCGCAGAGCTGAGCGAGGTCGAGCGAAACGCGGCAGCCGACAGCCCCGACGAGATCGAGCTGGAGCTGCCATGACTGGCGCCCCCGAGCCGCTTGACCGCTTGCACCCCGGGCTGGTCCATCACATCGTCAACACCCTGGGCTGGCCGGGCCTGCGCCCTCTGCAGGAAGAGGCGATCGAGCCACTGCTCGATGGATCGGATGCGGTCCTTCTGGCCCCGACTGCCGGAGGGAAGACTGAGGCCGCCTCCTTCCCTCTGCTGTCAAAAATGGCGCAGGAGAGCTGGACCGGCACCTCGGTGCTCTATGTCTGTCCGCTGAAGGCTCTGCTGAACAACCTTCTGCCGCGTCTGGAGATGTACACCTCCTGGCTGGGGCGGACGGCCGCCCTGTGGCACGGGGACGTGTCACAGCCGCGTCGCAAGAAGATCCTGCGAGACCGGCCGGACCTCCTGCTGACCACACCGGAATCGCTGGAAGCGATGCTCGTCAGCACCAATGTGGATCACCGGGCGTTCTTCTCCGGACTGCAGACCATCGTCGTCGACGAGGTACACGCCTTTGCAGGGGATGACCGGGGATGGCACCTCCTGGCCGTTCTTGAACGACTGCAGCACATGGTGGGACAACCGGTACAACGGATCGGGCTTTCGGCGACGGTGGGCAATCCGGATCAGCTGCTCGCCTGGCTGCAAGGCTCGAGGAGTGGGCGCCGCTCGGCGCAAGTCGTTGCGCCGCACTTGCGCGAGGAATCTCCTGCGCTACCGCCGCCCGGCGACATCCAGGTCGACTATGTGGGGTCCCTGGAGAACGCGGCAACGGTCATCTCAGCCCTGCACCGCGGCGAGAAGCGGCTGGTGTTCTGCGAATCGCGCAGACAGGTCGAGAAACTCGGAGAAAGCCTCCGGGCCAAGGGCGTGACCACGTTCTTGTCCCACGCGTCTCTGTCCGTGGATGAACGGCGGCGAGCAGAGGAAGCCTTCGCTGAGGCACGCGACTGCGTGATCGTTTCCACCAGCACGCTGGAACTCGGCATCGACGTGGGTGACTTGGACCGCGTCATCCAGATCGATGCGCCCGCCACCGTGGCGTCTTTCCTCCAGCGTCTTGGCCGTACCGGTCGGCGGCCAGGTTCCACTCGCAACTGCCTGTTCCTCACCATCGATGAGGATGGACTGATCGGCGCGGCAGCCCTACTGCTCCTGTGGTCGCGTGGCTGGGTGGAGCCGGTACTGGCTCCACCGGACCCCCGGCACATCGTCGCCCAACAAGTACTGGCCCTCTGTCTGCAAGAACATCGGGTCGGGGATCGCCTGTGGCAGGAATGGTGGGGAGGGCTCGCCCCCTTCGGACCTTCCGCCGAACCCATCGTGCGCCACCTGATCGAAGAAGGGTTTCTGGACCGGGACGGAGGGATGCTGTTCATCGGCCCTGAGGCCGAACGACGCTTCGGCTACCGGCACTTCATGGACCTCACTGCGGTGTTCACCGCTGCGCCGGAATTCACAGTGCTCGCCGGTCGTACCGAGATCGGCACGACCAATCCCGCGCTGCTGACCGAAGAGGTGGCGGGTCCTCGGCGCCTGCTCCTTGCCGGCCAGAGCTGGCAGGTGACGTACATCGACTGGTCCCGGCGGCGGTGCTTCGTCGAGCCCGTCGACGGGGGCGGCAAGGCGCGCTGGGTAGGAGCAGGTTCCGGGCGGACCTCCTCGTACGAACTGACACGCGCGGCACGAGAAGTGCTCCTCGGCGCCGACCCGCCGGTCACCTTCACTATGCGCGCCAAGACGGCGCTCGCCCAGGCCCGCGAGAGCAGCTCGGAACTGGTCCACCCGGACGGGACAGTCATCGTCAGGGGCGGGCGTGACACCAACGTGCGCTGGTGGACCTGGGCCGGGTACCGGGCCAACGCCACCCTGGCCGCCACACTCACCTCGGTCGCCGATCCACTCCAGAGGCCGACCGACACCAGCATTCGACTCCGCGAGGACGTGGCACCCCCGGAGTGGAGGAAGGCCCTTTCGGAGGCTGCTGATCAGCTGTGCCTTCCCGCAGTGGATGCGCGTGCGCTGAACGGCCTCAAGTTCAGCGCCGCCCTGCCAACCCGGCTCGCGGAGGCCACCCTTGCCGCACGCCTGGCCGATCTGGACGGCGCGGCAGCTGCTCTCAGGGAATGGTCCAGGTTCACCTTCCTCGGACAGTGATCTACGCCCCGATCAGCAATCCGAACAAGGCATCGCTCGACCTTGGGGAGGCTCCCGCAGGGACAGGCCCTCCAATCAGCACAGCTATGGCCGCGCACACGGCAATGCGACGGCCCAGATCGTCCAGCCGAGCGAGTCCCGTCAGGCCCGGACATCCCGCTGCTGAACATCCTTGAGAACTGCCGCCACGGCAGCGAAGTCGTTGTCCACGTGGAGCACGACATGCCCGTGGTGAGCCGCCGTCGCACACACCAAGAGATCGATAGGGCCCGCCGCGCGATGCTGCCCGTGTTGAGTGAGTTTGTACTGCGCTGTGTCGACCCAGCGCCAGGCATTCTTCGGTACCGGAGAGAGCTGGCACAACGCGTCCAGTTCCTCAGCCAGCTCGTCACGGTGAGCTGAGCTCGTGGCCGAGTAGAGGAACTCCGCCCTCGTGGGCTCGCAGATATGGAACACGCCAGCAGCGATGTGCCCTTCCCAAGACCGCAGCGCCCCCGGCGTCCGGAACAGATGCCACAGCGCCGATGTGTCGAGCAGGTACGTGATCACTCGAAGGCTGCCCGCCGCGCACGCTTGGCGGCGTCGTGCGCAGCCGCTGCGGCCTCGAACTCGCCCTGCTCGCCCCTCACGGCCAGCTTCTCCGCAGCCTCAAGCCGCTTGATGCGAGCGACGTAGTCCCGCAGAGCCGCGTTGACGGTCTCCTTCTTTGTGGGAGCACCCATCAGCCGCATCGCCTCAGCCAGCGCCTCATCGTCTAGATCGATCTGGGTAACGGACATGCCGACCACCCCATCCACGAGTCCATGATGTACATAACTAGGGTACATCACCAACATTCGGGAAGCCTCGCGTCCCCTGAGCCGTCCCCTGGATCTTGATCCGAGGGTGAAAAAAGGGCCGCCACGGTTTACGTGGCGGCCCTCGCGGATACGTTCGCGCAGGTCAGAACGATTCTGCACGGACCCGCCGAGGTGGGGCGGGTGGGACTCGAACCCACGGCCGACGGATTATGAGTCCGCTGCTCTAACCGGCTGAGCTACCGCCCCTAACGGCGCGTCGCGCACATTTGTGCGCGCCGTCTGCCGCAGCATAGCCGCTCATACGATCTCCTGCTTCGGATGGTCGGCATCGCTCGACCATGAGGACCGCAGGGCTGCCCGCGCGGTTCCATCGGGCACGAAAAAGGGCCCCCGAGAGGTGTCTCAGGGGCCCTTCGTCACAGCTCTCCCGACTGGAC